>NZ_DFPI01000010.1:34609-379010 GCF_002377215.1 Sphingobacterium sp. UBA3519
AACCAGCTGAACTACCAGACCTCAACCCTTCTCCTCAGAAGGTGTGCAAATATAGCGTTTGTTTACGTATCTGCAAAGATTTTTTGAAAAAAAACTAATCTACTTGACCGTCTTTCATCTTCTCTGCATTCTCCGCAAACTGCAATGCATCGATAATACCTTGAATATCACCGTCCATAATTGCCGGTAAGTTGTACATCGTCATTCCAATACGGTGCTCCGTTACGCGACCTTGTGGGTAGTTATAGGTACGAATTTTTGCCGAACGGTCTCCAGTAGATACCAAAGTTTTTCTTTTTGCAGCGATGTCGCCGTTCTTTTTGTTCAACTCGAGCTCGTAAAGTTTGTTCCGCAACATCTCCATCGCTAACTCACGGTTGGCTAATTGGGAACGTTCTACCTGACAAACCACAACGATACCACTTGGTTTATGCGTCAACTGCACTTTTGTTTCAACCTTGTTGACGTTCTGTCCACCAGCACCACCTGAACGGGATGTCTGTAATTCAATATCACCCGGATTGATCTCAACATCGACATCTTCAGCTTCAGGAAGAACTGCAACAGATGCTGCAGAAGTATGTACACGACCCTGTGTCTCCGTATCCGGAACGCGTTGTACACGATGTACACCTGATTCGTATTTCAATTGTCCGTAAACGTCTTCACCGATGACTTTTAAGATCACCTCCTTATAACCGCCAGAAGTTCCTTCGGTAACGTCCATTACTTCGTTGCGCCAGCCTTTGGTTTCGAAATAACGTGTGTACATGCGGTAAAGGTCGCCAGCGAATAAGGCTGCTTCATCACCACCTGATCCACCACGAATTTCGATAATGGCATTTTTCGCATCTTCAGGATCCTTAGGAATCAACATTAAGCGAATTTCTTCTTCTTTTTCTTCTTTTGCTACGTATAAAAGATCCAATTCCTCTTTAGCCATCTCACGAAGTTCTTGATCCTTCTCGTTCATGATGATGTCCTTATTGGTATCAATATTACTCACCATATTTTTGTAAATATGGTACTGATCCACGATTTTGCCCAAATCTTTGTACTCTTTATTCAATTTGGCAAAACGTTTCATATCTTGCATGGTATCAGGGTTGCTCAATTCAGCTTCCACTTCTTCCCATCTTTCTTTTATCGCTTGTAATTTATCTAACATATATCAAAAATGCTTCTTCTAGGAATGTATGACCTAGATTACTATTGAGTGTACAAAAGTAAGGAAATTTTGTTGCTTTTAAACAACCTAGCCTGCTATTAATGAGAGGAAACTGCTTTTAGTCCCACGATGGAAGCAATCAGCGTGAAAATAAAGAATATGCGCCAAAAATCTGCGGGCTCCTTAAAGAAGATGATCCCCATTAAAACGGTACCTACTGCACCTATTCCGGTCCAAACAGCATAAGCTGTGCCTAAGGGAAGTGTCTGTGTAGCTTTGATCAATAAGCCCATACTTGCAAATAAGAATACGACAAAGGCACCGTACCAGAGCCATTGCGCATTTCCGGTCGCATCTTTGGCTTTACCTAAGCAGGTCGTAAAGCCGATTTCACATAATCCACCCAATATTAAAAATACCCAGTTCATATCTTTTTTGATTTTTTGTTTCGATACAAAGATCCGGCTTTAGGGCGATAATAATTTTTACAAATGTTAAAAATTTGTGTGAATATTTGCGCGAATCCGGCTTAGGGTAACCTGACTGACACCGAGATAGGAGGCGATGTAACCAAGTTTGATCCGTTGAATATATTGAGGGTATTTTTGAAGTAACTCGGCATAGCGCTCTTGGGCAGTATTAAAGAGCTTGGACATGGTTCGTTGCTCGGCCTTGATAAATTCAAGTTCAGCCATCTTTCTTCCCCAGTTGGCAATGGCAATATCACTTTCGTAGAGATCAAAAAGTTGCTTTTGGTCTATCTGATAAACAACACTGTCCTCCAAAAGGTCTATATTTTCATAACCTGGGGTATCATGGACATAACTATTCATGGATATGAGCGTTCCACCGGGTGAAACAAAATCCAGGGTAATCTGACGGTTGGCCGTCTCGTAGTAAACGCGGGCTAATCCGGAAGCCAGAAAATAGAGATTTTTTTGAATTTTGTCCTGTTCGATCAGCAGGCTATTTCTTTTCGCTGTGATTTTCTTACTGACCTGCTCCAATTTTACAGCACTTTCAGGCGTTAGAAAGTGGTAACCGTTCAGGCAATCGGATAAAGAAATTAGGATTTGCTCGCCCATTTTTCCAAACGTAAAGTTTCACCATCCCATACTGCATAGGTATGGTAATTGATCCATTCCCCTAAATTTAGAATACGGCTATTGGAGTTGAGTTCAACATCATAAGGAAGATGTCTATGGCCAAAGATATAATAGTCGTGATGTTGGGTTGACTCCAGCTCCTTTGCATAGCCAATCAGCCATTCTTTGTCTTCACCCAAAAACTTTTCGTCCTCATTATTCGAAAGCCTACTATGTTTGGACCAGCGTGTCGCGATTCCGATTCCAAAATTTGGGTGCAACCGCGCAAATAACCATTGGCAGAGACGGCTCCGAAATACTTTCTTGAGTACCTTGTATTTGTAATCACCCGAACCTAATCCATCGCCGTGGTGAATATAAAAGTGTTTTCCGTTGAGTTTTAATTCCAGCTCATTGTCGATGATCTGAACATTTAATTCCTTTTTGAGGTAGTCAAACATCCACATATCGTGGTTTCCTTTAAATAAAGTAATGGGAATGCCGAGATCCGAAATTTCGGCTAATTTACCCAAAAAGCGGATATAGCCTTTCGGGACAACCGTGGCATATTCAAACCAGAAATCAAAAATATCACCAACAAGATAGAGCTGCGCAGCATCTGTTTTGATCTGGTCCAGCCACTGTATAATTTGCAGCTCCCTTTCCCGTGAACGTTCCAAGGGGTAAGATCCAAGATGAAAGTCGGAGGCAAAATAAATTTTTGTTCTTGTTGACATGTGGCCAAAACTAAAAAAAATGGCGGCGAATACAAAATTCGCCGCCACAATATAATTTGCTATGATTTCGATAATTCGGTGATGAGCGCCTTTAGATATTCCGTGGCATCGGGGTCAATGCGCTTCAAAGACTGCTGAAGTTGATCGGGATAAGCACTTTTTATCGCCATGATTGAACTTGCGATAACCATATAAGATTTGTCATTTACAGCGTTCAGAATTAGACTTTTGTATTTTTTATCTTTTGTCTGTGCGAGCTTTTGAATCGCAGAGGCGCGGATGACAGAGGCTTCGGATTTCTCCGCAAGTGTCAAGATTGTTTTTTCTGTTGATTTGCGAACCGTGGGATTGCTTAAATCGAGCCCTTGAATTGCTGTTGCAGCAAGATCCGCATCGGTATCCGCCAATGCTTTTGTTAAGATTTGCTGGCTGATGGTATTTGTCGGATTTTTTGAGGCGTATGCAATCGCACCGACGCGGTTAGCAAATGAAGGTGCATGCTCATATTGATACAGATAGTCGGCATCTGACTTATCGATTTGAATTTGACCAACGAGTGTTTTTTCGGGATCGACATCAATAAATTCAACAGCAGCAGGTAAAGGAATCATAAATTGGGCATTCCGCTTGTTGAGTTGAAAGGTCTGTCTGGTCTTCCCATTTTTCGTATAGATATCGACGGCTAAGGGAAGCTGGAATGTCTGCACGGTTGAATCTTGAATTTGGGCTACATTCAGGATGATACTGTTCTCTCCGTTTCTTGTCGTGATTTTCAAAATTGGATGCCCACCTTGGTAATACCATTGATTGAAGTACGGAGCCCAGTCTTTTCCGGTCACCTCTTCCATCGCTAGACGGAGCTGTTGCGGTTCGCCGGTTTTAAAGGAATTGTCTGTCAAATATTTTTTCAGCGATTGATAGAACGCTTCATCACCCATTTGTTCTTTTAAAGCATAGAGAATCAATGAACCTTTTGCATAGCTGATATTATCAAACATATCTTCTTTATCATGATAATAATAACGGGCTAAAGTCGGACTTTTTCCATTTTTTGTCGATTTGAGATAAGACTGGAGTTTTTCAAATCTAGATTTATCGCCACGATCTTTACCACCATCGTGCTCACGCCAGATAACCTCGCCGAAAGTAGCGAAAGATTCATTCATGGTCAAATTGGACCAAGATTCTGCTGTTACCAAATCGCCAAACCACTGGTGAAACAGTTCATGGGCAATCGTTCCCTCCTGATTATCGTCCAACAATTCGCGTTTTGTCTTTTGTACATGTTCGCCATGTAGGGTTGCACTTGTATTTTCCATGGCGCCTGAGACATAATCGCGACAGACAATCTGTGCATACTTATTCCAAGGGTAAGGAACGCCTAGAGTCTTGCTGTAAAAATCCATCATGGCCGGTGTCTTTCCGAAGATATCTTTGGCATAGGGTGCATACTTCGGTTCAAGGTAGTAGTCAACGGGGATATTGTTGTATTTGTCCTGATAGATTTTAAAATCACCAACGGCCATCATAAATAGATATGGGGCATGTGGTAAATCCATTTTCCAGGTATCTGTACGTGTACCATCACTATTTTTCTGTTGATTGCTCAATGCACCGTTCGATAAACTGACGTAATTGTCAAGAACGGTCATGGAGATTTCAGCCGTCGTCTTTTGGTTGGGGCGATCAATTGTCGGGAACCAGGCTGATGATGCTTCAGTCTCGCCCTGTGTCCATATTTGACGAGGTTTGTTGGGTGTGCGTTCATCTGGATTGATAAAATAAAGCCCCTTAGCATCGTTGATTGCTGCACTGCCCTGCGCCTTCAATAAATTGGGCTTTGCGGTATAATCGAGGTATACTGTATATTGCTCCTTTGCAAGGTAATTCCGGTCGAGCTTAATCAGTAGAGAGTGATCATCATAGGTATATTTCAAGGGAATCATTTGTGTGCCATTGACCAAAGATACCTGTTTAATATCCATGCCTTTTGCGTCAAGGCGGAGGGAGTCTGTTGGGTAGAAATAGGGTTGTAAAGTGACCCATTCTTTGCCATTCAGAAATTGGTTTGTATAGTCAAAACGTACATCGAGTTTGGTGTGGACAAGATCATTGATCTTGGTAGGGGTGGCTCGATATTGCTGATCTATAGGTAATTGTTGTGCTTCGCTTATTCCGATTTGAAGAATGGAAATCGACAAAGAAAGGTATATGACTTTTTTAAACATGGTTATAATATTTTCAAGATTTAAATAAATCTAAAGAAATTTCGGTTGTGATAAAAATATACGCTGCAGAAATGTATCTAACGCTACTATGAGCGGCCCATGTTTTGTTTATTTATTCGCTTTGATTTAGGTAGTTTGGATGCTAACGTAAAGGACAAGCGGGAAGTGATGAATCTAGGCTTTTTAGTTATTATTCGAGGAAGAGAAAAAACTGCCTGAGGTAGGTAAGAGGTCGATAAATTTGTTTATATTCAACTCAAATTGAATTTTCAAATGCTAAGTGAATAAAACTTAGATTGGTTGAAACAAGTATAAGGTTTTATGATAAATAAGAATTTTGGTCTTATCCTAATGATGATAGGTATGGCAGGTACAGCGACGACTGGTTATGGACAACAGTTGACATATCCGACGACAAATAAAGGAACCGTCGTGGATGAATTTTGGGGTGAAAAGATAGCCGATCCTTACCGCTGGTTGGAAGATGATCGTTCAGCTGAAACAAAAAGCTGGGTACAGGCAGAGAATAAAGTGACTTTTGACTACTTGAATGCTATTCCATTCCGTACAAAATTAAAAGATCAATTAACCGAAATATGGAATTATGAAAAAATAGGAACCCCGTTTAAGGAAGGCGAGTACACTTATTTTTTTAAGAATAATGGCTTGCAGCAACATGCTGTCCTCTACCGTAAACTGGGGGAGGGAGGAGCAGAAGAAGTTTTCTTGGACCCAAATACGTTCTCGAAAGATGGGTCGACTTCATTGGCCGATGTTTCGTTTTCAAAGGATGGGAGTTTAGTCGCCTATTCTATTTCTGAAGGGGGATCGGACTGGCGGAAAGTCATTGTACTGAATGCCAAAGATAAGGCGCCTGTGGGAGAAATATTAGTAGATGTCAAATTCTCTGGTATTGCTTGGAAAGGAAACGATGGTTTTTATTACTCGAGTTACGATAAGCCAAAGGGATCTGAACTTTCTGAAAAAACAGACCAACATAAATTATACTACCATAAACTTAAAACAGCTCAGTCTACAGATAAATTGGTTTTTGGCGGTGCTGCAACACCGAGACGTTATGTCGGTGCTTCATTAACAGACGATCAACGTTACCTGATTATTTCAGCTGCAAATACGACAACAGGAAATGAACTTTATTATCAGGATCTCCAGCAACCGAATAGCAAGATTGTCTGCCTACAAGATCATTTTGATGCCAATACAGGTGTCGTTGACAATATTGGGGATAGTTTCTTATTGGAGACAAACTACAAGGCTGCCAACAACCGTTTGGTAAGAGTGGATTTGAAGAATCCTGCAAAGGAGAACTGGAAAGATGTTATTCCAGAAACTGAAAATGTGCTTTCGATCAGCACCGGAGGTGGTTATCTTTTTGCAAATTATTTGAAAGATGCGGTTTCAGTGGTGATTCAATATGATTATACCGGTAAAAAGATTCGGCAAATAGAATTGCCAGGTGTAGGCACAGCGAGTGGTTTTTCGGGCAAGAAAAAGGAAAAAGAAATTTATTTTGGTTTTTCAAATTACATTACGCCTTCTTCAAGTTATAAGTTTGACGTGAATTCTGGTCAGTCTGCACTTTATATCAAACCTAAGGTGAAGTTTGATTCCGATCAGTATGAATCGAAACAGGTTTTCTACACATCCAAAGATGGTACTAAGGTTCCGATGATTATTACGTACAAAAAGGGGATTGTCTTGAATGGGAAAAACCCGACGATTGTGTATGGTTATGGCGGCTTTAATATCAGCTTGACACCTGCCTTTAGTACTTCCGTTGCGGTGTGGTTGGCAAATGGCGGTGTTTATGCTGTTCCGAATTTACGTGGGGGCGGCGAATATGGTCAGAAATGGCATGATGGCGGCAGACAGTTCAATAAGTTGAATGTGTTTAATGATTTTATTGCCGCCGCACATTATCTTCAGGAGAATGGTTATACATCACCCGAGTACACCGCTTTATCGGGGGGATCCAATGGTGGTTTGCTCGTGGGGGCAACAATGACAATAGATCCCAAAGTAGCCAAGGTCGCACTTCCCGAGGTCGGTGTTTTGGACATGTTGCGTTATCATACCTTCACAGCTGGTGCAGGTTGGTCCTATGATTATGGTACAGTCAATGATAGCAAAGAAATGTTTGACTATCTGAAAGCATATTCTCCGGTGCACAATGTGAAAACTGGAGTTTGTTACCCAGCGACGATGGTCTTTACGGGAGATCATGATGATCGGGTGGTACCGGCGCACTCCTATAAGTTTGCTTCCGAACTACAGGCAAAACAAGCTTGTGATAATCCTGTATTGATTCGTATTGAGACAAAAGCTGGTCACGGTGCGGGAAGGTCAACAGAAGTCCTGATCAATAGTACAGTTGATAAATATGCTTTTGCCCTTTGGAATATGGGTATTAAAGAATTAAAATAAGCGGACAGCAGTCAAAGACTCAACATATTGTCTGTCTTGTTCTCCATAAAAAAGCCGCGATCAATAATTTGATTGCGGCTTTTTTTATTCATTGACTATTCGAATATCTTCTTATTGCCAGGTCTTTTCACCCTTTTTCATTTTTTGTAATGTTGCTACATATTCTTCTTTTTGAGTAGCATCGGTAATGAGTGAGATCGCTTTTTCTTGCGTTTTAATTGCTTTTTCTTTTTCTCCGAGGCGATATAATATGTTTGCAAAAGTGTCTAAATACATGGGTGCATCTTTTTCTTTTTCGTTGGATAATTTGCTCCATTCAGCTGCTGCTTTTAGGCACGCTGGGTCATTGCAGTTTTCAAAAATGGACCACGCCATGTTGTTTAGTTCTGCAGCGGTAATGGTTGAACCATATTTTGCAATGTATTTATTGAAGCTATCTCTTAAACCAGGGTAATTTTTGGTATAACCATAATAACGTGGTTGCATTTCGAGACTTGCTTTCTCTGTATTCACAGTCGGATATTTTTGCGCCAATTCTTTTTCTATGCTCGTAAAATCAACTGTTTCCTTTGCACGAATTTTGGTGTTTACTGCATTACTAACCAACAGTTGGGAGAGGAAGTCATTTGCTTTCACTTTTTCACTAACGACATCAAATTTAGCAGGATTGTCTTTGATTAAATTAAAAGCCTTAGAATCGACAACATTCGCCGCTGAAAGTAATAAACTAACATTCTCCTTTGTAAAGATTTGATCCGTAGACAAGGACGCTAATACGACTCCTTCCGCTTTTGCTTGTGTCTCTTGATCATAAGCTTCTTTGGCAGCTATAGCCATACTTTTGGCGATGTTTACATTTGTTGGGTCGGCATTGAATTTTGCCAATAGTGTTTCATATTGTGTATTTGGATCAAGTGATTTTTGTGTTTTCGCTATAAAATCGTCCGCTTCACCACCACCTACGATACGATGCACAAGGGTACCTTTTGAGTCAAAGATCAGAAAAGTTGGGTAGGCTCTAACTTTATATTCTTTGGCAAAACGATCGGCCTCTTCGTACCATGATTTTACATCTTCATTGTCATTCTTAGTTTTATCCATCTGAATTTTTGCATTGACAAATTTAGCATTGAAAAAATCGCCTACTTTGGCTTGTGGGAAGATGGTACTCGACATATATTTACAGGGGCCACACCAGGTTGTAAAACAGTCTACAAAAATGAATTTGTTTTCTTTAGCCGCTTTTTCTTTAATCTGACTCCAATTGAGCCCATGCTCAAATTTGACCCCTTCGCTCTGCGCAAATAGGAGGGTTGGAATTAGAAATAGCATTAAAATCAATTTTTTCATAATGTTGGTATTTTGGATTTTTAATTTAATCGTTCGTATTGGTCGGGATAGGTTTAGTTTTCCCAAGTTTTTATTCCTTTCATCATTTTGTCCAGTGTTTCTTGATAGATAGGACGATCGTCCTCACTGGCCATTTCGATCGCTTTGTTTTGCCACTTTATGGCTTTTTCTTTTTCTCCTTTCTTATAGAGCAGATTTGCATAGGTATCCAAAAATGCACTGCTTGGATCCTCAAGGATGGATTTCTTGCTCCAGCTTAACGCGGATTCAATACATGCAGTATCACTGCTATTATTAAAAATAGTCCAGGCAAAGGTATTTAATTGGTGTGGGGTAAAATCTTCTGACGAAAGGTAATCATTGATGGTATTCTTCATGGCGACGTAATTCTTCACCTGAAGGTAATAGTGTGCTTTTATTTTCTTGAACATCGGGATGAAATCGATGTCTGGATATTTTGCAGCGAGTTCATTCTGATAACTATCCCAGTTGGGTTCATGTTTGGCATCAATCTTAATCTGAAATAATTCGTTGACGACAACATTAGCCAGGGTGCGGTTGGCAATACCTGGTGACTCTAATAGAATATCGATTTTCTCTTTATTGTTGCGAATAAGATTAAAAGCTTTTGAATTGGTGAATTTGGCAGCTGCCAATAAAATATGGACATTTTCTTTTTTGAATAACTCATCCGTACCCAATGAATTCGCTAAGGTATTTTCTGCCTTTCGTGCAGTATTTTCATCGTAAGCGATATTTGCTGCTTTCAGCATCTGCTTGGCCGTATAAATATCTTGGGGTCTTTTCTCGAATTTTTTTAACAGCGTGTAATACTGTGTTTCGGGATTTAGTCCATCCATCACATGTCCGACAAATTCGGGAGCATCACTTGCACCGACAATCCGGTGTACCGCCTGCCCATCGGGATTAAAGATAAGAAATGTGGGAAAGGATTGAATATTGTATTCATTGGAAATAGCACGCGCATCGGCATACCATTTTTTGACATTGGCATTGTCGGACTCTGTCGAATCCATTTGCACTTTTACACTAATGAAGTTCTGATTGATTGGCTGCCCCACCTGCTCTAGGGGAAAGATCTCATTGCTCATATATTGGCATGGGCCACACCAGGTTGCAAATAGCTCTACGAAGATAAACTTGTTCTCAGCTTGTGCCCGTTCCTTTATCTGCTTCCAACTCAACCCTTCTACAAATTTCACTCCCTTAGTCTGGGCTTGAGCCAAATTCCCGAATAAAATTGTAAGGCATAACGCGATTATACTTCTCATACTCACTCAACAAAAGATTCATAATTATGTTTAAGTTATTAAATTAATCTGAAAACAAAAACACCTCTGAAGTATTAATTTCAGAGGTGTTTTCGTGGACTGATAAATCGCTTATTTGATATTTATCTTCGATTTTAAATCTTTTGTTAGACCGTCTTTATGTAACATCAAAGAAGTTGTTTTATATCGTACAAATTCTTTTGATGCATACAAATAACCATGGTAGTCATTTGTTGTACCCCAAGAGTTTTTAACGATGTAATACTCTTTTCCGTTTTGATCTTTTACAAGACCTACGATATGCATACCGTGGTCATCTGTAGTTTGCCAGTTGTCGAAAGCTTTTTGTCTTTCTTCCGGTGTTACTTTTAACTCTGGTTTAGGACCAACAAACATTGTGGACTTTTCTTGATCTGTCATTTCCTCGAAAGGTTTTTCTGGTACATAAGCTACACCATTTTTCCAAGAGAAACCTTTTTCTGATACGTCAGTAGCCCAAGCTACCGTATAACCTTTTTGTAAAGCGTTGTCAATAATGTCCGTTAAATCGTTCATCTTAACATTATAGAAACGGTCGAATGACCAGTTGTCTGGAATCAACAATACGAATTGGCTGTAGTATGGGTGGTCAGTTACCGAAGCAATACCCACGTAATCATCCGGATTGATACCGATTACCTGATCTGCAAAGGTGCGCGGTGTATAGGATTTACCGTTATAGTCAAATTTCTCAGGTACTTCCCCAAGATAAGAATCCATCGCAGCGGTATACGCTTTTTCCCAGTTTGGCGTTAACGTTTTACCCTTTACTACTGCCCCTAACATCGCATCCAACATATTGGTCATTTCACCAAAGTTGTTACGTGTAGTACCGTAGTGAAGACCTGTGTAAGCCGATTGCGGCATTGTACCATATTTACGGAAAGAGTTCAACACATCATGGAATTGACCACCTTCACCCAATGACAATCCGCCATGAAGGCGTACATACGTGCGTGCTTTATCTAAATACGTGTTGCGCGCGGTATAGATTTGTGAGATCTCCACTGGTTTTTTACCCATACGGATCATTTCTGACTCCAGGAAAGAATTACCTGAATAAGACCAACACGTACCAGATGAACCTTGGTTTTTGATGGATGTGTTACCCAGATTGATAACTTCAGTAAATGTAAATCCAGATTTGCTATTGTCATTTTGATTTGCTTTTAGCGCATTGATCAAGTTGTCTTGTGCTTGTACTTGGAATGAAGCTGCGAAAAGTGAAGCAGCTAGTACAATCGTTTTATTCCAATTCATTGTTAGTATTTTGTTAATTTAGTGTGGTGCTAAATTAAATAAATAAAATTTAGTAAGGTAAATTCCTCTGTAAAATAATTGTTCTTAAAAATCTGCTGTTTTTCTGCAATCTTTTGCTGGAGAATAGGATATGCATAAAGCATAATATCACATAAAAATGGTCAGAAATTTCTTTCTGACCATGGTGTTCTGTATCGTTTGTAATTTCGCGCAGATTACCGGAGTTTATCGCCGAATAATGACCGTCGGTACGCTTTCAATAGTCGTTTAATCAGTCGGTTCAGCTTTTTTCGGAAAAAGCAGCGAAGCAATGATACTCAATGCAAGTATGCCGACAATAACGATCAACGAATGCGTTGTTGTAAAACCTACTTCGGCCAACCAATGATGCAGCAGCATTTTTAAACCAATGAAGACCAGCAAAAATGCTAAACCTACTTTGAGGTATTGGAATTTGTGGATGATATTGACCAAAAGGAAGAACATCGACCGCAATCCAAGTATTGCAAAAATATTGGAGAAAAATACAACATAGGGATCTTTGGTAACCGAGAAAATTGCAGGGATAGAATCCACAGCAAAAATCAAATCCGTAAATTCTATGACCAGCAGTACAAGAAATAGCGGTGTCATATATTTCACGCCGTTCTCTACATGGAAGAAGTGTCCACCATCTAATTTGGGGGTTACCTTAAAGTATCGGGAAGCAAATTTAACGACCGGGTGATTCTGTGGATCCACTTCTTCGTCCTGGTTACGGTTGATAAACATTTTGACCCCTGTAAAGACCAAGAAAGCGCCAAAAACATAGAGGATCCAGCCGAATTTAGCAATAAGGGTTGCGCCAAGGAAAATAAACAAGAAACGCATAATGATTGCGCCCAAAATTCCCCACACCAAAACTTTATGGTAATAGCGCTCCGGAATGCCAAAAGAAGTAAATAATAATACCATCACAAAGATATTATCTACGGATAGGGCATATTCCACAACGTAACCGGTGATATATTCCAGACCAAGGTTTTTGTTGTAGAGCTCGAGACTCGCCGCTAAATCACCGGGAATGATTTTAATATCGTGGTGGTGTTTGGTAATGATTTCTTGAAGGTGGTCCAAGTCATGGATATTGTGCAATTCAAATCCATAGTGACGGAGAAGCCAATAGAAACCCAAGGAGAATAAGACCCAGATGGCGCTCATGATGCTAGCCATCTTTAGGCTAACAGGTTTGTCGCCTTTGGAGAATAAGCCTAGATCTATTGCTAGCATAAGTGCAATAAAGATGAGGAATCCGCCAAAAAACATTAATTCGTGACTCATTTTATTTTTTTCTTTCTGTTGTATATTTTACCAGTTGCTCCAACCCCGATTTGTATTCACTGTCGGGAAAGTCTTCCAAGATCCGGAAAGCATCTTGTTGGTATTCCAGCATCTTATTTGTAGCGTATTCGAGCCCACCACTCTGGCGGACAAAGTCGATGACTTCAGCCACTTTGTGTGTGTCTTCATTATGGTTTTTAATCAAATTAATGATCCTTCGCTTTTCACTTGAAGTCACTTGATTCAAGGCATAGATTAACGGTAAGGTCATTTTCTTCTCTTTGATGTCATTGCCGAGTGGTTTGCCAACGTCATCTAAACCAAAGTCGAATAAATCGTCCTTGATTTGAAATGCAATTCCGATCTTTTCACCAAATTGATGGAGCTTGTCGATTGTCTCCTGATCTGCATTCGAAGAAGCCGATCCACAGGCACAGCAAGAGGCAATCAGCGAAGCTGTTTTCTTTCGAATGACCTCAAAATAAATAGACTCTTCGATATCCAGTTTACGGGCCTTTTCGATTTGAAGCAATTCACCTTCGCTCATCTGATCAACAGCTTCCGATACAATTTTTAGTAAGTGATAATCCTGATGTTTTACAGAAAGGAGCAGGCCCCTTGACAGCAGAAAATCACCCACCAAAACAGCAATTTTATTTTTCCACAAAGCATTGATGGAAAAAAAACCTCTGCGTTCGTAGGAGTTGTCTACCACATCATCATGTACGAGTGATGCGGTATGCAGCAATTCTACGAGAGCAGCTCCTCTGTAGGTGGATTCATTGATTCCGTTGCATATCCCAGCAGAAAAGAACACAAACATGGGCCGCATTTGTTTGCCTTTACGTTTGATCAGGTATTGTGTAATGCGATCCAACAAGGGGACGGAGCTTTTCATTGAAGCTTTGAATTTTTTTTCAAAAGCCTCAAGTTCATGGGCAATAGGACGTTGGATCTCTCTTAATTTTGACATGAATTGGGGTGAAATACCAAAATAGTTAAAGCTTAAAGATAGTGATTTTGTTACAACTCTTCGACTGCTTTCTCAAGATTTTTGTACCATTCCTCACCATAGGTTCGGATGAGAGGATCCTTTAAAAATTTAAATACAGGGACCTGTAATTCTTTACCAAATGAGCATGCATCTTTACAGATATGCCAACGGTCATAGTGAAGTACGTCGAATTCGGGGTAATGTGTTGTCCTGATAGGATAGAGGTGACACGAAACGGGTTTTCGCCAATGCACCTCGCCAAGTTCGTAAGCTTTTTCGATAGCGCATTTTGTAATGCCATTTTCCCAGGTCACATAGGCACATTCTTTATTCCCATCAACACAAGTGGTCGTTAGATCGCCATCAATATCGACAACATACTTCCCTTGCTCTTCAATCGCTTCAATACCTTTCTCGGTCATATAGGGCTTTACTTTGGGATAAATCTCCTCCAATATAGCCTTTTCACTCTCCAATAAAGGTGCGCCTGAATCGCCTTCAATACAACAAATTCCTTTACATTTTGATAAATTACACACAAAGTCATTGTTGATTAGATCTTCGTGCACCAATACATTTCCTACTTCAATCATTCTAATTATTTTGAGTAGCTTGCTTTCTGTCCCAATTTGTATTTTAATCCACTGGCTTCGAGTAATTCCAGTGTTACCGAACCGATTAGAATATCTACATTGGCTTTGACCGGAATACGGTTGCCATCATTGGTTACCCACAGATAAAGCTTGCTATTTTTTTTAAAGATACGTCCTGGTTTAATCTCAGGACTGAATTTGAGACATTCTAAAGTGCCTAATTCCGTTTTTATTTTTTCTATTCCAATATATTGTATGCCTAAGGTGGCAATCTCATCATTCAAAAAATAAGTCAGCTTAAAAGATTCTCCTGGTTTAACAGTCGACAGATCTAGATTTCGGGCGAAATAATAGGAAGAAAGCAAGTCGAAAGTCTGATCTACCTTCGAATTGAAAGTCCCCTTGTTGCCTACAACACTATTTGTCTCCTGGTTGAAGCGCACCTTATCGTTCCGTCTATATCCTCCTTCACGAATGTTTTCCGTATAGTAATACGGTAAAAATGTCTTGCTATTGATATACGAGTTGTATTCATTTCTCACCGTATATATGGCAAAGGCGCCAGCTGTTTTGCCGGCAGCGTATAGATGAAAGGAAGGGTTTCCGGCTCCATCCTTGGTATCCTCAACGGTTAATGTCCCTGTTGCGGCTGAAATAAAGCCATAACGGAGTTTATATTTTAATTTCTCGCCACCTTTAAATGCCGATTCTTTTAAATGCGGTAAATCTTGAGCGAAAGCAGTACTTACGATAACGGATAAGTAAAGGAGCAAAGTCGATATAAGTTTCATGTACGTAAGTTTACGAAATTTGTTTGAAAAAGAAATGTTAATTTCATTCAAATAAATTTAACTTTTGGAGTTAATGAGACCTTCATGGACGATGACATATACTTATGTTGAGCTGAGTTATTTAGGCTGTGTCCGCTTAAATACGGGGACCGTAGAACAGGGTTCACCATACATAATACTCTTTGCTACCTTACTCAATTTTACCGTAAACTGCACAAAGGTAGACTCCGGAATAAAAATATCACCACAACCTTTCACAACCACACGTTGATCTCGAAATTGTTCCATGTCAATCTGTTCGATTGCCGCAGCATACTGCATACGCAACAACTCCTCTGAATCCCCAAAAATAACTGTCTTCGCATAGGGTTCCAATTTGTTGGCTAATAACATATAAGCCCAGGTCGGAACAATAGCATCGGCAGTACACGTAATTGCGACATGTTTACCTTCGTATTGCGACCAGTCGTGTGTCTTAATGAATTCTCGGAAATCCTTTTCTTTAAGAATCAAGCCATGGAAGAGATTATCCTTAATATCATAGACTACATTGTCTGCTTTAGGATGGTAGTTGGCCAGGTCAACTGTGACTAACCCACTTTGCGCAACTTTGTTGACAATAGCTGTTTGAATATCCATATTTACATCAAAAAAAAAGCCGGACGATAATTCGTCCGGCTACAAATTTACTTAAAAATCTTTTAAAAGAATTTCACTCTATTGTCAATGATTTCAGCTTTGTCTTGTAAAGCGCGGAAAATAGATCCCCAAGCGCGTTGTGCTTTAGCTGCAAGCATTTGTTTCTTTTGTCCGTTGATATCCGAAATCGCGGCAGGATTGGTAAAACCATTTACTTGTACAACATATACACCGGTATTGCCTTCAATCGCTTTGGAAGGTTTGTTTGGCTGTAGCCCAAAAACAGTACCAACCACTTTGTTTTCTAATGCAACACCAGGAATAACTGGATTTGCGAAGACAACATTTTCAACGTGAATAGCTGCTTTACCAACTTTTTGTGCTACTTGATCAATAGAAGATGTACCTGCTAAAGCCTTGTCAAATTTATCTTTCAAGATTCTAGCTTTAACCATATTTCTTACTGCAGGTTCGATATCTTTCTTAACAGCATCCAAGGAAAGAGTTCCTTTAGGCTGTATGTCGACCAAGTTTGCTAAGATATAAGAGGTTTCAGTTTCGAAAACTTTATCTGAAATATCGCCTTTTTTAGCTTCGAAAGCCCATTTGATTAAATCACGTGGAGCTTCGGCGCCATCTAATACATTGTCCATCGCTGTTACGCGTGAGGCTGTTTTTGCTTCCAGACCAATTTTTTTCGCTTCTTGAGCAAAGTTCTGTGCTGTAGCTGCAGATAAGAATGCTGTTGCTTTGCTATGTGCATTGTTCAACGTTTCTTTTCCGCTGTTGATCACTTTGTCAATGATAGCAACTTTTGCATATTTTGAACTTCCTGATTGTTTTTCAATTTTAATGACATGGACACCATATTGTGATTTTACAACTTTGATATCGCCTGTTTTACTTTCGAAGATGGCTGTCTCAAGATCTGGAGCCATACGGCCTCTTGTTAAAGTACCCAGCTCGCCACCGTTGGTTTTGCTCTCTGGATCTTTGCTGAATTGAACCGCCAATGCCGCAAAATTGTCTCCTTTTTGAATCAATCCTTTGATCGAATCTGCTTTCGCCAATGCTTTATCCATTCCACCTTCGGCAGCAGGATCCAATAGTATGTGTGATGCTTTCACAGAATCAGGGCTTACGATCGTCGAAACAACTTTTGCAATTTCATACGCATTGTTGTTTAAGAAAGGTCCCACAGTTGTTCCGGCCGCAACATTGAAGACAACGGAATCCAATGAAGGACTCAACTGTCCTTTTTTCACATAAGTAAACGGAAATTTGTTGTCTGAATTGATCGAAGCAAATAAAGAGTCATCTTTAGCAACGATTAAATCTTGTTTCAATTTATTGATCGTCTCTTTTACGGCCAATGAATCTTTTGCAAGAGGTTTTGCATCCACCATTACGTATTGGATCGCACGTGTTTCCTCTTGTGTTTTGAACATACTTTTATGCTCATTATAATATTCTTGGTAATCTGCATCAGTCAATTTGGCATCAGCATCCTTAACAGAAGCGTAATCCAAAAGAATGTATTTGAAGTCTGCTAGTTTATTACGCTCTTGGTATTCTTCGTTTGCTTCCAAAGAAGTAACATATACGCTATTAGAAAGCAATTCGCCATATTTGCTGCTTAAACGCTCATCTCTAACGCCTTTCAGTAGTTCCTCCCATTGTTCAGCCACTTGTTGGTTACCTGATGTGTTCATTTGGGTGATAAAAGCACGCAGTTGACTCGGGTCAAATTGTCCTGTTTGTGGGTTGGTAAACGCTTGAACGATTTGAGGTGAAGGGTTGTTACCTTGCACTAAATCATTTAATTCGTCTTTACCGACAGTCAAACCGATTTTTTCAATTTCCTTTTTCAAGATTTCTCTTGATAAAAATTGATTCCATACTTGTTGAACAGCGTAGGTCCGCATTTGAGGGGTCACTGCACCGCCCATTTGTTGTTTGAACATTTCCTCTGTTTGTTCAACTTGCTTACTGAACTCAGGATATTCAATTTCAGTTCCGTTGACTTCCCCTACACGATTTTGATGTCTCGCCCAAAAAGGAGCTCCCCCTCGAACGACATCGCCTAGTAAAAATGCTAAAATTGCGATAGCCATAGCTGCGGTCAAGATGACACCAGCTTTGTTACGCAAAAAGCCCATTAATCCCATAGTCTGCTTATTGTGTTTATATTGTGTAAATACTTGTATTTCGTTAATTTATGCATAGCATAGCAAAATGCGGTGCAAGATACAATTTTTATAAAAAAAAACGGAATATTTTCCTGAATGTAACAAAACAAATTTGAAAACTATTTGTATAAAGTGGAGTTTTTTGTGCTCTTTTAGTTCAAATGATTCGTTTTGAACAACTTAATCGTATAAATAAACTGCCTGGAGGTATTGTCTCGGATCTATACCTGCTGTTAAGCTAAACCTGAATCTGGTTTATGGCCTGCAAATAGTTATTTACCTAAGGAAGGGAAGAGACTGTTGTTGGTGATCACCGTATAACCAGTTGCATTGGCTATATTGACGTGTTTAAAATCCTTGTCCGAAGTAAATGATGAACCTTGTAAGTTACCGCGATTATCCCGAAAGAATGCCGTAATGGGAACATGATTATAAAAGGTCATGTTGCTGTTGCTATCGGCTTTACTTTCGTCATAGATGATCTCTTCTGTTTTGATGACAGAACCGTCAGCCATAGTAACCACCACATTTTTGGTAAATACGGTGGTCTTTTCTTTTTCCCGCCGAATAGCATGGTCGGAAGTAATTCGCTGAGTTTCCTTTAAATTGTCGTCGTAAAAGATGATTTTTATGCTTTTTGGAAATTCGTATACTTCGGTGCTATCGTGTTTGATACGCATTTCAGGGGCTGTAAGATTCGCTTTTACCCGTGTGGAATCGCTATAAATAATATCGACATGACGCGAAATGTCGACCGCCTCTTCCTTTTTCATATTGGCAATGCGGTCTACCTCTTTTAGATCCGGTTCGCAAGAGGTCAATGAGAGCGCCCCTTGTAAAAATAAGATTACTAGGGGCGATATATTTTGGAATATGGATGAAGCAAATGTCTTGCGTACCATCGTATTAATTAATCTAAAGGCGGTTTTCTAAACCAGCGGTCATTGAGGGTAAAGCCGATATTAAAGTTAATATAGCGTTCACGTAGGAGACTGTTGCTGATTTTGCCCATTTGGCCAAATTCTGCAGAGAAGTTTATTTTAGAGAAAGCTCCTGAAAATTGATTTCTTGCCAACGGCAGTCCCACACCTACAGTAACCGCCATATCGTTGATATTCTGGTCGCTTAAGAAATATTGTGTTTTATTATACCTGAAACCAACTCTATAGTCTACTTGGTTCAGATATTTAAGCGAAGTAACATCTGGTGTAATCTGACCACCAATCGCTACGCCATAATTCTTCCGTAGTTCGTTTTCACCCGCTCTGGTCTGAAATCTTGACCAATCGGCATATTTAAAATCGGCCCCGATTAACCATCGGTTGTTACGTGCAAGGGTAATACCTACATTATGTCGCAACGGAAGCGTCAAATGCCTGCTGCTACGGTCCGAAACATAGGTGCTATCCAACGGGATATTTTGGTTGTCTGGATCCGTTGAAGGTGTAACCCGTGTATTAAAAATTGTTGCTCTTTCTTTGATATCATTATTGAGCGACCCTGAATAACCAACGATCAACGAGTATTCTCTATTTAAAGGTTGTTCGTATTGCAGACCATAATCAAAGATAATCCCTTGGATTTCGCGCTTATTTTGTTGTTGTGTATTTAATGCTCCGGATGAAGGCAAAAACTCTACACGGCTATAATCATTTAGGGTTCCAAATAGATAAGACATATTGGCACCAATACTCAGACCTTTTACAATGCGTACCCCCCAACCTGCATAGGCTTTAGTTAAACCACCTTCGCCCGTGAAAACTTTCGTATAGGGATCAGAATTGACTGTTCCCGTTGAAGATGTCCGATAGCCTATATCTGAATAGGGAAGGATACCCAAGCTGATACCACCAAATCGTTTCATTGGGAATGTCATGGTGATGTGGCTAAAGGCAAAGTCAGCGGTATTATCCGATCTTGTTGTCGAATTTAACTGCGTGTAGTTCCCGTATAAACCAGCATCAAAGGTCGTAAACTGTGTAGCAGAATAAGATGCAGGGTTGCTTGGGTTGGTATTATACACGCCATTGATTCTCCGGACAGCGGTATTGACACCTCCCATCCCTCTATATTGTGGCAATAAATCTTCACGCATCTGACCAAGTCCAAATTGAGAATAAGGTGATGCGGATGTCGTTTTTTGTGCAAATGCGGTAGTAGAACTAGCTAAAATTCCACCTGCTAACAACAGTTGGAGTGATTTATTTCTTAGAGAGCTTGTAAAGCGTTTCTGCATGGTCAATCTATAAAATTGAGAAACTAATGTTTATTTAGTTTTAGTGAAATTTTCGAGTTATCTGACTCTTATATTAAATGTTCTTTGCTTTTAATCGCATACAAAACTATTCAATTTTTGCGAGCTTGTTAAGCCGATTTTGTTAAAAAAGGTTAAACACTTATTGTACAGTCGTTTAGAAAAACTGAAAGTAGATTATGGTCAGTGTTATGATGGCATATACAACTTCAAAAAACCATTTCTTTTTGGCATAAGTGAAATAATAAGCCATATAAATAGCGATGGAGGGGGCACAAAGTAAAAAATGGGCCTCCGTTAGTTTTTTATTCCAGTAAAAAGAAACTATCGCAAGGCATAACATAAAAAACAACAGTTGAAATGACTTGCGAATATGCACGACACTTTTGAAAAAATTGTCTTTCAATACCAAGAGGAAGAGTATTAACGTAAAGATTACTGGGACGAGTACCAGATAATCGACTAACTGAATGCGAATAGCAGTAGGGAATTTGTAGGTAAACGGTAGCCAAATGGTATAAAACTGCTCCATTTTACCCATCCAAAGGTAGATAACCGCTAAGATGAAATAGACCGTTGCTAGGCCAAGTAAAGGTGTAATCCACTCGCGCCAGTTGAATGGCCTAAAAATGAGTAGGCCTATCCATAGTAAGGCGAACATACTCAGAAAAGGGAAGTAGATCAGACTTCCTATCCCTACAATCATACCGAGATCAAACATTTCGGCTTTAACATCTGTCTGCCGATAGAGGGAGAGCAATTTGCTTAACATCCATATCGAAATGAAATTACAGATCAGTGTGGGTGAAAGTACCAAAAATGGTAAAAACAGGCTGGCCAGTGTCATGTACATCAAAGCAACCAAGAAACTGGGTTTACCCAGCAGGTTAAAATGGCTTATGATGCGATTGAGTATCGTTGCCTGAGAAATCGTCAGGATCAGTGTGATAAAAACATTGGTCGAAGGAGAGAGGTTGATTAAGTTATTTTCTCCCAAAAGATTCCCCAAGGCAGGCTCAAAGATTACAGAATCAAGTTTGTCCGGAAGGTGAAGAAATATGCCTAAGCATAAAACAAAACCCACGATGGATAGAAATAAAATATTGATGGGTGAATAATTTCTAAACTGACTTATAATCATCGTATGCAATCAATAAAATGCTATTTATTCTTTTTTTCCAATTTGCTGATACGGCGATCGAGCAAGAAAAGGAAGAAAGCCAAACCCAGAAAAATGACCAACATGACCAATACAACAACGTAGATCTTACCTTCGCTACGTAATCCAGTCGCCATCTCGACATCATCCTGTGCAAATGTGCTCAAAGTTGATAAGAGTAGTAAGGCGATTGACAATGTTATTTTTTTCATTTGTTTAAAATATTATTCGTGTCGTTTTCATTGTTATGTATGATTCGATACACGCTATTTGATTTATGTAATATTCTGTTTTTTACTGATTGGGTTTTACCGGATTTCTTTATTTTAGAAATAAAGTACGGTATTAGCCGTTCAATATTATGCGTTCAAGTCTTTCTTTTCGAGCAGGCGTACCCTATAGCGAAGTGAACAAATCCAAGCTGCAATCATTGGCCAGCCGATCATCGCGGCATAAAATGTAGGGCGTAGCTCGCTGCTCATTTTTAAATCGCCAAAGGCTGCGTTTCCTCCACTTCCAGGGTGAAGAGAGTCTGTCATCTTTGGTAGAATATAAAGTAACACGATGATAATCGGAAATGCAAAGATATTGTACACAGCCGATATTTTGGCTCTTTTTTGTTCTTCTTCCAGCGCATTGCGGAGCACCAAATAGGCTAGATACATCAGTGTTGCTATGGCAGAGCCATTAAGCTTCGGGTCGTTTGGCCAAGGCTCTCCCCAGGTGATGTTTGCCCAAAGCATACCTGTTGCAAGTCCAAGAAAACAAAATGTTATTCCGGTATTAACGGCTTCAATGGCCATTAAATCATACTCCTGTTTGCCCGTATTGAGGTATTTGATACTATAAATAACAGACACCAGGTACATAACGAACATAGCCGACCACATTGGGACATGAAAATAAACGTTGCGTATGCTTTCGTGAAGGATGAATAGGCGGGGAACAGGTCCCAAAAGACCATTGATAATGACCGCACAGATAATCATTACCGCTAATATTTTCCACCATTTTTTTCTCATGGATAAATTGAATTTAGTTTGTTCTCAATTCTGACACTTAATCTCGCCAAAGGTACGGAAATAACAATAAAGAAATAGTGATGGTGATTACATTAATTGCAAGTAATACGATTATTTCTTTGCTGCTGGAAGCCCTTTCCACGCCTTCTATTGCATTGCGGGATAGCTTGATTAATACGATTAACAGTGGGATGATGGCGGGGAAACTCAAGATGGCCATTAAGGTGCTGTTGTTGCCAGCTTTGGAGCTGATCCCGGAGATCATGGTAAAGACTGTGGCGAAACTGATGCTGCCTAAGATGACCGAAATGAAGTAAAGTGTTGGATCACCGACAGGGTTTCTGAATATCGTCGAATAGACAAAATATGCAATGATCGCCAGCAGGGTCATCATCATCATATTGTAAATGACTTTCGCTAAAATGATCGCTCTGGGATCAACCAGTGAATAGTAGTAAAGTTGCCGGTTTGGGTTTTCTTGGACGAAGCTTTTGTTGATTGCATTGATCGAAGCGAAGAGCATAATGATCCAAAATAATGCATTCCATGTAGCCGTATCAACTGATTTGAACGCTTGATAGCAGACGAAAACAGTTGATACGACATATAGTAGAATTCCGTTAATAGCATATTTTGAACGCCATTCCAGAATGATGTCTTTAAGAATTAAAGTTTTTACCTGTTGCAGCAAAGTCATATGCAGCAAAGATACAAATGTATTTTGACCACGGGAGTGATCAAAACCATCAATTCTTAAAAAAGCTGTTTTTTTACTTATGCGTTAGAAATTTTGGATTTTGCAGCATCAGTTGTATTGTCGATTTTGCTTGCCAAATTTTGAGCGGCATTGTTAGCGTGGTCCAAAGTTTCTCTGCCGGCTTCTTTTGCTTTGTTTTTCAGTGCATCTGCATCATCCGATGCTTTGCTGAAAGCTGCTTGTGCTTTTGATTTCAAATTGTCTAATTCAGCCGAAGCTTTGTTCGCTAGTTTTTGTGCCTTTTTAGCTTCTTTTTTTGAAAGATCTTTCAATGACTTAGTTAAGCTTTTAATGCCGTCATTTGCACGATCTAATTGTTTTTTCCCATCATCAGTTCCTAAAAGATACCATGCAGCAGCTCCCGCAGCTAATCCTACCAAAGCAAATGCCACTAATCCATTTTTGCTATTTTTCATAATTCTTCTATTTTGTTATATATTCAAATGATAATCAAGTATGATACCAAATGAACAATCCCAGGGTGAATTTGTTTAAAAAGAATCAATAATTAACAAAATTTTACATATCAATTTTCTGCTGCTTTGATTGCAGATTATAGAGGTGCTGATAAAGACCGCTTTCTTTTTGGAGCAGTTCAAAGTGCGTACCGCTCTCAGACACGATTCCATTTTCGACAACGATAATTTTATCGGCATCAATAATGGTCGATAGTCGGTGTGCAATAATGATCGAGGTGCGTCCACGCATTAATTCTTCCAACGCCTCCTGCACTTGTCTTTCTGATTCTGAGTCTAGGGAAGAAGTGGCTTCGTCCAAGATAAGGATTGCAGGATCTTTTAATAGTGCACGCGCAATGGCGATTCGTTGGCGCTGACCACCAGAGAGTTTAACGCCACGTTCACCAACTAAGGTGTCATAGCTTTCGGGGAAATTTAATATAAATTGATGTGCGTTGGCACGTTTTGCAGCCGCTATTATTTCATCTTCCGTGGCATCGAGCTTACCATAGGCTATATTTTCACGTATTGTTCCGCCAAACAGCAAAACATCTTGCGGCACGATAGCGACCTGGTTGCGGATATCGCAAAGTTCAAAATCGGATGCCGGTTTGTCATCGTAATATACTTCCCCTTTATTGGCTGTGTAGAATTGTAGAATCAATGAAGCTATTGTTGATTTCCCGGTGCCACTTGGGCCAACTATAGCGATTTTATCACCCGCATTGGCTGTAAAGTTGATGTCTTTCAGGATTTCAATATCGGGACGGCTTGGGTAGGCAAAGGAAACATGATTGAAGCTTAGTTTACCGGTCATGGTTTTGTGGACTTCCTTGCAAGTTGGTTTCACATTAAGGTTTTCTTGTGGCTCATCCAAAATTTCCAAAATCCGTTCACTCGCTCCCAAGGAACGTTGGATATTGGCATATAGCTCAGGAAAACTGCCCATGGAACCTGCTACAAACATCGAATATAGAATGTAGGTCGTTAGGTCGCCTACTGTCATTTCATGGATAGAAACTAATGCCGCTCCATACCAGATGACAGCGATCACAGCTCCGAAAATACAGAAGATAATAAAAGAAGCAAAAGCACCTCGAAAGGTAGCTCCTTTGACCGCTAATTTCACGACCGAATCCATCTGATTACTGTAACGGTTGAATTCGAAATATTCATTCACAAAGGCTTTTACATTGCTTATCCCTAACAATGTTTCCTGAACGATACTATTTGACTCGGCCATTTTATCCTGTGCCTGTCTGGACAATTCGCGAATGAATTTTCCGAAAATAATAGCAGCCACAACAATGATCGGTAATATACAAAGGTTCATGAGCGCAAGTTTGGGTGATACCCAAACCAATAAGAACACACCAAAGCAAAGGCTAATCAACTGTCTTAAGATTTCAGCCAATGTTGTTGTTAGTGTATCCTGGATTTGTGAAAGGTCTGCAGACAAGCGGCTGTTTAATTCCCCAACACGACGATTGGCGAAAAATTCAATTGGCAAAGAAATCAGCTTAAGATAAGTATCCTTGCGGAGTGCAGCCAATGTACGCTCTGCAATCTCAACAAAGATTCGGATCCGAAAAAAAGATACGACCGATAAAAAAGAGAGAATAATGAAAGCTATTCCGCCGATATAATAGACCTGTGGTGTAAGCCACGGATAGGTTTGTTTGCCTTGGGCTGCGTCAATCATAGCGCCGAGTAAGGCTGGAAACGCCAGCATGGCCAAGCTTGATAAAACCAAGAAAAACATGCCAATCCCAAATTTAAACCGATAGGGTTTTAAATAGGTCAATATTTTTGCCGCTCTCAAAAGGAGCTCCTTATTCAATTTTGGTTTTGGTAGATCTTCTTCTTGTTTATTACCGCTGTTGAATCCTCTTGCCATATCCGCTACTTCAAATTTTGTTGCGAGGACAAATGTAAAGAGATTAAAAATATTTTGCTATCATACTTTAGTCAATTTTTGAACAGAATCGTACTTTTTCTTATTTAAACAGCAATTTTAAGCGGCTTGTCGTTATGCAGATGCTTATGGCTGTGGCGCTTTATTTTAAATTTTGTTGTTTCGAAGCTGTTTGTTGCGCTTTAAATTTATAACATAAATATCCTAATACGGCGATAATAAGTAAAGCGATGTAGAGCAGTATATTGCCTATACCTTCGCTGCCGGATGTTTTGTCAATCTGTGTTCGCAGCTTTTCGTTTTCTTTTTGAAGTTTGCTTATAGTGCCAATATAGGCTGAGACCTGTTTGTCATAATCAGTCGCCAATTGTTGGAACTTATCCTTTTCAAAATCTTTGATTTTCAGTAGTTTTTGGGTCTCCAAGAAAATATTATTGTCGGTGATAACAATATCTTTAAGGATATCAATGCTTTTTTGCATGTCGCCCTTTGATTTGAAAAGTCCAAAAAGTCCTGTTTTTTGTGTGAGGCTCGTATCGTAGGCCCCGAATTTCTGTTGACGGGCATCGAGTAGGTCATTTACACGGCTTCGTTGTACCTCAAAAGAGCTGGAGTCCGGGTTGTTTTGCGACTTGGCCTGTCCATAGAAGCAAAATAGAACGGTGACTAGAAGTAAGAATCTTAAGAATTTCATCATGTATTTGGACGATCTATTTATCAAATGTTTAGTTTAAACTAACGTTCATGGTAAAATTTTATTTTGCCACGAAGCTACGCTTGCAATTTTAGCTCTATGGTCAGTTAGACCACGAAAAAATGAAGCGAATGGACCACAGATGAATTTATGAAATTAATCTTTAAATTCTATACGAATTACATTGGAATCGTCATCATGAAGTCCGAGTAGCTGACTTGCATTCCCTTTATTGATGGCGATTTCAAGATAGTTGGAAATACCGAATAGACAAAGTTTCTCGCCTTCTCCCACTTCGTTGTAGTGCCAAGAAAGATTGGTAATGGTTTCATTACGTTTGAAATAGAGGACAAAGTGCCTTCCTTTTTGAACTTTATTGAATAGATCTTTTGAGATATTGGTAATAGCATTGCCGAAAGCATCCACATAAATGACGTTCCCTCGGATCATGTCTTTGTCAAAGATAGGCTGCAACGTTACTTTTTCGATGAGCTGTTGCATTGGAGTTCCGATTTCTTTCAGTTTGCCTCCTTTGGCAATATGACAGGCAGATTTAGAAAGGATGTCTGCGAGCGGAAAGTGAAGATACCGGAGGTCTTGCATTAAGTTGAGCTCATAGAGTTCCTGAGGTTCATTGCCATTCAGCAATAGACTGAAAATACCATTGTCGGCCCCGACGAAATAATGATCGTTGTATTTCATGCCGATATATTTCGACTCTTCATGAAACAGGGTGTTAATTCCGATAATGTGTACGGTTCCTTTAGGAAAATAATGATAAGCGTTACCTAATACAAAGGCCGCCCGAGGAATATTGAATGCTGGAATTTCGTGGGTAATATCAACAATATTGGCATCAGACAACTGCGATAAAAGACTACCTTTTAGCGCGGCTTGATAAAAATCTTTGTGTCCTAAGTCTGTTGTTAATGTAATTACTGCCATTATAATCTAATCCTAGATCGAATTGCTGTCGAATTCCCTTAAATATACCTTTAAATTTATCTAAATAGTGGACAAAATTACTATTTATCAGATGATTTATAAAGCTAATTGGATAACTTATTTTGAATCTGTCTTTTTTCGATTGATATACACAAACATAGCGAAGATTTTATGTATAATGAAATCTTCAGGCCCCTTATGTGGGCTGCCCCGATAAGCTACCAAATCATCGTTGTTTGTACGCTGTATCTTCTTGGTTGTTTCGTTAGAATACGTTAATTTTGAATAGTATTATACAGGGACGATATTGTGTAATGGCTACAATCTAATTAATTCTAAATAGGATAAAATTTGAACGAATTACTAATTGCATTAGATGGTCTGAATTTGCCCATATTATGGGGAGCAGACAATGAGCACTTCGATTATTTGAAGAAGCAATTCCCAAAACTGCGGATTGTAGCTCGCGGAAGTGAAATGAAGGTGTTGGGAGACGCGAAGGAATTAGATCTGTTTGAGCAATCGTTTAAGGAAATCGTGGCTCATCTGGAAAAATTTAACAACATTACTTTATTGGATTTTGAAAATCTCCTTGGAGCAAATGCAGGTTCCGCTGCCCAGCAGGAAAAGGAACTTGCGGCCAAACATGCAGCCTTTGGATCTGAACCGATCGTGTATGGGCCGAATGGTCTTATTGTACGTGCACGTACGGCCAACCAGCGGAAGATGGTGGATAGTATTTCGAAAAATGATATCTTATTTGCGATCGGACCAGCAGGTACGGGAAAGACCTATACAGCGGTTGCGTTAGCTGTTCGGGCACTTCGCAATAAAGAAATCAAAAGGATCATTCTAACAAGACCCGCCGTAGAGGCCGGCGAAAACCTCGGTTTTTTACCTGGCGACTTAAAAGATAAGGTAGACCCTTATTTGAGACCGCTCTACGATGCATTGGACGATATGATTCCAGCAGAGAAGCTAAAAGGTTATCTGGAAAATCGGACTATTGAGGTCGCTCCTTTAGCATTTATGCGCGGGCGAACACTTGATAACTGCTTTGTGATTCTGGATGAAGCTCAGAATGCAACAGATATGCAGCTGAAGATGTTTTTGACACGTATGGGGCCAACTGCAAAATTTATCGTTACAGGTGATATGACCCAAGTAGATTTACCGAAAAAAAATCAATCTGGATTGTCTACTTCGATTCGTTTATTGGAGAATATCGAAGGAATAGACATTATCCACCTCAGTGGTGGAGATGTGGTTCGCCATAAATTGGTTCGCCGCATCCTAGAAGCGTATGGTGATATTTAATTAAATAAACGCGCTGCATCTATGAATGCCATTAAACGCGGTCATAGATGAACAATTTCTTACATTTGAATTTTACTTTGAACATGAATGCTATAAAAGAAACAAATTTCAATTTCGACAATCAAACTGCTTTTTACCGCGGAAAAGTACGTGATGTATATACGATTGCCAATACTTATTTGGCGATGGTTGCCTCAGATCGTATTTCGGCATTTGATGTGGTGCTTCCACGTCCTATACCCTATAAAGGGCAGGTATTGAATCAAATTGCAGCCAAATTTTTAAAGGCTACGGCTGATATTATTCCAAATTGGGTCGTATCTGTTCCGGACCCAAGTGTAACTATCGGTCAAATGTGTGAGCCGTTTAAAGTAGAAATGGTTATCCGGGGCTACTTGTCGGGACATGCTTGGCGTGAATATGCTGCAGGCAAACGTGAAGTATGTGGTGAGGTATTGCCAGAAGGACTGAAAGAAAATGACAAATTGCCTGAGCCAATCATTACACCGACAACCAAGGCTGCTGTTGGACACGATGAAGATATCTCACGTGCCGATATCTTGAAAAAAGGTATCGTAAGCGAGGAAGATTATGTTCAATTGGAGCAATATACCAAAGCGTTGTTCCAAAGAGGTACTGAAATTGCTGCGCAAAGAGGACTAATTTTGGTGGATACAAAATATGAGTTTGGAAAAAAGGATGGAAAAATTGTGTTGATCGACGAGATTCATACGCCAGATTCTTCGCGTTATTTTTATTCAGAAGGCTATCAGGAACGCCAGGAAAAAGGGGAGCCACAAAAGCAGTTGTCGAAGGAGTTCGTTCGTAAATGGTTAATTGAAAATGGCTTTCAAGGGAAAGACGGTCAGGTCGTTCCGGAGATGACCGATGAGATTGTAGCTTCCATTTCTGAACGTTATATTGAGCTATACGAGCATATTGTAGGAGAGAAATTTGTGTATCCCGATCAGGAAAATGTGCTGGAACGTGTGGAAAGAAATGTGGCAAAGGCCTTAAAAACGCTAAATTATTAGTACATTGTATCCTCAAACAAAGGAGATAGACTAATGAAGTATACCATTGATAAGCACGATCGCTATATTGTCATAGAACCTCATGTCGATGTGATTGACGCGGATAATGCCGCTAAACTCAAAGGGGAGTTTTTGTTGCGGAATACGATTGGACAACGGAATATTGTTTTGGATATGATCCACGTTAAGCAGACGGACGAGGTCGGTATCCGTTTAGGCGTGCTTGCCCATCGTTTATGTCAGTCTGTTGGTGGCATATTTATTTTGGTTAATCTTTGTCCAACATTAATGGATATGGTTCGTGTATCGCATTTGGATAAATCGCTGAAAATAGCGCCATCTTTAAAGGTTGCGGAGGATTTAATCTTTGCGCACGAATTGGAATCTGAGTATCGGGGGACAATTGAGGATTAATATGAAGTTTGAAGTTCTGATATTAGGAAATAGCTCGGCAACGCCGATGTTTGATCGTCATCCGACTAGCCAAGTGTTGAACTTTAATGAGCAATTGTTTTTGATCGACTGCGGAGAAGGCACACAGATGCAACTCAGCCGATATGGCATCAAAAGCAATCGTATAGGACATATATTTATTAGCCATCTACATGGAGATCATTATTTGGGCTTGGTGGGGCTGCTTTCATCGATGCACCTTGTCGGCCGAAAAAGTGATCTCCATTTGTATGGACCACCTGCGTTAAAGGAAATTTTAGACGTGCAGTTTTTGCATTCCGAGACTATCTTACGCTATAATCTTGTTTTTCATTCGATTTCACCCGAACAGCCAGGCGTTATTTTTGAAAACAGAACATTAAAAGTAAGTGCTTTTCCATTAAAGCACCGTATTGCCTGTACTGGCTTTCGTTTTGATGAGGGACCTCGTGCGCGAACATTGCTGGGCGATGTCGTACAAGAATTAAATATACCTACCGCCTATTTTCCGATGATCAAAAAAGGATTTGATTACGTCGATGAAAGCGGTAAAGTATATCATGCAGACGACCTGAGTCTTCCTGCTCCCTTATCGCGCAGTTATGTGTATTGTTCGGATACTGTACGGACGCCAGAATATCTGCCTTATGTGCAAAAGGCTAATCTGATGTATCATGAGTCTACATTCTTGCACGATATGGTCGATCGCGCAAAAGAGACGTTTCACACAACAGCGCTGGAAGCTGGAGAGATCGCCCAGGAAACTCTCGCAAAGAAGTTGCTATTAGGTCATTATTCAGCTCGATACAGAGACTTAAATCCTCTATTGGAAGAAGCGAGAACTGTATTCCCGAATACGGAACTTTCTGTGGAAGGTAGATGGTTTTCCGTTTAGTTTTTTTGAATTTTCTTTCACACCCCAACAAAGAATGGATTTAGATCGATGAAATAGCGATAAAGGAGAAGTAATCAGGACCCTAAAACGAATAGATACAAGCAAACTACCAGGTAGAAAAGGCTGATCAAAGTAACTTAAGATCCAATAGCCGCCTATGAATAATTGCTTATTATATTGCATATGATGAACAATTTATCTAAGTTTACGGCTCTAATTTTTTTATAATGGATAATCCATTCAACTTAAACAACCTACTACGGGAAAATATTAAGAAGCTCGTACCTTATTCATCTGCAAGAGATGAATTTAAAGGGGAGGCATCCATATTGATTGATGCCAATGAAAATCCTTTTGGATCGCCCTTAAACCATGATTACAACCGATATCCAGACCCTCTCCAACATCAAGTTAAAGCAAAACTTTCTAAAATAAAAGGTGTACCATCAGAGAATATCTTTTTGGGAAATGGAAGTGATGAAGCTATTGATATTTTATACCGCGCATTTTGTACCCCTGGTGTTGACAATGTCATACTAGTTCCGCCAACCTATGGGATGTATGAAGTTTCTGCGAACATCAATGATGTTGCTTTCAAAAAGGTAAACCTTACCGCTGATTACCAGCTGGATCTGGATGGTATTGCCAATGCAATAGATGCCCATACGAAATTGATTTTTATCTGTTCTCCAAATAATCCAACCGGAAACTCAATTCGTCGTCAGGATATTGAAACGATCTTGAATAATTTTCAGGGGCTTGTTGTTGTGGATGAGGCTTATATTAATTTTTCTGCTGTCAAGTCGTTTACGCAAGAACTGGCTGAATACCCCAATCTAGTGGTATTGCAGACTTTGTCTAAAGCTTGGGGGCTGGCAGCCCTACGCCTGGGTATGGCTTTTGCCAGTAAAGAGATTATTGCTGTTTACAATAAAATAAAACCGCCATACAACATTAATCAGGCTACACAAGATATTGTGTTGGAAGCCTTAGATCAGGTTGATCAAGTCAATGACTGGATCAAGGAGACGGTAGCGGAGCGCGAGAAACTCGTGCGTGAATTGCTTGAACTGGACTATGTACAGAATATTACACCTTCTGATGCCAACTTTATTTTGGTCAAGATGGATCAACCTCGGGAGGTTTACGATTACCTCGTCCAATATGGAATCATCGTTAGGGATCGATCTAAAGTCGAACTGTGTGAAGGTTGTCTACGGATCACAGTCGGCACGCCGGCTGAAAATAAAACATTGTTAGAAAAACTTAATCAAATCAATAAATAATACTATGCCTGATAACTTAAAACGTGTACTGTTTATAGACCGCGACGGAACATTGATTTTGGAACCTGAAGACGAACAAATCGATTCTTTTGCCAAATTAAAATTCTATCCTGGTGCTTTGCAGTATCTACCACGTATCGCAAAGGAGCTGGATTTCGAATTGATCTTGGTTTCCAACCAAGATGGTTTAGGAACGTCTTCCCATCCGGAGGAGAATTTCTGGCCAGTTCATCATTTTGTGATTGATACGTTTGCAGGAGAAGGCGTAGTGTTTGCCGAGGAACATATTGATAAAACGTTTCCACACGAGAATGCGGAAACCCGAAAACCTGGGGTTGGTATGCTTGGGGCCTATTTTGATACATCGAAATACGATTTGAGTCAATCCTTCGTCATCGGTGATCGTGTGAATGATGTTAAATTAGCACAAAACCTCGGCGCAAAGGCAATTTGGCTACGTGCTAACGATCAATTAGGTGCTTTGGAAAACCTTGCGATAGATTCAGCTGTTATAGCTTTAGAGACAACAGATTGGAAGACGGTGTATGAATTCCTTAAATTGGGCACACGCACTGCCGAACATCATCGGAAAACCAATGAAACTGATATTTTTATTCAGTTGAATTTGGACGGTTCAGGGAAGTCGGACATCGAAACGGGATTGCCGTTTTTTGATCATATGTTGGATCAATTGGCTAGACACGGAGCACTTGATTTGACCATTAAGGCGAAAGGGGATCTTCATATCGACGAACATCATACCATCGAAGATACAGGTATCGCACTTGGGGAGGTCTTTTTGAAGGCTTTAGGGGACAAACGCGGAATTGAGCGCTATTCCTATACGTTGCCAATGGATGATTGTTTGGCTCAGGTTGCATTGGATTTTGGTGGTCGTAACTGGATTGTGTGGGATGCGGAATTTAAACGCGAGAAGATCGGCGATATGCCTACGGAAATGTTTTTCCACTTCTTTAAGTCGTTTTCAGATGCTTCACGATCGAATTTAAACATTAAAGCTGAAGGTGATAACGAGCACCATAAGATCGAAGCGATCTTTAAAGCTTTTGCTAAATCTATCAAGAAAGCAGTGAGACGCGATGCCGACCATATGCAATTGCCTAGTACAAAAGGAGTATTGTAAGATGATAGGAATTATTAATTATGGTGCGGGGAATATTTTCTCTTTGACAGCGGCACTGGATCGTGTTGGGCTTACCTATGGTATGGTCAATACAGCCGATGAGATCGATCAATACGATCGTATCATCATTCCTGGAGTGGGGCATGCTGGAGCAGCAATGGACAAGCTACAGGAATCTGGGCTGATACCCTCTATCAAAAAGCTGCAAAAGCCTGTCTTGGGTATTTGTGTTGGCATGCAACTGCTGACCGATTTTTCAGAGGAGGGGAACGCCGAAATGTTAAAGCTATTTCCTTTGAAAACGTTACATTTCGATGCCGGGAAAGCAGGTAAAGTGCCACATATGGGCTGGAACAGTGTCTCCGTACAAGCAAATAATCCTTTATTTGCGAATATTGAAGATCAGACTTACTTTTATTTTGTCCACTCGTATTTTATCGAATACGATGCAACTTATACCGCGGCAAAATGTGTCTATGGACAGCCTTTTTCGGCTGCTATTTCTAAAGACAATTTCTTTGGCGTACAATTTCATCCAGAGAAATCTGGAAAAGCAGGAGAGCAGCTGCTGCTCAATTTTTCAACTATTCAAATTGACTAAAAATATTCGACTATGTATATCATTCCAGCAATAGACGTTTTGGACAAAAAAGTTGTCCGTTTGAGAGAGGGTAACTACAATGACGTTACAACGTATGCGATTAGTTTAGAAGAGCAAATCGAAACCTACCGCGCAAATGGTACGGAGCTCGTCCATATCATTGATTTAAATGGTGCAAAAGGAGACTTCAGCAATCAGGCCTATTTATTTGATATCATCCAAAAGACGGATATGAAAATTCAGTATGGCGGTGGTGTTAGAAGCATAGAGAAGGTTAAAGAATTGGTCGACGCTGGTATTTATCGTGTTATTGTCGGAACACAGGCAATCACAAATCCTTCATTCTTGGAGGAACTGGCTACATTGAACGAAGGTAAAGTAAAATATGCAGACCATATCGTTATCGCAATTGACGTATTGGATGAAGTTATCAAATACTCCGGATGGTTGGAAAGCTCGCCAATCAAATTAATCGAATATATTGATAAATGCTTGGTTTTAGGATTCTTTAGGTTCTTATGTACCGATATTAGTAAAGATGGTAAATTGGGCGGTGCAGGCGTTGAATTGTACCAAAAGTTGTTGAGCCATTCTCCAATTATCAAACTAATTGCGTCTGGCGGAATCAGTTCAATGGACGATATTCAGAAACTTCAGGAATTGGGCGGAGTAGAGTCTGTTGTCGTTGGTAAAGCAATCTATGAAAATAGAATCTCGATCGATGAAATCAAAGATTGGAATTTAAAATCGCTAATCAGATTTTAAAATGCTGGCAAAACGTATAATTCCCTGTTTGGATGTTAAAGATGGGCGTACAGTAAAAGGAGTCAATTTTGTGGATCTGCGCGATGCTGGTGATCCCGTTGAATTGGCCTATGAGTATTCTCAACAAGGGGCAGATGAACTTGTTTTTCTGGATATTACAGCGACACATGAGGGGCGTAAAACGACAATTGATTTAGTCAAAGCGGTCGCTCGTCAAGTGAATATACCCTTTACAATAGGCGGTGGTATCAATGAAATCAAAGATGCTGACATCTTATTGAATGCCGGCGCGGATAAAATTTCCATCAACTCCGCTGCGGTACGTAACCCTGGTCTTATCAATGAAATGGCCTCGGCTTTTGGAGCACAATTTGTTGTCGTTGCTGTAGATACCCGGTCTATTGAAGGTCGAAATTTTGTTCATCTAAGTGGGGGACGCATTAAGACGGAATTGAACACAGCGGATTGGATCCTTGAAGCGCAGGAACGTGGAGCGGGAGAGATCCTGCTGACGTCAATGGATCATGATGGCACAAAGAATGGTTTTGACAATGGTTTTTTAAGAACAATAAATGACCAGATTCATATTCCACTGATTGCTTCTGGCGGAGCTGGTAATCAACAGCATTTTGTGGATGTTTTTCAACAAGCTAACGTGGATGCTGCCCTGGCGGCATCGGTCTTCCATTATGGTGAAATATTGATCCCCGATCTTAAAGCTACCTTACGTCAAAATGGAATTGTCGTAAGATAGGAAACAAGATTAAAGATCGATGATCAAAGAGCAGTAAGTCATAAACTTGCTGAATGAAATCATGACGAGTTAAAAGAGAGCTCATGGCTCTTCGAAAATAATTAAAAATTGAAATACTAAAATCATGTTAGATTTTGCAAAAAGTGACGGCCTCGTTCCAGTGATTGTGCAGGACTTCCAAACGTTGGAAGTATTGATGTTAGGCTATATGAACGAGAAAGCTTGGGAGAAGACACAAGCAGAAAAACGTGTTACGTTTTTCTCCCGCAGCAAAAATCGCCTTTGGACAAAAGGAGAGGAGAGTGGAAACTTTTTGAATGTAAAAAGCATCCATGTTGATTGTGATAAGGATACTGTTTTGATCAAAGCAGAACCAATGGGACCTACCTGTCATACAGGGAGCAGGAGCTGTTTTAATACAGACTTCAACCAAAACTTTCTGTTGGAGCTAGAGCGTATCGTCAACCATCGCTATGAACATCCTTCGGACGAATCTTATGTCAATCGTCTGCGTTCTCGCGGTATCAATAAGATTGCGCAAAAAGTTGGCGAGGAAGCCGTAGAAACAGTCATTGCAGCATTGACAGAAACAGATACAGATTTTATCAATGAAACTTCAGACTTATTGTTTCATTTGATCGTATTGTTGCGTGAGAAAGGATTTTCTTTGGAGACAATTGCGAAAAACCTCGAGAGCAGACATCAATAGGTCGCTGATGGGGCATCTTACCTCGTGCTCCTAGCTCCCTTAAAATCGGATGATACCATTCTCGTCGAATAAAATCCGAAACCGGGAGAAGGCTTTAAGCTAAGATGACAAAATAATCTGAGAAGTGCAGTATATTTGTGGATATACTGCACTTCTTGTTTTACCGGCTAACAATATGTATTGCTGTATTGGTCTTTACGAGATCACAGTTCGGTCAGTGGAGAATTTGGTCCTATAGCATAAAAAAATAGGCGTAAAACAGGCGATCCGAATAGAGAAGGCATTCTAGCGAAATTACTATGGATATTACATTAAAATCAACATTATCAGGACATCAAAACCCTATTTTTTGTGTAGAGAAGGGCTATTATAGGCATACATTTTTTACGGCTGGTAATGATAAAGGCGTTGTCGAATGGGATATTGAGCGGAATGCATTTAAGCGTATTCTCTGTGCAGTAAGTTCATCGGTTTACGCTTTACGTTTGATAACGGGTACACCGATTCTGGTCATAGGGTTGCGCGAGGGCAAGTTACTTTTTGTAGATGTCGAAGGGCAAAAGCTTGTAGCAAGCATACAACTGAGCAGCAAAGCTATTTTTGCATTGGCTTATATGTCCTGGAAAAATGAGCTTCTGGCAGTAGGTGAAGAGGGAACATTGTACGTTATTGATCTGGCAACTTATAAAAGTATTTATGAGAAGCGAATATCACCAACAACAATTCGAGCAATTGCAATTGATGAAGGACTTGGACGAATAGCATTGGGCGATAAAGATGGAAAGGTTTATGTGTTGGACAGTACTGACTTTCATGTTATAACTGATTCAAAATTGCATAGTATGCCCGCTACGTCGCTGGCATTTATCCATAATAAATTGCTAAGCGGTGGAAGGGATGCGCAATTGGTGATTTCAGACCCCAATCAATTGACAACTAATTTTTCCTTTGTACCTCATCTTTTTACCGTATATGGAATATATCCGCATCCTGAAGCGGCAATTTTTGCTACTGTCAGTCGCGACAAATCGTTGAAATTTTGGTCCACAGCCGATTTTGCACTATTGAAAAATATGAGTCGCGAGAAGATGCAAGATGGCCATCATTTATCTGTAAATGCAGGGGCATGGTCCGAAAATGGGCAATATTTCTTTAGCGTGAGCGATGACAAATTAGTGAAAGTCTGGGAATTTCATGTATAAAAGATCGGTCTGGAAGTACGGACTAATTTAGGCGCATAAAAAGTGAAGATCATTTGTAGCGAATTCATAATTATATCGTTAACTATGGTAATTATAAATTTAATTGACCTCATAGTTATATTTTATGAAAAGAATTTGGCTTATCCTATTAGGCTGTATAGCGCTTTCGAGCTGCGATAAAATCGAAAGTAAAGGAATGTATCTGGCGAGCGTGCCCATATTCGAAACAATGGAAAGTATACGGGCTAAAGCTAATCCTGTAAGCAGCCCTACGACAATTGTTCAAACTGGAAAGATCTATCTTTATCAAGATTACCTATTTATTAATGAACCAGGGAAAGGAGTTCATATCTTTAATAATGCCAACCCATCAAAACCCCTCGCGATGGCTTTCTTAAGTATTCCTGGCAATGTGGATCTTGCGGTTCTAGATGGAAAGCTGTATGCGGATAGTTTTACAGATCTGTTGACCTTCGATCTTGAAAACCCTGCATCTCCCAAATTATTGACACGGAATAAGGATGTGTTTAAGATGTTGCTTCAAATGGATTACTTCAATAACACTGCCGATCGCATCATTACAGGATTCAGAGATAGTCTGGTAAGCTATAGCCAAAAAGATAAATATTCACCCTATGACCGAAAAGAACTTCTCTATAATGAAACCAATTCAGGCTCAGGACAGGGCGGATCCATGGCGCGATTTACCATTGCCAATAAACATCTATATGCCGTGGACCAAACGACGTTGCACCTTTTTGACGTGCAGAATGCGAGTAAACCTGCCTATGTAAAGGATATCAAAATAGGCCCCGGTATTGAAACAATTTTTCCCTTTAAAAACAACCTGTTTATCGGCTCCAATACAGGCATGGTGATTTATGATATCACGATGGCATCTGCTCCCGTAGAATTGTCTCGTTATGCACATATTCGTGCCTGTGATCCTGTGGTTGTCAATGAGAAATATGCTTTTGTAACTTTACGTGCAGGCGTGGTATGTGGCGGACAGCAGAATTTGTTGGAAGTTATCGATATCCAAGATCTGAGAAAACCGACGTTGAAAAATACCTTCACTTTGGAGAACCCCTATGGCCTGGCGCTATCAGACCAAACCTTATATGTCTGTGATGGAAAATTCGGATTGAAGTCATTCGATGCCAGTGATGTAAGCCAAATAGGCAATAAGCTTTTAGAAACTCACAAAGATCTGATGAGCATAGATGTTATCGCTGGACCAAAATCGCTGATCGTTGTAGGAGAAAAAGGTGTGCATCAATATGATTATAGCAATAAGGCTAAATTGAAGGAATTAAGCATTATTCCTGTTATTAAATCCAATTAAGAAACCAATTCAAGCGCTTCATTATTCTGATATGAAAAGACTTTCGATTGCCATTTTGGCTCTTCTCGGGTATCTATCTGTTGATGCCCAAACAAAAAAATATACAAATCATAATGAATTTTCGGTTATTACTTATGGTCCTGCCTTTCTCGAATCTGGATTTGGCGTGCATACATTCCATGGTTTGCAGCTCCATGAACATATCGCTTTGGGGTTAAATACAGGGGTTGATCGGTATCCTGTAAACAATGAAGGATCAAAATGGTTTTTACCCCTCTCAGCCAAAGTAAATTATGTGGAATTCCCTGACAGAAAACGTAGTTTTTTTGCAGGATTGGATTTAGGCTATAGTTTTGCTTTCTTGAATAAAAACCTGATCGGGAGTAATTTAAAATATGAATATCAGGGCGGCTTGTTGGTAAATCCACAGCTGGGTTGGCGCTTTAAATTTAAGAATTCAGCGAAATATTGGTCTTTGGCAACAGGATATCGGTATCAGCACTATGGCCGGAAGGATACGTATACTCGACCCTCAGCAAGTTTACCAGACACTAGTATAGGGTATGGAACAACACAAATGGATAAAAAATATGACCTGCACCGTTTTACTTTACAGGTCGGATTTGGTTTTTAGGTATCGATCAGATGTTTTTTTATTAACAGGTATCGATTGCTTGAATTGTAAAAAATAGCGTAAGTATACGGTTTGTTTTTCAAATCTAGTCCGATACTTATGCTATTTCATTTGTTAGTTGTGGAGCTTATTTATTCGCTGTCTAAAAGCTGTAATATCTGTTTAAGGTATTGCTCATCGACTTCATCAAAACTATTTAATTCACTGCTGTCAACGTCCAGCACACCGATAATCTGTCCCTGTTTTAAAACGGGCAGCACTATTTCGGACCGCGAGAGCGAACTACAGGCAATGTGTCCCGGAAATTGCTCCACATCAGGAACAATCAATGTTTTTTCCTCTGCCCAAGCTCCCCCACATACGCCACGGCCTTTTTTGATACGCGTGCATGCAACCGGACCCTGAAAAGGGCCTAATACCAGCTCGTCTCCATCAACAAGATAGAAACCAACCCAGAAAAAATTGAATTGTTCTTTCAGTGCAGCAGCGATGTTAGCCAAATTGGCAATTTGATTAGGCTCGCCTTGTAAAAGTCCTCCAATCTGAGGAAGTAAATTTTGATATTGTTCTTCTTTGCTACCTTTAGCTATTTGTAAATCCTCTGCCATAAAAATCTATGTGAAAAAATAATCAAGCATTTGCCATCAGGACGACCATGCCAAACATGTTTTGCCTGTCCGGAAAGCTTTACGACATATTAAGCTCCAATCTGCATGAAATAAAAAAGCGCTAATACGCTGTTCAAAGTTAACAGAATATTAGCGCTTTCGCATCAGGCAAATGTTATTATTTCTTGGTGTTGATAATGTTCACCCGAATGTAGTTGCTTCTTTTGCCGGAAGGCGTTACAACTACGGCTTTGAAAACACGTTCCTTACTATTAGGAACCGTAATTTTCACTGGACCTGTATATTCTAAATCCAATTCTGAAGGATCATAGTTGTCCAATGTGTAATAAATTTTGGCTCCTTCAACAGATGGTTTCAAGCCTCTGATCGTATATTCCGAAGCATATACGGTGGTATCTGTGATGCCATATACTTCCGGTACACGATAGAATGTATTGGTTTGGTCAAGTTTAGCCAGCTGATTTGCTGCACGCTGTTCTGAGAAATTTTTCCAGTTCTTTTTCTCTGGCTGTGTCCAAGCAATTTCAGAAAGTGCTAATACGCGCGGTAGCACTGTAAATTCGACCTTATTGGATGATCCAATATACTCTGTCCAAATATTTGCTTGTACGCCTAAAACGTGCTTCTTGTTGTTTTCAGCAATTTTGCTAGGCATTGGGTCTGACGAATATACTTTGCTCAATGTGGAAAGTCCGCCGATACTTAAAGGTTCTCTGTTTTGATCAGGACCTTGTTTGTGATCGAAATATAGGCCATAGCTATTTGCCGTAATGATCACATCGTGACCTTGATTGGCGGCATCAATTGCACCTTGATCACCTCTCCAGCTCATGACAGTCGCATTAGGCGCTAAACCGCCCTCTAAGATTTCATCCCATCCAATGATACGTTTACCTTTGCTATTGATGTATTTTTCCATACGTTGGATAAAATAGCTCTGTAACTCATGTTCATCTTTGAGGTTGTTATCTTTGATTCTTTTTTGACAGAATGGACATGTTTTCCATTTTGTTTTTGGACACTCATCACCACCGATGTGGATATATTCGCTCGGAAATAGAGGAATGACTTCATCAATGACATCTTCCAATAATTTGAATGTCTCTTCTTTCCCGGCACAGAAAACATCGTCAAAAACGCCCCAAGTCTGAGCAGCCGTGTAAGGTCCGGGCTTGTCACCACAGCCCAATTCTGGATAAGCCGAAAGCGCTGCTAAAGCATGTCCGGGCATTTCGATTTCGGGTATAACCGTTACATATTTAGCTTTTGCATAGGCAACGACCTCTTTGATTTGGTCCTGGGTATAGAAACCACCATAAGGTGTATTGTCATAATCGCCATCTGTCTTGTAATTACCCAGTAGCGTTTGCTTGCGGTAACCGCCAATCTGCGTCAATTTTGGATGTGATTTGATTTCTATACGCCAGCCTTGGTCGTCTGTCAAATGCCAATGAAACGTGTTTAGCTTGTAAGATGCCAGAATATCAATGTATTTTTTTACAAACTCTACGGGAAAGAAGTGTCGGCCAACATCGAGATGTAATCCACGGTAGGCAAAGCGAGGTTCATCCTGGACGGAAGCTTGTTGAATTTCGATGCTGGCCTTTTTATCTACAGGTAGCATTTGGATCAACGATTGCATACCATAAAATAGGCCGGCAGCTTTTCCGTTAATTGTGGCACGGTCTGAACTAATGTTAAGTTCATACGCTTCAGCATTCGGGGATTTTGCGTTTTTGGAGGAGAAATAGATGCTATTGCTGCTCGCTGATTTCACTAGGGATAAATTGAGATTGTAGTTGCTTTTTAGGAAATCCTGAAACAATGTAGCAACTTTTTTGTCCTCTTCGCTATCAAAGGCGATTTTGGTGTTTGGGGTGATTTTGAATGTACCATTTTTAATTTGAACCTGTTGCGGTAATGGCACAATGTTCAAGGTAGCGTCTTTCTTTTCTTGCGCAAATACTGCTGCTCCTACACTTAGAGCCAGCGCAAGTGAAAATAGTTTCTTCATGCGTGAGATTATAACTGAAATAAGAAGTCCTAAAAATAGGTGAATAAATACGTTTTAGCAAAGAGAAAATGTAACAAATAGGGTATGAAAACACTGTTGAAAGTGTTTTTGGGCACTTAGAAGTATGTTGGGTAATAGTCTGTTTGGGGTAGATCAATCGTTTGTTTAGCCTGTTAAAGCTGACTTTTACTTTGAGGAATACGATCTAAATTCACGTAAAAAATTTGTGCTTTTTAACTGTTTTTTCTTTTTATGGACGGATGATCTACCTACAAATATCATTTGCTGTGCAGGAGGCTGATTTCGATGATTGCATCGATAGAGGAGATAATAACGTTGGGGCATCTTCTGACAACAGTTTATCTTTACTCTGTTATTACTTCTTAATTTATAGGTAGATGGAACGTATCTTATAGGGGTTTATCCGAACAAAGTCCGAATGAGGTCCCTATTAAGTCCCTATCAGCTCCTTATTATTTCTCATTACTTTCTTTGATTGATTCAAATTTGAAGCGTCGTTAATAAGGCTCGATTTATTTCAAAACTGAGGTTCGGGAAATGACCATACGGAAAACCAATAGTTATTTCACTATCTCCAAGAGTGGATGGGTTACACCATCAATTAAAGTATAAATGCGTTCATTATATTCTACGCTTTTCAAAACGCACTTGTATTTCTATCGTTTTTATATACTTGGTCCGATGCAAAATAATTTATTGAAAAATCGTCAAAAATAACTTCTCTGAGATCTTCAGTCGCTTTAATTTCTTTTAATTTTCAAAGACCAGATTGAAGTCTGTCGCGTCAAATTCGTTTTTATTAAGGGCCATTAGATCTTTTATATTTTCACGTATAGAAATATAAGTAAGACTTTTTTGAAAATGTTCATTGATGGTGGTAAAGATATAATTTATCACCCCCATTTAATATTTTTTCAACTCATCACTCAAATCTCTAGCAAATTCTATTAAGTTAACAATAAAACCTGCTTTTGAATTGACTGTAAAAACATTAATTAAGTATTTATTTTGCTCAATAAAATCTATCACCTCATTCTCAAATTCATTTAAAGTGATCTCCTTTACTTGGTAATTATTCCATTCCCGTACACTTGATAATAGTGCATATTCCCTAAAAGGCCATAATGAAAAGACATAATTTCCTTCTACCTCGGAAAGCGCATATTCGTTATTGCCATTAACTAAAGTATACATCCGCTCTGTATCAGCTACTCTTTTCAAAAAGTACATATATCTATCAAATGGCTTCAATTGAATTACCGAATTGATTTCTTTGTCCGTTAACACCATACTCAACTCATTAAAATGTAATAGTTAAACTTATAAAATATGTCATTTAATTTAAGCCTTTACTCATTCATAGACGCATGTCATTCAAAAAATTGCTTTACATTGTAATTTGCGATAGTATTTGCCAATTGCAATGGGCTCACACCTGCATTATTTTTACTATCCCGATTAGCTCCATGTTCCATTAATAATCTGATCATATCGCCTTTTCCTTGTGAAGCAAATGTTGCACGAAATAAAGCTGTATTTCCGTAATTATCTCTAATTTCAAGATTTGCACCATGTTCAATAAGTATTTTTGCAATTCCAACTTGATAGTTTTGTGCGCAATAATGTAATGGTGTCCATCCTAAATTATCCTGTACGTTCACTTCAAATCCTCTTTTTATAAAGAAATTTACTAAAGCAGAATTATCATCAAGCACAGCATGGAATAATATTGTCCTTCCTTCGCTATCATTTTTTTTAACGTCCAACCCAAGTCTAAATAATTTTTCAATATCAGTAAATCGGTTTTGATGTATTAGCCTGATAGCTTCTTCGAAATCTTGCGCATCCATATTTATTCAATATCTTTAAAAATTAATTCCCGAATATTATTATAAGTTTCTAGATAAAAGCCATCGGAAAAAGATTCATAGTAACGGTAATAGTCCTCATCCAACTTTTTGATATTTTTATTTCCGACAAAGTGAGCCAATATAAGTCCTTTCATTCCTTTAAAAATTGGTCCAGTCAAGAATGTACTATTCACATCTTTATTGACGGCTTTTTCAATTTCGTTTAAATTGCTAAAAGTCTCAAAAAACTTAAGTGCAACATCTTTAAAAATAGAAACTAGAATATCAATACCTGTTTCGAAAAAGTTCTATATATCTTTTATCTTCATTTATCTATATCCTCTCTTTTAACTCTTGTTGTTCTTGGAGTAGTATTACCAATCACGCATCATGTTTTCTATAACCGAAACACTCATATAGCGAAACGATCACGTTCTCAACTCCGTCAATCATGTTCTTGCGTCTGAGAACGACGATGGGATTGAATGTACCATTGCGATCTCGGGGAACCTGAATTTCCAGATCTCCCTGATCCCCACGAAGTGCCCGTTGTGGGAGTTGCCCTTACCACTGCGCTCATGCTTTTCATAGCCAAGGTGGCTGTCCATTTCTCCTTCAAGCGTCTGCGATACTGCACGTACCTGTAATTCGCGGAAAAATGATTGCAGCTCTAACCCGTCTTTAAAACTCTTTAAGAACTCCTTGTCGTTTAATAGTGGCTCTTTGTCAATCACACTTTATGTGACGGTGTCTTTTTGTCATATTAAAGAGTATTCCATATTGGCACACATATTAGCCACTATTAACACATTTATTAAAAGTGGAGAGCATTGTTGCTTTGTAGATATTAAAAAGCTCCTATAATCTTTTTAGGGCGAGCTTGATCATATCCTCTACGGAAAGATTGCTTTCGGCCTTTAGAATGGTGTTTAACACCTTTTCTGCCGCGGCTTTGTTGAATCCGAGCATCACTAGTGCTGACAATGCTTCGTCCGGAACTGATTGGGATTGGATAGGTGATGCCAGAGCTTCGAAGCCCTGTTTTTTTAATTTATCCTGAAGCTCCAATATAAGACGTTGTGCTGTTTTAGGGCCGATTCCTTTAATCTTTTGAATGAGGGCAACCTGGCCATTGACGATGGCAGACTGGATCTCATCGGGTGTGTTTGACGATAGGATCATACGGCCTGTATTGGGGCCAATACCGGAAACAGAAATCAAATTTTCGAATAATTTTTTCTCGCCTTCTGTCGCAAAGCCATACAGCGTGTGTGAGTCTTCCCGAACTTGAAGTGAAATAAATAGTTTACAATTTTCCTGATCCTTGATTTGGGAAAAGGTATAGAGCGAGATGTGGACATAATAACCAATCCCACTCACATCGATAACAACGTGAGTGGGGGCTTTATATGCTAATTTTCCATTGAAATATTCGTACATAGTATACGAATATAGGAAGATTTTAAGCTATTCTATAAATTTTTAAGATGTGCTTGTACATCTACTACGGCAATGGTAACCATATTGACGATTTCGCGCACAGAGCTATCCAATTGCAATACGTGAATCGGTTTGTTCATACCCAAAAGGATTGGACCTACAGCCTCAGCTTCACCAACTTCTTGCAATAATTTATAAGCGATATTTCCGGATTCTAAATTAGGAAATACGAGTGTATTTGCAGATTTTCCGTTTAAGCAGCTGAAAGGGAAGTTTGCTGTCAACATTTCGCTGTTTAAGGCGAAGTTCGCTTGTAGATCACCATCAGCAACAATCTCTGGATGTTGATCGTGTAAGATCTGCGCTGCTGCTCTCACTTTTGTTGGTGTTTTTCCTTCACTTGAACCAAAATTAGAGTAAGATAGTAATGCAATACGTGGCTGAATGTTCATGCGTCTCACAGCTTTATCCAATAACAGGGTAATGTCTGCTAGTTCTTGTGCTGTAGGGTCTTCATTTACGGTTGTATCACCCATGAAGATTGGTCCTTTTTTTGTTAACATCATATACATACCTGCGACACGGCTGCCTGGTTTAGCACCGATTACATGTAATGCCGGACGGATTGTATTTGCATAATTTTTGGTCATACCGGAAATTAGGGTATCAGCTTCGCCAAATTCCACTAAAGAGGCACCAAAATAGTTGCGGTCGTACATCAACTTACGGGCATCGTATTTCGATATACCACGGCGTTGTCTTTTGATGTAAAGATGCTCAATAAATTTCTTCGAACGCTCCGTTTCGTTGTCGACTTCAGCAACTGGGTCGATAATTTCAAGACCGTCCAGTTCAAAAGCATATTCTTTGATTAAACGTTCGATTTTATCTCTTCTACCTAAAAGAATTGGAATCGCGATGCCTTCTTCTTTAACAATCTGTGCCGCACGCAACGTTTTGTAATTGTCTGCTTCTGCAAAGACAACACGTTTGGGATCTCTTTTAGCAGCCATAGTCAAATTGCGCATAATCGCATCATCTTTCCCAAGACGTTTACGTAGGGCATCGCTGTATTGATCCCAATCTTCGATTACGGTTTTTGCTACACCCGATGCGATGGCAGCTTTTGCAACAGCCATGGAAACTTCAGTGATCAAACGCGGATCGGTAGGTTTTGGAATGATATATTCTTCCGAGAATTTTAAATTGCTCGTGTTATAGGCTTGATTTACTTCTTCTGGAACAGGTTGTTTTGCCAAGTCTGCAATTGCACGCACTGCGGCAATTTTCATTTCCTCGTTAATTGCTGTTGCACGTACATCCAAAGCACCACGGAAGATATATGGGAAACCCAATACATTGTTTACTTGGTTAGGATAATCTGAACGACCTGTACCCATGATAATATCGTTACGTGTTGCCATCGCCAAATCGTAAGCAATTTCAGGATTTGGATTTGCCATTGCCAATACAATTGGGTTTGGAGCCATCGATAACAACATCTCTGCCGACATGACGTCTGCTGCCGATAGACCGATAAATACATCCGAATCTTTTACAGCATCTGCCAGGGTGCGAATATCGCGATCTGTTGCATATTGTGCTTTCATGCTGTCTAGATTTTCTCTATCAGTACGGATTACACCTTTGCTGTCCAGCATCACAATATTTTCTTTGCTAGCACCTACTGAAATATACATTGCTGTACACGACATTGCAGCTGCTCCAGCACCATTGACGACGATTTTTACTTTTGAAATATCTTTACCGATAATTTCACAGGCATTGATCAATGCCGCACCTGAGATGATTGCCGTACCATGTTGGTCATCGTGCATCACTGGGATGTTCATTTCTTCTTTTAGACGGCGTTCGATTTCAAAACATTCCGGTGCTTTGATATCTTCCAGGTTGATCCCTCCAAAAGTAGGCTCCAATGCTTTGACAATGTTGACAAACTCATCGACATTTTTGGTGTCCACTTCGATGTCAAATACATCAATGTCGGCAAAAATTTTGAATAATAAACCCTTACCTTCCATGACTGGTTTACCAGCTTGGGCGCCGATATCGCCTAAGCCCAATACTGCTGTACCATTACTGATAACAGCAACAAGGTTTCCTTTTGCGGTATATTTATAAGCATCTTCTTTGTTCTCAGCAATAGCCAAACATGGCTCCGCTACACCTGGAGAATATGCTAATGATAAGTCTCTTTGCGAATTTGTTGGTTTGGTCGGAACAACAGCTATTTTACCAGGTCTACCCATTGCGTGGTAGTTTAACGCTGCCTGTTTACGATTAGTGTTACTCATTACGATTTTATTAATTTAAGGCTACAAATCTATCATTCTTTTTGATAATTGGAAATATTTGCCAATATCTTATTATAATTAGACAATAATATGTTACTTCAGGACATCAAGCAGTTTAAACATTTGCTGACGCATGTTGGAGGCCGACCCAGCATAGTTGTTAACCAATAAAGTGTAGGTAAATGACTGTCCTGTTTTATTGGTATGTACACCTGTATAACCAAGTACGCCACCAATTGTTCCGCTTTTCATCTTCATATTGTTATAGGTGGGAAGACTTTCATAGAAAGCAGGGTACCAACTTTGTTTTTGTGCATACTGCATAATCTTATTCATCGCTGACGTGGTCACACGATTTTGAGGCGATAGTCCCGAACCATCCATGCTATTGAGTTCACTAGGTTTTAGGCCTAATTTGGCATTCCAATATTTCTGTATATAATAGGCGCCATCGTCTGTGCCTGTTTTACCCGCTGTTGTGTAAGCGATCGCTTTCAATAGGGCTTCTCCATAGAGATTGATGCTCTTTTGGTTAAACCAGTAGACAATTTTATCTAAGGTTGGGGATAGGTGGATATCCAGGGTTTGTTTTTTTGAAACATCAACTGAATCCATCTTTGTTCCGGTAGCAGGCCGTTCGCTGGCAATAATACCGTTGTTGTTTAAGACTTCGTTTAATTGATAAGCCAGATCGTAAGCTGGATCGGGAGAGGAGAGCTCAATTGTTTTCTTGAGATCCTGCCCATACGAACCACGCACAAATATCTTGGTTGAATAGGGGGCAGCATAGGCGTATACGTTGTCGCCGCTTCCTGATTTACCAGTGGTCGTTTCATTGATAATTTCCAGGTAGGGAACTTGAGCTGTATAACTAAGGATCTCTGCTTTGGCGCCAATTTTATTACTTGGGGTAAAATTGATGCCAAAAGCGTTCTCACACCAATTGAGCGAAGAAATCCCCGCGCCGTAGTAGTTACCCATGTCAGTCCAGATCCAGCCACCCGGAAGCTGGTTCCCATTATAAAGCCGATCATCGGCAATGATAGCGCCATTAATACTTTTGATACCGGCATTTTGGATCGCTGTAAGCCACTTGTTCAGTATCGTTGTTGCCTGAGTCTCGGGATAGCGAGCGCTGCCCAGGGTAGGGTCTCCCGTACCTGTCACAATAATACTTCCGTTTAACACACCGTTCTCGTCGATTTCACCTGTATAATACAGGGTTGTTTTGAACTGAAAATTCTTGCCCAGGAAGTCCAAGGCCGTCGCCGAAGTGATTACCTTCATGGTGGACGCGGTTGCTAGTCCGATATTTTCATTTGCCGCGAATACAGTCTGGCCTGTTTTTCCGTCGAAAACTATCAGTGAGCTCAAACCATTCCTGAGGCTTTCTTGGTTTTGAAACTGGGTAAAAGCATCCTGGATTTTACTGCGAAGATCCTGCGCGAATAATGGAGTAGTAGCGGTCGTTAACGCGTAAGTAGAAAAAGCAATGGTACTTAGCAGAAATTGGTTCATATATAATATTTTTTTATCGTCCTATGGTATATCCCAGTTTATCTTCAATGAGTTTGCAAACACGGTTATCTCGATTCGTGATATTCCATCAGATTTATCATGATGACTTGAACGCAGCCTATTTAAGGGAAAAGCGTTCGCTGTACTTCGTTTGTTTTATTTGGCTTAAAGTTAGGCATTCGACCCTAAAAAATCCTAACTTGCATAAAATTGTATAGACGACATGAAGCATATCGAAAAATTAGCTGCCATTCGTGAGGCGATGAAGGTTCAAGGAATCGATGGATATATTATTCCATCTTCAGATCCTCATATTAGTGAATATCTACCGGAACGTTATAAATGCATTGCCTGGGCGTCTGGTTTTACCGGGTCAGCAGGTACGTTGGCAATCACACAAGATTTTGCCGGCCTTTGGACCGATTCTCGCTATTTTGTCCAAGCAGCGGAGCAATTGGCAGGAACAGGTTTTGAATTGGTGAAATTGAAAGTGCAGGGCGCAGCGGAGTATGCAGATTGGTTGGGCGAGCAGTTGGGGGCTGGTGCTAAGGTTGCTTTTGACGGCAATCTTGCTTCTTTATTGGTGGCTCAATCTGTTAAGAATACTTTGGAGCCTTTGGAGATTAAAGTAGATGGTCATGTTGACCTGTTGTCATCATTATGGGAAGGACGACCAGAGCTGCCGAAGGCACAGGCCTACCTGCTGGACGAACATATTACGGGACAGTCAACGGTTTCTAAAATTGAAGCTGTCCGCGCGGAGATGAAAAGGAACAGAACGGAGGCTCATCTGATTTCATCTTTGGATGATCTGGCCTGGTTATTAAACATCCGTGGTCAAGATGTACCTTGTAATCCTGTTGTTTTGGGATTTGTATTGATCACTGCCGACAAGGCAACGCTTTATATCGAACCTTCGAAGTTGACGGCTCAGGCAACTGAAGAACTTAAAGACTATGGAGTGGGTGTTTCGGCTTATGAAGATATTTTTAAAGCGATTCCTACATTGGATGTTGCTTCAATTTTAATTGATCCTAAACGTACGTGTTTTGCTGTTTACGACAGCATACCTAAAGAGGTTAAGATTGTCGAAAAAATAAACCCCTCAACAAGTTTAAAAGCGATTAAGAATAAGGTTGAAGTTGAAAATAACCGCCATACGTTTGTAAAAGACGGTATAGCGTTAACGCGTTTCTTCAAATGGTTGGAAGAGAACGTCTCTTCTGGCGATCTTTCTGAATTATCGATTGCTGACAAATTACGTGGATTTCGCGAAAGTCAAGAGGGCTTTGTCGATGTCTCATTCACGACAATTGCGGGATATTTGGATCATGGTGCCCTACCGCATTATTCGGCTAATGAAAAATCGAATTATACACTACAGCCTAAAGGTTTACTATTGGTTGATTCTGGGGGGCAATATACTACAGGTACGACGGATATTACAAGGGTGGTATCGCTTGGAGGTCTTACGCAGGAGGAAAAAGAGGATTATACGCTTGTACTCAAGGGAACAATAGAAGGTTCTCAGGCCATCTTCCCGACTGGAACGCGGGGTTATCAGATCGATGCAATTACGCGTCGTCCATTGTGGGAAACATTACGCAATTATGGGCACGGTACGGGACATGGTGTCGGTTTCTTCTTGAATGTCCATGAAGGTCCACAAGTGTTCAATGCAGCAGCAATAGATGTTGCTGTTGAACCAGGTATGATTACTTCGATAGAGCCTGGATTGTATCGCGTAGGCAAACATGGTATTCGCATTGAGAACCTCGTGTTGACCCGTAAAGCAGGTTCTTCCGAATTTGGAGACTTCCTTGACTTTGAGACATTAACCGTATGTTATATCGCAACCGATCTAATCGAAAAATCCTTATTGGATAAGAAACATATTGCCTGGCTAAATAACTATAACCAGTGGGTATTTGATCAATTATCGACTCATCTTACGGTTGAGGAAAAGAATTGGTTGGCAGACAAGTGTCAGGCGATTTAATCGTTCAAAAAGTATAACGACAGCGGGTGTCCGCTTTCCACAACCATAAGTTGTCAAAATAAATGGCCCTCAATAATAAGTGAAATTCTTTTTGAGGGCTTTTTTAATCGTTTTCTTTCAAGATCTGGTAGATAGACTCTTTCCCAAAAGGTTTCAGGATGAAGCCACTTATAAAAGGGTAGTTTGCAAGTTGCTCCTGGTCGCTTTTACTCGTTGAGGAACTGACAATAAAGATCTTGGTGTGCTTGATAAAGTCGGTGCGGTTTTCAAGTGTATCCATTAATTCCCAGCCCGTCATGAAAGGCATATTGATATCCACAAACAGTATGGGTTTTATCGGCGATTGCGTAATATCATTTTTGTCTAAAAAGTCTAATGCATCCAAGGCATTTTTAAAAGCATGAAAGGCAATTTCATATTCGGTAAACCCCTGTAGCATATGGCCGAAAATGGTACGTAAAATAGCATTATCATCAATAAGAATGATCGTTCTTTTAGTTTCAAGGTTCATGGTCTTTCAGATTTATGTTTTTTTTTCATCGTGCCAATAAATCCGTTTTCGCTGTTGATTGACAGTGCTGTTTTCTTGCACTTATGAGGTCATCCGGTCAGAATTCCAAACGGCCAATTTCAGCCGAAAATTTCGAGCACTATTCTTCTTTATTGTTGTATCAGCGTATTGGTATATATTTTTTCCAGGAACTTGACATAAAATGTGCTTCCAGTATTGATTTCACTTTGTACATCGATCTTTCCACCCAATGATTCGATCTGATATCTAATGAGAAACAGTCCGACACCTTTACTCTCAAATCCACGGTGGAAAACCTTTTTGAACATAAATAACTCAGATTTGTACTTTGGCAGGTTAATGCCCAACCCATTGTCTTTCACCGTTAATAATGTTCCTTCTGGCTCAAGATGGGTATGTATTTCGATTTTTGGGGTTCTATTTGTTGCTGTAAATCGAAGTGCATTACTCAGCAGATTACTTAAGATACTTTCTAGATAGATCTTAGGATAATAGATATCTTTCACATTAAATTCAACCGAAATAGTCGCATTTTTTTGCTGTATTTCCTCAATAAATTGCTGTTGTACCTTTTTGAATATGTCTAAAAAATCGCATTTTTCGTAAATCAGTGAATTGTTTGACCTGATATCAAGTATTCCGCCAAGATCATGCAATGTTTCATTCAGGTCATTACTGCTCACATGCAAAAGGTTCATAAAATTAGCCTTTATTTTTTCATCATCCGTTACCTTGATTTCGTCAATAAGCATCTGTATATTGCTGAGCGGGCCCTTGAGATCATGAGCGAGGATGTTCGCAAATTCTTCCAGTTGTCGTATTTTGGTTTCAAGATCTATTTTGACTAGATCCGATTCAATCTTTTGTCTTTTTAGGATTTCGATATTCTTTTTTGATTCTGAGATATCCTGAACCTGGACGATCAGAAATTGTGCGGCATTGGCATTATCAAAAACTGCAGCAACCGTTACAGAACACCATACAAAATGCCCTAATTTATGTAGATAGCGTTTTTGAAGCGTAAATGCTTCGATTTCACCCCTGACAAGTTTTGCTCTAAGTTCAACGTCTTTGTCTATATCGTCTGGGTGTGTTCTATCCGTAAACTTTGTTTTGGACATTTCTTCATGAGAATAACCAAGAATTTTGGTTAACATCTTATTAGATTCTATACAATAACCTTCGAGGCTCGTCAAAGAGATTCCCAGGCCAGATAAATAAAATGCTTGATTAAACTTGTGTTCATTGAATTTACTCTTTTCATTGGACTCGACTTGTTTTGTAATATCCGAGATAACCAAGGCTACGCGGTTTTGCGCCCTATGTATCGGCTTTATCTGTAGACGGTACCATTTGTCTTTGTGCTCTTTTAAGTTGGATTGAAAGTCCATTTTAAGTTCGCGGTCCAATTTTAATGAATTTTGTATCAATTGGACGGTAGGGATAGCTAGATCAGGAGGAAAAAGTTCAGTTAGACTCTTGTTCAAAAATTCTTCTGGCCTATAAAACAGGAGTTCGGGATTATTGGTCCAATAGTTTTTAAATATCCCCGTATCTGTTACCTCAAATACGATGTCATTTAATGAGGCGACAAGTAGTTGAAGTTGTTCCTGTTTATCCTTCAGTATGTGAATTTTATTGACCAGTTTGGATACATCGATAAACGAAATCAGAAGACCTTTTTTATTGTCTTCGACAATAAAATGTATATTGAATTGGTACCAGCTGAATCCTTGGTCTTCTTTTCGTCCTAGGATAATTTCGTCTTGGTTTTGGTTTTTTGAAAGAGCGATGAAAAATGGTGTTTCTGTGGGCGGTAGTATCGAAAGATCATCTGCGGTATAAAATGTTGTTAGCTCATGTATCTTATTGATCTCTTTTGTGGTTTTAAGGGCAAAAAGCTCCTGCGCACGTTTGTTAAACTGTAGAATAGTACCGTCTTCTGCGGTCGTGATTAATCCTTCCAACCTTGTATTTACAGTTTGGTCAGAAAGCACAGATAAGGAGTCCCGTTGCAGATGCATTATCCAACAATGTTTAGGGTTAATTTTCTCATTTATAAGCATTAAGTGGCTTGTTAGCCCCTATTTGCAAAATTGGTAACTTTTACCCCAAAATAATAAATAAATATTAAAATATGTAACTTTTTGTATAAATTACTAGCAAGCAGATTGTTATGTGTGCATAGTAATCTGCTTGCTGGTATTTTACATCTTCTGTACCTAGGAACTTATGTTTAATTCTTACTTTTTTCGAGCCAAATCCAGTTAAACCAAAGTGGCTGTAATTCTTTACTTTTAAAGGTTACGACATATTTTCCGGGCTTATCGAATTTAAATTTACCGATACGGTTTTCGACAAATTCTTCTGTATAGTTGTTTTCATTGGGCTCTACCACCATTTTGTTTGTAGGGGCAAAGCTTCCTTTCAACTGCTGGTTGGCAGTACTGACTTCAAAAACACTGTTTTGTTTATTGGGATTATGCGCTGAGAGATCGAGTGAGTAGACGCCCGCTTCAGGGATGGTTACCTCCCAATCAATCTTCGTATCACCCGTCAGGATCGCATGCGTTGGATTTTTGCCGTTATAGCGTACAATTTTGAGTCCTTGGTTGAGGCTATTGGTTGATTTCAGGGAAAAGCCACCAAAGGTTGATTCCGGGACTGTATTTTTGTCCAATTCTAGCGGGCTGTTAAAAGTCAATTTAACTTCTGAAACATAGTGGTCAGGTTGCGCGTCAGGTAATTGGATATGGATTAGACTGAGGCTTTGATCAAATTTTAGCGCCGTAGATACACTTCCCTTCATCAGTGAAACCTGTTCTGGGGTCGATTTGATTCCTGTAATCCGAAGTGTATGATCTAAGGGCCAATTAAAGACGTGCGCATATACGACTGTTTTTTGCCCTTCTTTTTTGGTTGTGAAATAACCCCAATCGAAGTGGTTGTTTTTGAGATCAAGGCCGGTACTGCCATAGATGCCCGCTCCATAGCTGTTTAGCCAATCTCCAACTTCGTGCAGACGACTGATACTTTCGTAGGGAACTGTTCCGTTGGCACGTGGCCCGATATTTAAGGTGAAGCCCCCGTTGAGACTTACATTGGAGATTAATGACTGGAAAATTTGACTGGTCGATTTCCATTCATTCTCCTGACCGTTGTAACCCCATGAATGCGCGATGGTGCCCGGTGTCTCCCATGGATGGTTAATGTAATTGCTGCCAAATTGGTTATCTCCTAATGTCTCAAAATCCACATTCTCCGCATCCGTAGGAAGACCTAGTCGTGAATTAATCAGGCAATTAGGCTGTAGTTCACGGATCAGTTTGACAACCTGTAGTAATTGTTCTTTTTTAATGATCGACTTTTGATAAGGGATCCACATGTCGAACCATATCAAGGCAATGTCGCCATAGTTGGTCATCAGTTCGCGAAGTTGAGGGATAACTTTTTCCTGCCAATATTGATTGTATTGGGCATCGGTAACATGTCCCGACAGCTCCTGTTGATGATTCCAGCCGTATGGATGTTCCCAGTCTATCCAATGGGAATAATAAAAGCCTAATTTCATGCCGTGCTTTCTACAGGCCTCTGCGATATCTTTGATGACATCCCGATTGGAACCACTCAATTTTGGGAGACTATAATCACCAACTTTTGTGTCCCAAAGGGCAACACCATCATGATGTTTGGCGGTGATGATGATATATTTCATCCCAGCCTCTTTTGCTAGAAGAACCCATTGCTCAGGATCTATTTTACTCCAGTCGAAACGTTTTGCCAAGGTACCGTACTCTTCTTTGGAAACGCGGTTGCGATATCTTAACCACTCGGCATAGTTATTCATATAACGTAAAGGTTCGCCCTTCCACATGCCTTCAGCCGCACTGTATAGTCCCCAATGAATGAACATGCCAAAGCGGGCATCTTTAAACCAGGAGGCTTTTTCAGAAGTTTGTGCAAATAGTTTGGCCGAAATACTGAATAGCAATAATGACAAAATCAGTAGTCGCTTGATTGATGGTATCATAAAGGTTGTTCTGTTTTTTGACTCACAAGATAGGCAAAAAATCGAATATCGATCCTTAAATTGGATTTTGGAGTGGTTGTAAACTATGGAATGTAGTCAGTGAAAAAGTGAAAACCCCTCGTATTTAAACTAAGGGGTTTCATGTTGTGAAAACTTTAAAACGATTATTTCAAGTTATAGGCTTGGATAATCTTTTTAAAAACGGCTGTATTGTTGTAAATGCCCATAAAATTTTGCGCACCCGGTCCATAAGCAAAGACAGGTACCATAATATTGGTGTGGTCATCGCTACTGAAATTGCCCCTAACGGTTCCCTTTTTATAATTGGCATCCAATAGGGAGAGTCCGCCAGTTTCGTGATCTGCCGTGACAATGACTAGTGTTTCACCATCTTGGTCCGCAAATTTTAGGGCTTCCCCGACAAGCCGGTCAAAGTCATGTTGCTCGGTAACAACATAGGGAAGATCGTTGGCATGGGCTCCATAGTCAATTTGTGCACCCTCGGCCATGATAAAGAAGCCATTTTTATTTTTAGACAAAAGCTGAATCGTTTTTGAGAGGGAATTTTTTAACATTTCTCCGCGTCCATCGAGTATTCTCCTTGTCGCCGAATCAGCGAGGAGCACCAACTGTTTGCCCGATGTCGCTTTTTCAAAATCACCTAAATTTTGCTGAAGCTTATACCCTTTTTCGGTCAGTTGCTTCATCAGCGTGTTATCCTTGTTGTTGAGGAAGCTTTCGCGACGGGATCCAACTAGGATATCCACGTGGCTATTCTTGAAATCTGCCGCAATTTCCTGCGACATTGTTCGATCGATCTGATGTGCGTAAAATGCAGCCGGAGTAGCATCTGTAATATCTCCTGCACTGATGATCCCACTTTTGATCCCGTGTTGAGCAAGTGTGTCGGGAATAGCGCTCAACAATTTACCGTCGGCATCCACGCCAATGTAACGGTTATTGGTTTTATGTCCAGTAGCCAAAGCTGTCCCACCTGCAGCGGAGTCGGTAAAATCCGAATTGGATGCTTCGGTGCGTGAAAGGCCAATATGTTTCATATTAATAATATTGGACTGACCAAAATTGGCACTTAAACCCGCTTGTATTTGGGCCAATCCCATGCCATCACCAATGAGTAAAATAACGTTCTTGACCTTGCTCGTTGCACCATCATTTTTATAGGTTGGCTGATAGGGAACGTAGGCCTTTGGATTTGCATATTCGACTTTGGCGTTGTTTAAATAGAAATTCTTAAGCGCAGTAGGATGGTCTGTATTGATCCAGTCTACCCCCATGTGACCAAGCTCTTTCCAACTATTGGGGCTGTCTTTTGTTGCCCAGAAACGAAAAGGTTTACCCAATTTATGCGCCTTGTCTATCACAGATTTCATCTTTTCAAGGTCGGGTGGAGTAGGGGTCCCTTTGCCATTCCAGACAGAATACTGCTTAATATCCTGACTGATCATCCCAATATGTTTGAGCTGTGCCGGTGTATAATCTTTTTCCGGCCGGCCATCAAAATAAATCATCGATGGGTAATTGTCGAACTTTTCGGGCGGCGGGATTTCACCGCTGACGACAATTTTAATGGCGGAAGGATTTTTCTGCTGGTCGAATATAGATTCGTTTCCCTTCAAATCGGCCAACAATTTAGACAGTACCTGTTCGTAATTTTCCTTAATATCAATCACAAGCTGCAAGGTCTGCTCTGGTTTGGCATAAGGTTTATTGCCGTTTTCCTTAAAGAAAGCAATTAAAGGGTCGATGTAAAGTTTTTTTAACGTCTTCCCTGGTTTGATCTCACTGCTTTCATGGGCAACGTAAAGCTCTCCATTGCGATAGAAGACGTCCGCTTCGATCGAGCCCATTCCAGCATAGTAAGCCTCCAACAGCGGGATTTGTTGTTTGTAATCATTGTGGCTGTGACCTGCATTTGCAGTCAGTTTCTGTTGTGCAGAAACTGACTGAATGCTTAGGCCGGCAAATAGCAGCCACATTAATTTATTGTTTTTTACCATCCTGGATTTTGTTTAATGACACCGGAACTGTTGTCGATCTCGCGTTGTGGAACAGCCCACACGTCATGTACTTGCGGATTGAAATTTCTAGCTGGCCAAATGACCGTACCATCGAAATCGTGTAAAGGTTTGGCATAGGTAGCTTGTGCATCACCCCATCTAACTAAATCACGGTGACGGTCTGCCCATTCCCCAGCAAGCTCATTGCGGCGCTCACGTTTTAAATCTACAAGGGTCATTCCGCTTTTTGTGACTAAACCGGCCCGCTTCCTAATCTTATTTAATTCAGTATCGCCAGCACCGGAACCATTTAAGTTAATGGCGGCTTCAGCCTTGATCAATAGTACTTCGGCATAGCGCATCAATGGAACATTTAAATCTGTAGTGCCATTATCTCCATTTGGATTGACATGTGTTGGAATAGGGTCTTTATAAGAAAACGGCTCCATGTATTTCTTGAATTGGTAATTGGATGTAGCGCCGCCGTCTTTTGTGAAAGTGCGTTCATTGCCGAAAAACTGAAATTTGTCCCCAGGTTTCAAGATTGTTGCTTCACGGCGTAGATCGCCAGATTCAAAAGAATCATACAGTTCTTTTGTCGGTAGATAATAGCCCCAGCCATTGTAGATTCCCCAGGCCTTGTTGGTGAGCATAACTCCAGGAAGCTTACTTCCCCATCCAGTACCGCCACCATTTGGCGTACAGACCACCGACCAGATATATTCTTTGGACCAGTTGTTGGCAGCTTTAAACACATCGACAAAATTAGGCAGTAAATCATGTTTGCCCGAATTGATCACCATATCTGCATATTTGGCCGCATTGGTATAGTCCTTTTTGTACAGGTATACTTTTGATAAATAGGCCCATGCCGCAGTTTTGTGCGCTTTACCGTAATCTGAGGTATTCATGTCTGAGAAATAGGGAAGGTTCTCCGCAGCTTTTAGAAATAAAGAAGCAATGTAATCATAGTTCTCGTTGACATTGTTAGCACGGGGTACGGGTACGGCTGCATCGGTTTCAGGTTTAACGATCGGAATTCCAGCTTTGTCATTACCATAGTTTGCAGCCAATTGAAAATAAACCAGACCTGCATTGAAATAGGCATCGCCAATGATCTGTTTTTTTCGCGCTTCATCCATGGTTATATTGGGAACATTGATAATAATATCGTTAGCTCTTTTTATAATCGCATAGCGCATGCTCCATTGCGATTCGGTATAACCACCACCGATATAATTGCGGTTGAAATTTTTGATATTATCGGCTTCCGGTTTGTTACGCCCTGTTACCATGTCGTCACTGGCATTAATAAACCAAAACATTCCGCGGCCATAATAATCCTCTTCATTGTATTTTTCATACATACCAGCCTCCGCTTTGATGGCATCCTGTTCGGTTTTCCAAAAATTCTGCGCGGAAGGAGAACCTTCAGGCGATATATCCAACTGTTTTTCGCACGATGCAAAAAGTGCTACTGCTGCTATTGCAAGGTATTTGATATTCGTTTTCATCGTTTTATTTTTTTTATGACTGATAAAACCTGCTTAAAATCGTCCGTCTGTGAATGACAACTTTTATTTTTCGGTTTCATCCTTTTTATTTTTCTCGTTTTAATAATCGATAAGATCTTAAACTCAATAATCCTTGTATGAGGTCACCTTCGTTTAGATCCCATTGGCATTCTGCTAAGATTAAAAATTGACATTTAGGCCGAAAATAAAGCTTCGGGCTTGTGGGTAGCGTCCGACATCAAGTCCATTGTTATCCATACCAATTTCCGGATCAAAACCAGTGTATTTTGTAAACGTAAATAAGTTGTTCGTAGTCGCATAGACTCTCACATTTCCAAGTTTATATCTGTCAGTCAAAGATTTTGGAAGTGTATAACCTAACGTGACATTTCGGATACGAAGGAAAGAACCATCTTCGATATAGAAATCTGATGCATTAAAGTTTCCGTTGGCGTCTGAGCTTGAGATAATAGGCACTTTCCCATTCGGGTTTTCTGGTGACCATGCATCGAGGATTCCTGCTAATTTGTTGTACGAAGGACCGCTCGCACTGTAGGTTGTTCTTTTGATGGCATTAAACAATTTGTTTCCTTGTACACCTTGTGCAAAAATATTGAGATCAAAGTTTTTGTAATTCGCATTGAAGCTCAGACCGTAAGAAAAATCAGGATAAGCACTTCCGGCGTAATAGCGATCTTCAGGTCCGATCGAACCATTCCCATCGATGTCTACAAATTTGAAATCGCCCGCTTTTGCATTGGGTTGAATTTTTTGTCCATTGGCATTTTTGTAGTTATCAGCTTCTGCCTGACTCTGGAAGATACCATCGGTCTTTAATACGTAGTAACTGTAAAGAGGTTGGCCAACAGTAATTGTCAACGGAGCTAGCTCATTTCTAAAATTAGTACCTACTGCGATATTGTTCAATCCAGGGGCCAATTCTTGAACGTTGTTGGTCAATTTGGTTAGGGTTGCATTAATAGAGTACGAAAAATCTTTATTTTTAGCACTACTATACGTTAGTCCTAGTTCAATACCTTTATCTTTTACTATACCACCGTTAATCGTTTGTGTGCTTAAACCCGCTGTTCCCGGAAGAGGTTTGGTTAAGATCATCTTATTGGTTTCTTTGACAAAATAATCCGCTACCAAGCTCAATCCATTCAAAATTCCAAGATCTAAACCTATATTTGTTTGTTTACTTTCAGCCCATCGCATATCCATATTGGGTAATACATTTTGAGCATATCCATTTTGTAATTTTGGATTTTCACCGAAATAGGCATCGGCGCGAATAAGAAGAGGGTTAACATCCAGTGGATTTAGGTTGGCTAGACCACCCAATTTACCGTAACTTGCTCTTATTTTAAGCTCGTTTAACCATTCTACAGATTTCAAGAAATCTTCTTTGTGTAGAGCCCATCCAGCAGATGTTGAATAATAGTAGCGCGCTCTATTTTCTTTTAATGGAATGATGGATGAAGCATCTCTTCGACCAATTAAGGATAGTAAGTATTTTTCATTGTAATTATAGTTTGCCCGTAAGAAAAGAGACGAAAGTGCTGTGGCTCCATAACCACTTTCCGACGGTTGTATTGTGTTCGCGTTATTCAGGTATCTGTATTGCTTGGATTCGTCGTCAAAGCCGGTTCCTGAAGCATTCAAATAACTACTTTTGGTTTTTTGAAAACTATAACCTCCGGTCAAATCAAGTTGATGATGGTCAAATTTGGTTTTATAATTTAGGACTTGTTCGGCAAGGATATCATTTGCGTCACTCGCTCTTTCCACCAGACTATTGCTCAAAACGGGTTTACCTATTTCAGGACGTTTTGGTGTAAAGCTTTTATATCTAATGTTCGATTTTGTAATGCTTAAGTTGGATCTAAAAGTTAAGCCTTTTGCCAATTGGATGTTGGCGTATGGATTCACAACCAGGACATTGACCGGATTGTTTATATTGATGCGCATTAATTCTGCAACAGGGTTGATGATATCACCATAGTCACCAGGGAAAGGACCCGGAAGACCCGCAAAACTGCCATCGGCATTATAAGGTGTTCCATTGGTTGGATAATAAATGGCCGACAATAGCGCTCCTGTATAGTCGCTGCTTGTATTAGCACCATTTCCGTTGGTACTGCTATAGGAAAGATTTTCACCTATTTTTAACCATGGTGTAACTTGATGCTCTGAGTTTATCCTGAAGTTGTAACGCTGCGTTTTCGTATTGAGTACAATACCTTCTGCTTTGCGGTAATTGAAACTTAAGTAAAAATTTGATTTTTCATTTCCGCCATTAATTGCACCATTGTAATCTTGCAATGTCGCGTTTCTAAATACCTCATCCATCCAGTTTGTTTTGGTTACTAAACCTTCTGGATATTTAGCCGGATCGAAAGCTGGTAAAATGGTTGTCCCACCATTTTTTGCAGCTGTTGCAGCGACCTCGGCACGTTGTTCGGCGTTTAAAGGTTTTAATTTACGCCATGCACTTTGCTGGCCGATCTTGGCATCAACATTAATTTGCATCTGTCCTTTTTTTCCTTTTTTTGTGGTGATCAATACCACACCACCAGAAGCTCTCGCACCATAGATAGCTGCAGAAGCATCCTTTAATACGGAAATAGACTCAATGTCGTTGGGATTTAATTGTGGAGTACCTAAGAAAATCGAACCGTCAATAACGTAGAGTACATTTTCACCATTGATACCACCAGCACCCCGAATATTGATACGTGGGGGCGATGTCGGATCGCCACCTTCGTTTGTCACAATGACACCCGGAGATTTTCCGGCTAATACTTCACCGACACTGTTTACCGAGCGTGAGGATAATTTATCAAGGGATACCACACCTATAGCTCCTGTTAATGTTTCTTTTTTCTGGGTTCCATAACCAACAACAACAACTTCGGATAGGGTCGAACGTTCTTCGCTTAGCGTTACATTGATAACTTCATTTTCACCAACAGAAACATCTTTAGAATGAAATCCGACCATCGAAAAAGAAAGGACGGCTTGTGGTCCAGCCTCAATTCGAAATGCACCCTTTGTATCTGTTGTGGTTCCTACCTGCGTACCCACTACTTTTACAGAAACACCTACAATTGCAGCCCCTGTTGTATCTCTTACAAAACCTGTCACGATGCGGTCTGCCTTGAGGTTTGCTTGCGTGTTCAGGATCACATAGTCCTCCTTTTCTACCGCATTGATTCCGAGTTTATTCAACAGTGAGCGAACAGGCTCGGTTTTAAAGCTACCGCTTAAGACGGTGTTGCGTTCTTGCAATAGGTCAGGGTTGTAAACAAAATGAAGGCCCGAAAGACTCTCGATTTTGTGGAGGATGACATCGAGTTTTTCGCCCTTGCTTATTTTGATGTTTACGCTGCTTTTGTCCAGACGTTGGGCCATGCTTGGGGAGGCCATCAACGAACTGCAGAATACCGAAGTAATCGAAAATGCGATGCAGGGATACTTCATGATCCGATAAAAAGAGAATTCTCTTTTGAATGCAGGTGTTTTCATTTTTTTGTAATGATTAGGTAATGAATTACGCATGGTGACTAAGATGTTTTAGGTAAATTTTTAGACATTATTTGTGGACTTTAAATATTTTATCCTTTTCAATCGTACTGTACTTGAGGTGATGTAGGCTGCAGATGATATCCAGTATTTCTGCCGGATTTTGTGTGCTATTGAATGTGGCTGTTGTTTTTAAAGGCGAAAGTGAAGTGTCTTTTAAGATAATTTCGATGTTGTAGACATATTCCAGTCTTTTTACCACCTCCTTAAGTGGTGTTCCATCAAACGCAATGGCTACGGCTGTATTTTTTTCTACTAGGTTGCGCGATGATTGTTTGGTCTCTTTATCATAGCGTAGACTTTGGTTTTTGGTTAATATGCCGAGGATCTTATCATTTTGCTCCACAGCAACCTTACCCGTAGCGACGGTGACTTCGACTTGATCGGAAGCCTGATAGGCTTTTATCCGAAAAGAAGTTCCTAATACTTTAACTGCTAGCTTCGATGCAAGCTGTACCTGAAATGGATGCTTCTCGTCGTGGGCAATGTCAAAGAAGGCTTCCCCCTCAGTAAGTGCTATTTCACGGATATTGCCCTTGAATTTACTTGGATAGCTGATTTTTGAAGATGGTTCGAGGATAATTTCCGAACCATCTGCCAAGACAATCTTTTTATGTTCCCCTGCAAGGGTTGTTGTGACGATCTGCGCAGATGCTGTGATAGGTTGATTATTTACTTTCCAATAAAGAAGTCCTATGGAAGCAATCATTAAAATAGCGGCTGCTATTTTGAATACAGGTGAATACAGCAGGGAAGGTCGTTTACTTCCCTTTTCTGAAATACTGGACTGAATATTGGCCAATAATTGTTCGCGCAGTGCAGCTTTTCGTTCCTGCGGAACTTTTTTTGCAGCGTTATCCAGTTGGGCGTACCAATCTTCGACTTGCTTAATCTCGGCGGCGGTAGCCTCTCCATTTAAATATTTTTGCAGTAACTGCTTTGCTTTTTCTTCCCTCATTTGAATACATGTCACTTCAAATGGGAAATGGTACTAGTCGAAAATATTAGGAGTATATTAAATTATTGTTAACACTCAAAAAAAATGGAGGAACTGCCTAAGAGAGGCTTTTTTTGAGCAGTTTCATGGCCGAGGTAATTTGGTTCTTGACAGTTTGTCCGGAGACATTTAGCTCGCTCGCAATTTCCTTGATAGACTTTTCTTGCTTTCGGCTCATGGTGACGACCAGTCGCATACGTTCGGGAAGCAGCATCAAAGCTTCTTCAACTTTTTGCTGCGCGTCTTTTAGGATCAGTAGGTCGTCCGCTGAATCCGCATATCGTTGGTTCATTAAAGTCGCTAGTTCGGCTTTATGTCCATCTTTAACTGTCGTATTCCGAAAATGGTTGATTACTTTGAATTTGACAGCCCCATGTAGATAGGCTGCAAGACCACCAGATATGATGACCTGCTCACGGTGTTCCCACAGCGAAATGAAGATTTCCTGGGTAATGTCCTGAGCCACATTTTCGTCGCCTATTTTCTTAAAAGCTGCATCAAATATGGCTTCCCAGTACAGATTAAAAATCTGTTCCATGGCAAAGTGGTCACCTCGCTTTAATGATGCTATCAATAATTCGCTCACAAGATCAGTTTTAATTGGACAAAGCTAATAACTCAGTATTCCTTTAAAGTTAATAAATCTTAAAGAGTATATTTTGTCTGTTATAAATTAATCTTGGGAATTATTGCTGAGATTGAGCGGTATATTTTTATTCTTTATATTCCTTGCCCGTAGCAATGTCAATAAAATAGCCGTCGTCCCGATTGCGCTCATTTTTATGTTGTACCCACCCGTTGGGATTGATGGTCATGTAGCTTTTGTTGCCGATTCGTTGTTTTGTCTTGTTGTTGTATAAAGTATAGCGACCATCTTTATGCTCCTGTAATGCAAAGATTTGTCGTTTACCATCTAAGGTTTCAATATGTTCGAAATCGGGGTTTATATCCCAAGTCTTTGTACTTGAATTCCATAGGCCTTTTGTAGGTTCTAGATCACCTCGTTTTACATCAATTAAATGAAGATCTTCTGATGAATCGATGTACTTTATTTTTCCGGTCTTCCAATTCTTTTCCAGGGCATTCGAGGTGAGTAACATGTGTTTGTCTGGCCAGACCAAATTACCCACCTGATCCAGGATATAGAAGTTCGGGGCTTTGATGGTGTCCAATAAGTTGCCATCTTTATCCATATATAACCAATCATAAGCCCAGATGGCATGATCGTAGTTAAATCTGCCTAGAATAAAATAGGGCGAATTAGTCACCGAATAAACTAAGGATATTTCAATACCGTGTATTGTAAGTTATAGCCTGTTGGCGTGTAATATTAACCGTTGATTGGACAGATGATATCGGGAAGGAGCAGCGCTAATTTTGGGGTTGAGCCGATTAAATTGGTTAATCGGCTCAAATTTTGCTTATTGTTGAGCCGATTAGTGTGATCACTTTTTAGTAACCGGAACCAAAATAACCTCCCCTTTGTTGGTTTGATACCAGTATTTGTTGCCCAGGTCATCTTCGAAATCATGGTTTACCCGCGGCTTATCAACCTTTCTGAAGCTTTTTACATCAGGGCCATTGAATATTTTATTTCCAATGAAAATGTGGTTCGCGTCTTTTGCTACAGCGAACTTGAGAACCTCGAAGGTTTTCGGATCTGCTTCAGCAAATAATCGTTGCTCGTAATAGACATGATTTTTGTCGCGCGACCAAAGGACTTTTCCATTTGCCCCTTCCAATAGCTCGAAACTTTCGGCATCGACCGCTGTATATTCAAATTGCTTACCCGAGATAATCACCAATTGGTCAATGATTACTGTCTTATCATTAAGGAATTTTATGTTGTTTGACGAAGGAAGTTCGATCTCCAGGATACCGATGTTTTGATAAGGCTCGTAGTAGAGCAGTATTCGGTCATTCAGTAGTAGATAGGCTTTATTGAGAGCCTTAACGTTCTCTGTTTTATAGTGGAGCGGAAGAATCGCTTTGTCTGTTACTACGAAAAGCTGATTTTTATCTTTTACAAAATTACTGTTAACTACGTTGAATGAAGCATAGTCGACGTTCAGCGGTTGATACCTATAAAAGTAATGTGCTTTATCTTTAGCTAGTGCTGGAAGTTGATGATATAACGTTGTATAAGTCGCAGGATCGGCACCTTCGATAATGGTGAGCTGATTTTGGCTACACGATGAAGTAGCCGAAGCAAAACCTTCAAACTTGAATACATGCTCCTGATCGATTGGAATGTTGTTTTTCAGTTGAAAGGTCTTTACATCGACCAGCTCTTGGGGGCATCCCATAAAATAGACGCGATCTTTATCGCGGGCATAGGCCTCTTTGATCACAGCAAAACTTGCCACATCGGCAACCATCTTTCTCGAACCTCGTTCAAAATCGTTTCCGCCCGGTATGAAATAAATCGCACCGCTCTTTTTGTAGTAATCTTCAGACAAAGGACTCACTTGCTCTTTGCAGGACAAGAGCAGACCAGTCAAAGCACTTATTATTCCCATTTTTAAGATATTTTTCATACTCGCCAACGATATACCTTATCGCAATTATTGATTATTCATTGATGTAACGCACCGCAAAATCGATCCAGTCTGTAATGGATTCATCCAGATAGATGTCTGGCTGTATACCTATATTGTCAATTGGATATTGGGGTAGTCGGGTAGATCGATAGGTCGGCAAAAGCAGCCGATAATTGTCGCAACCAAATTTGAACTCACGTATAGAACCATAATCAAGTGCCCCCATACTCGGTGTTCCCATGATTTTTACTTTTTTGCTCTGGCGGGAACTGAATAAAAAATTCTCGGCAGCACTGGCTACATTTCTATTGGCTAAGATAAGGACCTGTTGTGGGCTCTTTTTATTAAGGACAATCGTATCTATGATGACTTTCTTGTCACCATACAGCACAAATTTTCCCATATTCTCTCTGTATTCGCGAAGATCTTCATCAATTTTTTTCACTTCATTCAGAGAATCTTGCTTGATATTTTTGATGGCATAATCACGCAACCCATTGACTAAGGTTTGTGTCGCAAAAAACTCAACACTCATAATCCGAATAGGGTTAGTTAAGATATAGGGCAACAGCGGCTGGTATACATCGTCCGTTCCACCACCGTTGTTTCGTACATCTATAATAAGCCCTTTACTGCTTTCGATCTTTTCTTTGTTTTTTTCGATCAGTTCTTTGAAAGGCGCTATGTTCTCGTACCCGAAGCTTGAGATTTTAATATAAAATATATCGGAACTGATGGATTTTGCACTTATTTCCTCTTCTGGTTCTACCTGTGGGTTTTCGGGACTTGTCTGTGAAGCGTTTTTCTTTTTGGAAAGATCATCTAAGACAATGTGTTCATCGTGGAAGAAGTCAAGATACTCCTGCAAAAGTTGCATGCAGGTCCAATTTGAAATCAGCAAGCTTTTCTTCGTCAATATATTTTTTTTAGCTTCATACAGATCCTTATTCTGCTTCGTCTTTTCTGGAAAACCAGGGTACTCGCCCTCTATTTTTATAATTAACTGCTTAAGTGCCTGTGAACAGTTGCAGGTGGTTTGACCATATATTGGTCGAACAAAGAAAACAAGACAAAAGATGAGGAATAATTTGGTATTGGTCATGGATATGGTATGTTAGAATTGATGCAAATTAAAAAAATACCCTGTTTAGTATGAATTAAAAATAATCAAATAATTGATAGATCTATTGGCTGTTTACAATTCGTCGAACATATTTATAATTCGTGAAAGTATAAAATAAATTGTAATCTGTTCATTATAGGGCTGTATCATCGATGTACCTCTTTAATGATAAATAATATTTTGATTTTGTTTTGTTTGTTTATATATTTGTATATATAAACTATATCATTGTATTCTATTTTGTTTCTCTTTTAATGGGGGAACAAAGTGTTTTCTCTGTCTACATTGCCAGCGACGTGAGACACTTTTTCGCTTAATGAATGATTCGAGTACATGTTGATTTTAATGCTGGTATTTCCTAACGCACCAAGGGGCAAACGTCTATTTTGTATCGTGTCGAGCCCTATGTAGTCTCCTTGGTTATATACTATGTTTTTTTACAAATTAAGTATTGATTATTTGCAATAATGATCTGTAACAGTCTGATCTGTTGGGGTAATTTATTGTGCCAAATTTTTAACCTTAAATCATTTAGTATGGAAATTAATAGCCAATTAATTATCGATCGGCTTTCTCAGCGTATGGATCTCGATCGCGTTTATCTTTTTAAATATCAGTTTCTCGGTCAGGATCATTATCACTTGCTTCTTGCGCTCAAGCATGTGAGTGGGCTTTCACCGAAGGTATTAAAGCCTATTGTGGAATTATGTTTAATGGACCAGCAGAATATTTCCTTTGAGCTGGTGCCAATTGCTGAAATGCTCAGTAAAGTCAAAGTGGGTAGTCTGTATTATTCTTATGCCTCCCTACCTGAAAACACCGTTCACCAGGCTAGTAGCAAAAAGAACCCACCCCTTCAAGCGAAAGAACTAAAAAGTGTTCTAGAAATAGCTGATGAATATTACAAAAAGCTCTTGCCTATTTCAGTGGGATTCCTACATGGGGCTGAAACATTTGGTCAGCAGGGGAACTATCAAAGGGCTGTATTTATGTTACATCAAAGTATGGAAAATCATTTGCGTTTTTTACAGCTAATGATTGACGGAAAAGCCAATAATGTACATCATGTTAGCAACAGAATTAAAAGCCTCAATGAACATTTTTCCATGTTAAGGGAATCTCTTGTCGGAAAGGATGAGGAAGAAAAGAAACGTTTTAGATTATTGGACAGTGCCTTTGATGCGGTGAAACAAAATAAGGACCTCGAAATCTCCGCCTTTGATGCCTCTTGGCTTTATGAGCATTGCAAATTTGTTCTTCATACGATTGAACAGCTGTACTTGAGTTTTATGGAGGGCCTTAAAACGGGCTATGAAAAATTGTTGGCAATAGCGGAACAAAAAGTCGCGAATAAAAACGTCGAAGTTGCAGCAGGTAATCAGGCGGCGAAAGAGACTGCATTATCGAATGCCACGGCCTCGCAGTTTTATGCATTTCCTTGGCCGGAGCGGTATGAGGAAGATATACTTCATGTGCTGGCTCAGATTCGTCAGGAGAATAATCCCGAACAAATGATGCTGCTCAATTATTACGTCAGCGATGCGCATGGAAAAGGACTTTTTCATTTTCCTGCGGTGGAAAATGAAAAGGCAGAAATCTACCTTGCAGTAATAAAAAAGAAAATAGGTCACTGTCATTTTCGAAAAATCGTTTATGGTCGAGTTACTGCAGTTGTAGCTTTTATGAGCACAGATTTCCTGGCAACAAAACTGGATCTGGGCAGCCGTTTCTCCCATACCATCTGGAATGAATCTGTTGTTGTTTACCGTCGTCCGAGTTATAAACCGACGTATTCGGTTAACCCGGTCAATTGGCACGATACACTATTGAAGACATCGATTTCATGGACACGCAATTCAAAACTCATGCAAGATCTGCTAGGTGTATTTGCTTTTGAAGGACTTGCTAGTTCACAATTGGCTGTATTATTCTTAAATCAATTGACGTCAATTGGACTATACAGTTACCTCTACCTACGGATCGGTTATGCCCCAATGAATGTGACGATAGCCAATCTTGTGGACTGGACCTGTATCTGTGATAAAAAGGTGCAGGAGTTTTTTACAGCCAGAGGTGATGTAGAGGAAATATTGAATGCAGAGTTATTAAAACAGATGAAAGGGCGGGTCTATGAGCTTCCTTCACAATTAGCTCAGCTTGATATGGATTACTTTAGGTCAAAAGCGAGAGAAATTACAGATTTCTTTGTCGATCTCTGTGATCAGAGCATACGGTATATGGAGCTGAAATCGGAGGTTAAGTGCAATAAGCAATAAAGAAGAATTTATGGGAAATAGTGTTGAAAATCTGGGGCTAGCAATAGATGTTGCTCCGATTAAACCCGACAAAGAGAAGAATAGCTTTATTATTCCTTGGGAAAACCGGGAGGATCTTTATATTTCATCAGACTACTTTCTTAAGCTCTATAAAGGAGAAATACCACTGGAAGATTTCCGCCTTTACAGTTACAGCGTTAGGATAATCAAAGTCAACAAGTTTAAATTGCCATTTTCTCTAAGAAGAGACGGAAAATATAAAAACAAATATTTCGAAATTGATCTCGAGATCAAAGAAATCGGATTGAAGGTTAAGTGTGATTGTAAAAAGCGTCATGATAGTCTGTGTGATTATGTAATTATTGCACTTTATCGTAAGTTTTTACTCAGTAATAAATTCTTACATGATTTATATGCAAAAGACATTGCCATCCTGCCCGAAAGTCAGCATAAGTTCTTTCAATTGGGTATTTCTAGGCTTTATTACCGCAATGATAAGGTTTGTATTGAAAACCATAATCAATTTGGTCAGGTATATAATTATTTCGACCACCGGGAGCTTGAATCGGAATTGCTAGATACAGCATCTGAAAACCGATGGCTGGGACAGCCTGGGGCGCCTTGTCCGGATCTTATGTATGTCGTTCCTAGAGAGCGTCAGGTGGACGGACTACCTTTTTTAATACCTTTTGAAAAAGACAGTAAGATAAATTATTTAGGAGAATTTGGTAATGAGTTGGTGAATTTTGCTGATAGCGATGTTTTAAAAATCGATCTATGTCATAAGATTTTAGCCTTTTCCAAAAATCCTCAAAGACAATTAGGGGATAGCGAGAAAGATGACCTGCGAAATGACTTTGATCATGTGGAGAAGGATTTTATCATCAGTGCTTGGCGTAAACTTTTGGAAGGAAAATCGGAAAGATTACGTGTTGCCTTTGTCGATAGAAATAATTTTAAAACGACAATTGAAAACTTCAAATATCCATCCAAATATCGTACAACTTATCGGAATGTGATTTTGGCGGGCGATGATCTTAGCCTGAAATTTCATTTGAAAGAAAACAGTGATCATCTGCTTCTATCGTTAATTCTTGTCTACAAAGGAGAGGAGTTGAAAGACTATACATCCGAATGTAGGTCCAATTTCTTCTTTATCAATCTAAATGAAGATGAGTGTCTTTTTGTTGATAATCTACAAAAGGAGTTTCTATTACGTTTCTTTCACAGTATTTCTACTAAAATAACGGTGTTAAAGAGGGACTATGAAGACTTCTTTACGCGTATGTTGATTCCATTGTCAACATCCTTTCATATAGATCTTGAACCTTTAAACAAGGATACAGTTTTTATTTCTAATACCGCTCATCATGTACCTCAATTTAAGGTTGTGGTGGAGAAAGAAGGCGATGATCATTTAAATTTCGAATTGAAAGCTATGCTGAATGAAAAGGAAGAATATGTAATTCCATATGGAGGAAACTTGATTCTAAAATCGGAAAATGGAACCTGCCTATATACTGAGCGAGATCTTGTTGGCGAGAATGAATTTAATACCTTTATTGAAGCACAGTTGCCAAATTTGAAAAGTTGCAGCAATAGGATGGTTAAGCGCTTGAAATGGCAGGCGCATGGCAACAGAAATAGACTGTATGAATTTATAAAAAAATGTAAGAGCAAGGGATACAAAACTATGCTGAACAATATTTCAAGGGGAACCTATTTGCTGCCACACCAGCTGAAATGGGAAGTATTGGATATTCGTCAGGACAATAATGTATTTTCCATTTACATGATTTTCAAGTTTGGAACAACGACCTATTTACCGGGAGAGTTTGAAAAAAAGATCGTATACGATTACAGTAGCATTCAATTGGCGGATCAATCTTTCGGATATATCAAAGCTTCAGATAAAGCATTATTTGATGTGCTGTTTAATTATGCGGTGGTTGAAACCGACTGTCTTAAACTCACTTCAGCCCAATTGCTATCTTTCCAAACGCGGCTGGATCGAATTGATCCTCGTATTATTCAAAATAGCCTAGCTGAACGTCGAAAGAAACTGTTGAATACGGATGAAATAGCCCTGTTGGATGTTCCGAAAGAGATCCAGGCAGAGTTGCGCCCTTACCAACAGGCAGGATTTAGCTGGATGGTATTCTTAAGCGATTTTCAATGGGGCGGTATCTTGGCTGATGATATGGGATTAGGGAAAACCTTACAGGCAATAACGCTTTTGGAATATTTCTATCAAAATAATCCAAAAGCAGCCCCCTCAATTATTATTGTACCCAATTCCCTGCTATTCAATTGGCTGGCAGAATTTAAGAAATTTTCCCCAAATCGTCGGACAGCTATTTATCATGGACAAAAAAGGAGGGAAATCACGGAAATAGAGAACGAGTCCATCTTGATTACGACCTATGGAACAGTTATGATTGAGCTTGATTTTCTTAAATCCCAGTCCTTTAGTTACGTGATTTTAGATGAATCGCAGGCGATAAAAAATCGTAATTCAAAAAGATTCAAATCGCTCACTGAGCTAAAATCCTGCTATCGCATAGCGATGACAGGAACTCCGATTGAAAATGGAGTGGAGGATATCTATGCACAAATGAGTATGGTCAACCCGGGTTTTTTTGGAACTTATGGCAATTTTAATAACACCTATAGGGGGATCAAAGATGAAAATACAGCGCAAGCAACTATCCTTGGCCTCCAAAAGATGATCCAACCTTTTATTCTTCGACGTACAAAAAAACAGGTTGCTTTGGACCTTCCTGAAAAGACCGAAACAATTCTGTATATGGATATGCTTCCGGAGCAAAGAAAAATATACGATAAGGTCAGAAAAATATTCAAGGGAGAGATTGAAAATAATCTGAATAGCGCTGACTCCACGAAATCCAAATTTTTGGCGATTGAGGCGCTGCAGAAACTACGGCAGCTTTGCAACTCGCCCATTCTGATAAAAGATGGCGGCTTCGGTCATGAATCTATTAAATTGGATTTTATTGATGAGATCATGGATGAAGTAGCACCAAATCATAAAATTCTGCTCTTTTCAGCGTATACGTCTATGCTAAAGCTCGTGGCTCAACGCGTCAAAAATAAGGGAATAGCTTATGCTTACCTTGATGGTAAGATAAATCAAGATCAGCGGCAAAATGTGGTCGAAAGATTTCAGAACGAGGACGAATGCCGTGTGTTTCTCATCAGCCTTAAAGCGGGAGGAACAGGATTAAATCTAACGGCTGCCGATTATGTTTATATTTTGGATCCCTGGTGGAATCCTGCTGCCGAAGCACAGGCAATAGATCGTTGTTATCGAATCGGACAGGAAAAGCATGTGATGGCTTATAAGATTGTTTGTCGGGATTCCGTAGAGGAGCACATCTTAGCCCTTCAGGAAAGTAAAAAAAGAATATCCGAAGGACTGATTTTAGATGAAGCCAATCTAATGAAATCGATCAGTAAAGATGAACTGCTTAAATTATTTGAATAACCAATTGTACACTATAATGATCAAAAAAGTATCTACACCAAAAGCATCCTATGGGGGAATGATGTTTTCGCAAGATTTTCAACTATGGTACACCTATCTAAAACGGAGGATAGAAAAGGGCTGGAGACCTGAAGAACTGTCGTTCTTGCTCGGTAGGCCTGATCACGCGTATTTAGACTTTGAAAAAATGTATCAGGTGCGAAGTTTTTTGGCTCAGGAATCGATCTTATTGGATCGAATATACATGAGCTCATGTATAGAACCGATGAAATTTCACCGTGAACAATACGAAGTTTCCGAAGAACGTCTCGTCCGTCTTCATATCGAAGAGGATGAGGTGACATGGAATTATGCTATAGAACTTTCTTGGCGGTTTGAGACAGGCGAAAAGCATCCTTCGGCCCCGAAATTGCAATTTGAGGAATGGAAAGCTGAAAAAGATATCCAGCTTGAATCGGATGCGATGTTACATGTGCGGCAAAAGATTGAAGGGCTATTGGATCTGGAATTCTTTGTGCATGGCGCAGTTCCTTGGCAACTGTTTCGGAAAGTTAAGGAAACGGGGCAGGTTCATCTCCAGATTTATCCAAGGCATTTGAAAAATGTGCTGTATGGACTCATTCAGCAAAATAGGTTAGTCGTCAGAAATGTGGAAGGAAGGTATTCTTTTTATTCGGTTGATCGAAAGACGGGATATGAGAAATTTAATTAATGATGGTGAGAGATAAAACAACACATACAGCATAATGCTATGTTAAGTTTAATCAACCTTGTAAAATACGACGATCAAAATGTGTAGGCCCAGCTCGTCACTAGCAAGGTAACTATGGTGATTATAACATGCAATCAAAATGAATTGCTATATTTAATCATGCATGCAAAGCCTGAACAACGAAAAACATCATTAGTACCAGTATTATGTAAAGTTTTTATTGGTACTATTGGTGTTTTTGCTATTTTGACAGCTTGTTTCTATCATAATCAACTTGATGTTGACGGCAACTTGACAATAGGATTTCCCTGGACATTTTATAGGGAAGGAAGCGGCTATAGCCCAGATCTTAATGAGCAGGTCGGATACCATGAATTTGAACCTCTAAAATTGATCGGCAATATTCTTTTTGCTGCAACCTTATATCTTCTGACTTTATTGATTTCTAGCTTTGTTAGCGGGAAGCTTAGGAATAAATCTTAGGTATATTGTTACCTTTTTGTTAAGCTTTCATAGTTTGCTAACCCGGTTTAGTTAAAAACTGTTAATGTTTTGTTGACCCTACCTTCATATAGCATTTGTAATCTTGTACCCATAAATCAAATGCGCTACTTATGAAATTTAAAGCCAACAATGTCTTTTGGTTGTTATGTGCCATTGCAGCGAGCTCACCCGCTGTTCAAGCCAAACCGTTCACACTAACCACGTCACAATTTACGTATGCACAGGGGATCGTCAAAGGCCGTGTTGTCGACGCCCAAGGAAATGCTGTCGCAGGAGCAACCGTTCAAAATTTGAAAAGTAAAAAATCTGTTCAGTCTGACGAAAAAGGAAATTTTCAGATCGAAGCCGAAATGGGTGATAACCTGAGTATTTCTTTTATTGGGTATAGCAGACTTGTGCAAGCTATTACCCAATCCAATGGGCAGATCTTTTCTCTAAAGACCGATGAAAACACATTGGAAGAAGTGACCATCTCTATCGGTTATCAGCGGATCAGAAAGTCGGATGTCACTGGCGCAATCGCTAGCGTTAAGGCCGAGGAACTCAATCTGAGCGCACCAAAATTATCCCAGGCATTGGTTGGTAAAGTAGCAGGTGTACAGGTGATGCAGACAAGTGGCGCTCCTTACGATGGGACCAAAATGCGCGTCCGCGGAATGGGATCGATCAATGCTGGTTCGGATCCATTGTACGTTATCGATGGATATCCAGCAGGAAACAATTTAAATATCAACCCCAATGATATTGAGTCTATCGATGTGTTAAAGGATGCCGCTTCTGCAGCGATCTATGGATCTCGTGGTGCTGGCGGTGTTGTATTGATTACAACCAAGCGTGGCAAGGAAGGTAAGAGTAATGTGGACTACGAAGTATTGGGGGGCTTTGGTCAGCTTTCCAAGAAAATCGATGTTTTAAATTCGGAACAGTTTATTGATCTCCTGATTGATGGTCGTAACAATTCGTATAAAGACCTTTTGGCTACGAAAGGGATTGCCTGGAGCGATAGTAGACGCTTTGATGATAATAAAACGCGTATTGCTAATGTTGGAAATGCCGGCTCGGTGAGTATTCCTGAAGACTACTATGACTTCGCATCTGGTACGGCAAAAAAAGCAAAATATGATACGGATTGGCAAGATGCCTTATACCGTAATGCACCTTTTCAACGTCATAATCTATCAACCTATGGCGGTAACGAAAAAAACCGCTATTTCCTAAGTGGATCTTATCAGAATCAACAAGGGATCATGCTCGGGACGGATCAAAAGGTCTTTAATTTCCGCGCCAATATCGATAGCAAAGTCAGCAAGAGATTGACCGTTGGTGCAAATGTTTCATTTACATATAATGACAACAACGAGGTGACGACAGGCCGTTACGACAGAAGTCCGTCTATGGCGGCTTTAATCTATCTGCCTACCCTCCCTGTTTTTAACGAAGATGGAACCTATGCCAAATACCTGATGGCTGATCTTTCGGCGAACAATTACGGTATCCAGAACCCTGAAAATCCACTGGCTTATGTCACTGAGATTAAAAACAACCGTCGTGGAAAAAGGGGGTTATACAATGCCTTTGCTGATTTTTCCATTATGGATGGCCTAAATCTGAAAATAAACGGTGGATTGTCTACTTACGACGAGAAGTATGATTATTTCCGTCCTACAAGTCTTTCTGATGGGAATAACAAACCGTTTTCACCGCAAGCGGTATCTGCAGCCTATGCAGATGCCAAGACAAAAAATGAATTGGACAAATTGCTGGAAGCAACGTTAAACTATAACAAGACTTTTGGTGGTAAACATCAGGTATCCGCTTTATTGGGCTATTCGGCTCAACGAACAGATTACGATTATCAAGGTGTGAGAGCCAACGGTTTTAATAATAATGCAATTGGGGAAATTACAGATAAAGGAGCCGATCCTTCTAATTTCCAATTGCTAAAAGACGATACGTTCAAACGCATTACAACGCTCCAGTCATATTTTAGCCGTGTAAGCTATAGCTTTGATTCCAAATATTTCCTTTCAGCTTCCATTCGTACCGATGGATCATCACGTTTCGGGCCAAATAATAAATGGGGAACCTTCCCATCGGTTTCAGGTGGTTGGACCCTCTCCAAGGAGGAGTTTTATACGGATTGGTTAGGACAACAGTCAACGGTCAAACTAAGAGCGAGCTGGGGACGTAGTGGAAATAATAATATTGGTGATTATCGCGCATTATCCGTTATCAACTCACCAGCGGGTGTGATCCTTGGCGATAAAGTGGAGACTTCCTATACAGCAGGTGATCTGTTCGATCCAAAATTGGGTTGGGAATCAACTTCGCAATACAACGCCGGTCTTGATCTCGGTTTGTTGAAAGGCCGCCTCAACATTATGACCAACTTCTACCTGAGCCGTTCCTTCAATTTATTATTCAATCAGCCACTCTCCGCTGTATCTGGATCAACAACGATCTTGACCAATCTGCCAAATTCGAAGGTGCAGAACAAAGGTTTTGATGTGCAGGTTGATGCCACACTGATTCGCAAAAATGAATTTGAATTAGGATTCAGTGGAAATATCAATGTCAACAGAAATAAAGTGCTCGATCTTGGTGGGGCCTCTACCATCTTGACAAATGGTGCTGAACGCTCCTACTTAACGCATATTACACAAGAAGGAAGTCCAATTGGTATGTTCTATGGTTTCAAAGTTCTGGGTGTTGCAACAGAGGAAAACTATAAAACTGTCGCACCTTCTGCGGCTTCAACAACTCCGCTACAACCTGGAGATCTTTATTTTGAAGATGTAGATGGCAATGGTATCGTCAATGATGCCGATAAACGTGTGATCGGCAATCCGCATCCTAATTTCACTTATGGCTTTGCCGTTAACGCACGCTATAAGGCATTTGATCTACGGGCATCATTTAATGGCTCCCAAGGGAATAAAGTGCTGGATGGTTATGATTATTACCTCTACAATATGGAAGGTTCCGGTAACCAATATGCGGATGTCGCACAACGCTACCGTTCGGCTCAAAATCCGGGAAATGGTAAAGTCTACCGTGCATCGCGTGGCGGTACGCAAAGTAACAGTACACGTCTTTCCGATTTTTATCTGCAGGACGGTTCATTTTTGCGTATGACAAATATTGCTTTGGGTTACAATCTTCCCAAAAGTCTAGCAGAAAAACTAACACTTTCTGGTGTAAGGGTCTACGCGACCGTGGACAATCCATTTACGATTTCTAAATACAAAGGCTACAATCCGGAACCGGATTATAATCAACGCGGCAACCTGACTCCAGGGGTGGATTATGGGCTTTATCCATTGGTGCGATCGTATAACCTTGGTGTGAAAGTAACGTTCTAATAGCAGGATCGAGGAGCTGTTGTGCATAGGAATATTAAGGACAGCCCCGTGTTAATAGCTCCAGTATTGTAAAAATAGTCCTACAGACTGCTCTTTGCAGTTCCGTGGGCTGATGAAAAATAAAAAAATAACAGGATGAAAAAAAGATATATATTACCCTTTGTTTTGTTGGCATTGTCTTCATGTACCAAAGATTTTTTAAATCAGAAAAATCCCAATGCCGTTACGATCGATGATTACTTCAAGTCAGAAAATGATGTGCTCTTGGCGGTTAACGGTCTTTACCAGTCCCTTCGTTCGGGAAGTACGATCGGTGAATCCAGTACATTGTATAATGAGGAACGTTCGGATAATAGTGGACGTAATGATAACCAATCCAACGCCGGGGAGCCATTCCAATTCAATGACTTTTCGTTGCTGCCAAGTAATACCTATCTAAAGACGCATTGGTCGGCTATGTATGCGGCAATCAGCCGCTGTAATGTGCTTCTGTCACATGTCGACGATGTGAGCTTTACAAGTGCAGAATTAAAAGGCCGCTATATTGCGGAAGCGAAATTCGTTCGTGCATTGTTATATTTCCATCTGGTACGTAAATTCGGAGATATTCCATTATCTACGGTACAGGTGACCAGTAAAGAGCAAGCAAATGAATTGGCTTTTCGGCAAAAAGAGTCGGTTGTGTACGAACAGATCATTAAGGATTTGACAGAGGCATTGTCCAGCAATCTTCCCAATACACAGAAAGATTACGTCATTGGCAGAGCATCTAAATCGGCTATTAATGCAATTTTGGGACAAGTATACTTAACGTTGGGAGCAACGCAGACGTCGGGGAGTGCAGAAAATTTTGCGAAGGCAGAACAGTACCTCAATGCGGCCTACCAAATGCGAACTTTTGGCAAACTGAACGAAATCCCCTATGCGGATGTTTTCGATGTGACCAAGAAAAATAGCTGTAAAGAACTTGTTTTTCAGATTCAGTACAAACAAGGTGACCAAAACTATAGCTCGAGTATTGCCCGTAATTACCAGGCGAGAGGAGAGACCATCAACTCACGCTATAACTCTACAGGTGCTGGTGAGGTAGCAAAACTAGATCTGATTAAAGATTATGAGCAAGACGATATCCGAAAAGGATTCTCTGTAAAGTTTGCCGCCAATACGCAAGTTAACGATTGGTTTGTAACCAAATTTAGAGATAATAGTGACGCTGCGGGTACCAATGGTTGGGGCGGAAACGACTGGATATTGATCCGTTACGCCGATGTGATGCTGTTGTTGGCAGAAGCAAAATATCACTTGGGCAAAGATGCGGAAGCTATTGCGCTTTTGGATCAGGTACGTGAACGTGCAGGATTGCCTTCGTATGCTGCTTCCATGTTGAATACGGCTTATCGTAGTAAATATCCAACCTTAAAGGAGGCCATATTGCATGAACGCCGTGTAGAACTGGCATTTGAAAACCAACGTTGGTTTGATTTGATCCGTAATTATAATGCACAAGAACTGGTGACTTATTTCAAAACGAAGAGCCAGGCTGATTATGGAAATGCTAAAATCTCCAATATCTCGACAAAAGATCGATACTATCCAATTCCTTTTGATGAATATAAGCTGGATCCGGCACGTATGTATCAAAACCCTGGATATTAATCTGCAATTGAATAGCTATGATAAAAAATATCAGAAAGATCTTGTTACTTACCTTGGGAATATGCTGCCTGCATATTTCCAAAGGTCAAGTAAACAATATGCCTGTTGGTCCACAGGATTGGCTGATCAAGAAGAATTATTATGCATCCTATTTGCTCTTAAAAGATCCAGTCCTTATACAGGAGCTCGTGAACTCCAAGCCGATCGCACAGGTGTTGGAAAAACGGTTCGAACGTTTTAACAACAGCGCCAGTTGTCCTGATCTCATGTGCTATTTGAATGCCTTCAAATGGCAGGATAACGAAATTGACCTGTTGGCAGAACAATTGGCGGAGCAAATTGGTCATAACAAGAAATTGGACCAGCTTGTTCAGGCTAATCTTATTCCATCAATGACCTATGGTGTGTTGCATCATGAGACGGCAAAGGCCTATTTTACGAAAGCCTTGAAACAGGATTTAAAGGCAATGAATTATGTGGTGGACGTCTATGGAGGAGGTAAAAGTCCCAATTACCCCAAAATAGATTCGATCTCTTTCGATGTAAAACGTGCGGCCTACCTTCATCTTTTGGACGATGTTCGCCAAGACATACGCAAGGATATTCCAACACATAAAACGGCATTTTTTTTGACCATGATGACTGCGGTACGCTTGTTGGAAATTAATGAGCGATGGGACGCGGCACAACTAGAGCCGCTGATTGAACTTGAAAACAAGAAAGCTTACGAAGCGGTCAAAAATACCGATTTCGCAAGCTATCCCTATAGTCTGTTGCTGACCTTAGGTGCAGGCCCCGAGGTGTATGGACAGCCTATTAGTCCAGGTGGAATGTTACGTGCGCGGATGGCAGCCCGAAGCTACTTTGAAAAATTGGCCCCTTTTATTGTGTTGTCTGGCGGTAAAGTACATCCCTATAAGACTCACTTTATTGAGGCAATAGAAATGAAAAAGTATCTGATCGAGGTTATGGGAGTACCTGAAGCGGCAATATTGATTGATCCACATGCGCGACATACGACCACAAATTTGCGTAATACAGCACGTATCCTGTTAAATTATGGTTTTCCGAAAGATAAATACGCCATCGTTAACAGTAGTAAAGTGCATATTGATGCGGTGGAAAAGATGGGCGATCGTTGTATGCGTGAATTGGGGTATATTCCCTATATATTGGGTAAACGAATTTCAGATGTGATCATCGAGTTCAAGGCAAAAGAAGAGGCCTATACGATCGATCCTGATGAACCCTTAGACCCTTAGCCAACGAACTAGGCCGATTGCTAATCTATTAACTGAGCAGATCGGCTTTGTCTATGGCTTATGGGAAGGCATGAAAAAGGTCCGTAGCATTGCAAGCTACGGACCTTTTTTATTTTAAAATAATGGACTTTCCTTCTTTAGCCGAGCGTTTTGCCGCTTCCAGGATTTCGACCACAGTGATATTATTATTGATCGATCCGAGATCATTTTCTGGTGGCATGGCATCTTTCAGAACCTGTTCGAGATAGGCAATATGGTTCTCAAAATAGGGGATCGTAGTCGGTATAGGTGTGGGTGGATCATTCTGCTGTTTGTATTTTAGAAGCTCTTTATCGTTTTTAGCGTAGAGCTGAGCTTTTGTGCCAAAAACCTGCAGATCTTTAACACTGTATGGCCAAGCCCAAGAAGCTTGAATAATGCCCGTGCTGCCGTCACGGTAGCTTAGTATGATTGTAGCGTTGTCATCGACTTTTGGATAAACCTCAGGCTTGAGCTGTTGTGTAAAGGCTGTCACTGAAATTGGCCTTTCTCCATTTTTGAGCCAGGTCATCAGATTGGCGCCATAACAGCCAAAATCCATCACTGCACCGCCACCATTTTTTTTCGGATCAGTAAGCCAGTCGAGGAAGTAATTGCTACAGCCAATTTCTTTAGGTCCTTCGTGCCCGTCTTTTACAAGTATACGTGTGATTTTTCCAATTTCACCCTTGTCGACCAGCTGCTTCAACTGTTGATTACTTTTATACCAGGTCGTTTCGTAATTTACCAAAAAGGGTGTTTCGAACTGTTTGGACAAAAATGCAATACGTTTTGCGTCAGAAAGAGTCGTCGCAAGAGGCTTTTCTACCATCACTGGGATCTTAAGCGGGAGACAGGTCTCTGCGACGTCGATATGCTCATTGGTTGGATTGTAGGCCAGCACCGCATCCGGCTTGACCTGTTTCAATAAGCTGGGTAAGTCATGGTAGAAGATTGCGTCAGGTAAATTATACTGCCTTCGTATTTTGTTTGATAAGGTTTGATTCGGTTCAGCAATACCGATAATATCGACTTTTTTATCCTTATATAAATTTAAAAGCAAGAATACGTGATCATGGTTGAGCCCTGCAACAGCCACTTTAAGTCGTTCACTGGCCAGTGCGGTTTGCTGGAAGAATAGGAGCAGGAAAACTAGGCGGATAAGATGCTTCATATGTTAAGTTTAGTCATTATAAATATACCGATTTGTTCTGAGGATATCCCTTGTAAACCCAGGTTACTTTGCGGTGCGATCGGATGATATCGGCAACAATGTCAAAATAGGTTTCTCCACGGCCAGCTTTTAGCTCATCGAGTTTCTTTTGAAAATGCGTTTGATTGAATGGTGATTGTGCGCCAAGCTTTCCCTGATAATAGGCCAAAGTTGTTTCAAGGCCCAATGACGTCCTGCTATGTGCAATATCCTTCCAAACAATGCAATGTGAAGCTGCGTCTTTGAAGGTCCCAAATCCACCGTAAAGCAGGTCGTCAAAACCGTCTAGGCTTCCTATCTTCCAGCTTTCGCTGGACATGTAGACGGCATTGATTTCATCGTAAAAACTTGCAATATCGTTAATGTTACAGCCATCAACCACAGCCACGCCGAGATCGGGATTGCTCCCCACAAGTTGCTTAAAATCCGTCCATAGATCCTTCGCAGGAAATATTAAGTCATCCTCTTTATCTTGCCATTTGTTTAACAATTGAACGAGTTCGGTTCTAATGGTACTGGGATGATAGGTCAATGAAGACAAAAATGACCTTAACGCAGTGCTATCCGAATCACTGACCAAAAAATGCGCAAGTGTACCGACCAATTTTTTTTCATCTGTTTTCATCACTGACCTTTATTTTTAATCTTCTGATAATAGTCTAACGAAATCGTTTGCGGTTTTTTAACAAAAAATCCTATACATTTAACGATACATTTAAGGATAAATCTAATGTTATGTTCTACCGATTTACGTGCTATAGTATATTAACCCTTGTGAATATACTCTTTACGTTTGGGATTCCTGTATTTGGGCAGCAACATCCTAACGTTATTGTCATCTTGAGCGACGATGGAGGTTATGATGATTTTGGTTGTTACGGCGGGAAGGAGGTCTACACCCCAAATATTGATGCACTTGCACAAAATGGGGTGCGTTTTCAGTCGGCATATGCCTCAGCGTCGGTGTGCGCCCCTTCTCGCGCGGGATTACTTACTGGCCGATATCAACAGCGTTTTGGTTTTGAACATAATATTTCCAAACGTCCAACAGCGGGTGTCGCACCAGAGGACATCGGGATGGATACACAGGTAGCCACCATCGCCGACTTTATGAAGTATAACGGCTATAAAACTGTGGCCATTGGCAAATGGCATCAGGGGGATGGTCCACAATTCAATCCGCTTAAACGTGGATTTGATCATTTCTATGGTTTTATTGGCGGCGACCGTCCTTACTTCCCAATCCAGGGAGCCGTTAAGCCAACGCAGCTGCTTTATGACGATCAACGTGTAGTCCCCGAAGATTCGATTCGTTATTTGACAGAAACATTGACTGATAAAGCAATTTCGTATGTTCATCAGTATAGAAGCCAGCCTTTTTTTATGTATTTAGCATTCAATGCTGTGCATACACCCGTCGAAGCACCCCTGAAGACCATTGAAAAGTATAAAAATGTAGCCGATCCATTGCGACGGGCTTATCTGGCTATGTTGGACAATATGGATGAAAATATTGGACGTCTGGTCAACCATTTAAAGCAAGAAGGACTTTATGAAAACACCTTAATCATTTTTATGAATGATAATGGTGCGGCAACAAATAATGGTGCAGACAATGGGCAATTGCGTGGTTTAAAGGGATCAAAATGGGAAGGTGGAATTCGGGTTCCCCTTATTATGCAGTGGCCAGCCAAGCTACCGAAAGGGATAACATCCGATGCCATGGTATCGGGTATGGATATTTTACCCACGAGCATCGAGGCAATAAAAGGTAAGAAAATCCCTAGGCAGCAAATCGATGGCATCAGTTTGCTATCTTCCTATAAGGATGTGAAAAATGGGCACGACTATTTATTCTGGCGTCGAGGGATTGCACGTGCTGTGCGACATAGAGAGTGGAAACTGATTGTGGTTAAAGATGATCCGATATTATTGTTCAATCTTAGGGATGACCTTCGGGAACAGCACAATCTGGCCACGAAGTATCCTGAGCGTGTAAAGGAGATGCTGCATAAACTGACGGAATGGGAAAAGGGACTGGAGAATCCAAAATGGCTAAGCTCTGTATTGGACAATGATCAAAATCAACTGATGAAACACCGGATGGATGTCGTCGGACGAGCCGCAGAACGACAATATCCTTAAGTAAAGAATACTAAAAACAGATGAAAGGACTAATCCTATTTTTATTGTCCTTTGCCTTAGTTATGGCAAAGGCGCAGAACAGCGATATGTTTGTGCGTATTAAAAAGCATATATACGATGATGAATTAAGTGGCCCATTGCCCGGTGCAGATAAAACACGAAGCCTATGTAATCAACTGCGTGCGGACGGTATCTGGGCAGATATCGATTACAGCAGTAAGTCAATATCGCTTTGGCCTCCGGGAGAACATTTGGATCGATTAAGGACACTTATTGTTGCCTATGTGTCTCCGCAAAGTGCATCTTATCAGCAAAAATTACTTTACGATAAAATCCTGCTTGCGGCACAATATTGGGCGAATAATCGTTTTGAATCTTCGAATTGGTGGCATAACGAAATCGCTTCTCCAAAGGCCATCGGTGTTTGTCTGATCCTGATGAAATTTGGAAAGGAAAAAATTCCTACTACACTAGAGACTCCACTTGTTGAGCTGATGAAGCGTGGTGATCCTTACACAAAAACAGGAGCGAATAAAAGTGATATTGCCATGCACTATTTTTATCGTGCATTGATCTTGGAAGATGAAAATCTTTTAGCTGCTGCTATGGAGCAGCTGCTTTTTCCGATACAGCTTGTGAATGGCAAGGAAGGACTGCAATATGATTTCTCTTACTTACAACATGGCCCTCAATTATACATTGCAGGCTATGGGGAGGAATTTCTGAAGGGGATCTCAAAAGTTATGGCTTATGTGCGCGAGACACCGTATGCTGTTGATCAGAAAAAACTGGATCTTTTTGAACGTTTTCTCACAGAAACATATTTACCAATTATACGTTCGCGTTATATCGATTTTAATGTACATGGCCGTGGGATCTCACGCCCCAATATCTTGGAAAAGACACAGGAGACTGCCATATTAAAACAAATGAAGCTGATCGATCCAGCTAAAAATGCTGTTTGGAATAAAGCGCTGGCAAAATTGGATAGTGTGCAGCCTTTTGACGCCGAAAATATCGAGGCCCACCGTCATTACTGGAAAGGTGACTACACCACTCATTTACGTAAGCAATTTCATTTTAATGTTCGATTGGCCAGTAGCCGTACCAATAAATCGGAGTCTGGAAATGGAGAAAATATGCTTGGTCGTAATATGTCAGATGGTGCGACCAATATTCAGGTGTTTGGACCGGAATATTATAACATTATGCCTGTATGGGAATGGGATAAAATTCCTGGAACGACAACGCGCGATTATCCGGGCGACCTGGAGCTGAAAGAACAATGGGGAGCACTTGCTGCAAATAACTTTGCAGGCGGCGTAAGCAACGATAAGACAGGGGCTTCAGCTATGTCGGTCGATTACGACGGGGTCAAGGCTCAAAAAGCCTGGTTCTTTTTCGATCGGGAAATTGTTTGTTTGGGGGCTGGGATTCATTGTGCAGCGCCAGAAGCTGTGGTAACAACCTTAAACCAAACCTGGCTTAATGGACCCGTTGTCTGGAATGGAAAGGAAACGTCGATGCTCGATTCAGTACAGCGAATTGTCAAAAAAGGCGAATTTATAACCCATAATAATGTCCTGTATTATTTTCCAACAGCGATGAACGTTGGATTGACAACAAAGGATCAGGTCGGCTCCTGGTATCGTATCAACCGTTCCCGTTCCAAAGATGCTGTACATGGAAAGGTCTTCAAGCTCTGGTTTGATCATGCTGTTGCTCCGAACAATGCGAGCTATGCCTATATTGTTTTGCCTGGCACCAAAACTGTTGATAAAAAAGTAATGCAGCGCATAAAAATTTGGCAGAATACTCCGGATATACAGGCCGTGGAGCATAAAGGGAGCGGGATTCTACAGCTGGTTTGTTATCAAGCGGGAACGTACCAAGTTGGCGATTGGTCTATTAAGCTCGATCAACCTGCTATCATGCAACTGAACCTGCTGGAACCTAAAAAGATTCAGCTTGATATAGCAGACCCACTGCAAAAAGCCAAAATAGTGAAGGTTCAGCTTGTCAATAAACAGCTTCGAGTAAATCAATCTTTGGAGCTTTCGCTTCCACAGGGCGAGTACGCTGGAAGTACTGTAAGCAACCGAATCACTATCGGGAAGAAATAATCCGAATACAATTGGAAAGCTTATAAAAATACCAAGGGGAGATGTTAAATATCTCCCCTTGGTATTTTTTATTTTTTGAGTTGTTCCAACCGTGTCAAACCTTCCAGATAATAATAATCTGCATAGGTCAGCGGAACATCGATTTCCGAATGATGGGGTAAGCTTCCGACGCTATGTTGCAGTAAGAAACCACCATTGGTCGCATATTTGGCAAAATAGGTGCTTCCTGATAATGTTTGCAGGCTTTCCTGAGCAAATGTCAAATAGGATTTGCTTTCGGTGCCCGTGGTCAATGTTGAGAGTTCAATCAGTGCAGACGCAACAATGGCTGCAGCTGAGGCATCGCGCGGAACAAAATTCAATTTCAAGGAGGAAAAATCGGCATCCGATTTATAGCCTGGCTTTCCGGCATTAAAGTCCCAATACGGAATTTTATCTTTTGGAAGATTCGGATGGGTCATGTAAAACTTTGCCGCCGCTTTTGCTGTTTTAAGAAATTCTGGTTTTTTGGTCTCCCGGTATATCATGGTAAATCCATAAATAGCCCAAGCTTGACCGCGTGCCCAGGTTGAATTGTCTGCATAGCCTTGGTTGGTCTGTTGATGGATTGCATTTCCTTTGGCATCGTAGTCCACCACATGATAGGTGCTATAATCTTTACGGAAATGATTTTTCATGGTTTGGGTGGCATGACTGATGGCCGCATCCTTGTACTTGGCATCTCCAGTCAAGTCGGACACATAACACAGCATTTCCAGGTTCATCATGTTGTCGATAATGACTGGATATTTCCATAGGGTCTTGCCGTCCCAAGATTTTTTTTCGTTCCATGATTTGATGACGCCCACCTGCGGATTATAACGCTTGAGCGCAGTATTAGCGGAATGGATGAGGATATCCTTGTAAGCGGCAACCTTTTTGGGATCGTTGAGGTATTTGATGGCATTGCCATAGGAACAATACATCACAAAACCAATATCATGATGTTGATCAAGGTCTTTGGCTTTTTCAAGCGCCTCCGTCCATTTGATCGCTACGGCTTCGGTTTCTTTGTTATGGGTATGGTTGTAGATATACCACAGTGATCCTGGGAAGAAACCGCCGGTCCAATCCCATTCGTCTGTGCCTACCAATTGTCCCGAAGGGCTCAATGTACGCGGGAACTTGTGCTGCTTTTCTGCTGCTTGTTCCAAGAACTGATATTGCTTTTCTGCTGCTTTAAAACTTGTGTCAATAAAGCTTGGTTTTTGATCCGTAAAGCTCAATGCGATCAGACTAGAAGCGATAACAAAAAGCGCTTTTAGACCAGGTTTTCTTTTTTTCATAACGGCTTATATTCTTAGTAAGTTACATAATAATTTCGATTCCTTTTATTTTATAGCCTCTTGGCGAATCGTAAAGGTGTATTTTCCAGTAGATTTGATGCTTTTAGCTGTGAGCTTGATGCGATACAGTTCCTTACCCCAGACTTGACTCAAACGCGGGTCATCCTGAGGAATGACATCGTAGCTCGCTGTGAACTGACCCGCATCAAAGTGCAAGGTGGCGTGCCCATTATTGAGGAGGATTTCCCCTTTGCCAATTTTTGGTTCCTGAGCAACCAGAAAATGAATGATATTGGCCTGCTTAGGACCTGTGATTTTAAACTCATCCTGAATGTCCAGCCCATTTTGTACGAGGGTATAACTTCTATTCCAGTGCTCAACATTGGCCGACTTCGGATATGCTTTTCCAATATCAAGCTGGAATCTATTTTGTGCAGGCAGAAATGCCACATGTTCAGCTTTATATTCCTTTCCAAAAGATTGGTCGGCTCCATTGATCATCGGAACATTATGGTAAGCACTCTGCATCGTCCAGATACTGTATCTGTCATCGCTAAATGTTTTCTTTGTATAGGTGCCAACACCGGCATCAATAAACAGTGGTTGTTGGTCCTGGTATAAGATAAAACTCCCGACATCGTTATGGTTGTGACTTTCATTATTGAAACCACCTTTGGCGGCAAAGAAAAACGGACCCTTTTTTAGATATATAAATTGTGTTTCCGGATACCACTTCGCATTATTTTGAGGGAGCGCAGCGGTAACGTTCTCTAATTCCGGATAGCATCTCAGGTCCTCGAAGGCACGGAAAATATCCCTTGAAGGTTTGAAATTTGCAGTTTTGTCGCCGGTATTTTCCATATATCGGGCAAATTGCATCATCTCACTACTATTGACATCCTGTCCATAACGGTAGATCAATAGCGGATCGCCACCCCCTTTGGCCGAAGCATCGGCAAAATTAACGACCCATTTATCGCCGCCAATATAAGATTGTGCGATGTACTCGCCCATATCGCGAATTACAGGTTTATCAAAAATATTGATCTTACCCTTGGTGGCCAGCGAAAGTATTTTCAGATAATCGTACAGCTTACCCGCAGCATGTCCCCAATAGGAGGGGCCCTCTTCGCAGGCACCGTCTGTCTTAACATAGTTGATAAAGCGATCCACAGAAGACATCGTCTTATAAATCCCCGCCAGTTGAATATCGGGATTGTCTTCAATCAAAAGCAAGGCCGTAAGGACATTAAAGTTACACCATGGATTCCAGTTGTTGACCAGCTGTGTTTCCTTGAGTTCAAATGCCTGCCACCACATATCGTTGCGGTCTAGGTAGGGCTGTATAATGCGTTGTTGAATCTGTTGTTTAAGACGGATACTGATTTCGGGGTTTATTGTATTGAATGTATCGCGAAAGAAATAATGAACCCAGGAGAGGAGGGAGCCTACATCACCGGCCATCAGATCGACCACTTGTGTTCGTTCTTGCGGCAATGATCGCTTACTGGACTGAAAGGCCCCAAGGTGTGCCGAGAGCGACCATGTTGCCATTTCCGTCAATTGCCAACTACCATTTAGGATTTGGTCAACAAAGCGCCCCTGTCCTTCTGCAAGCTCCGCCAACAGTAGGTTGGTCAGTGCAGTACAATTTTCATTCATGGGTTTTTCCATGATGCTGCGGTTGCCTGAACGCTCATATTCGAGATAATCTGTTGCTTTAACGACTTGCCATTGGTAGCTAAGGGCCTCATTTCCCTTTTTGATTATACGGTCTTTAAAAGGAGCCATCAGCTTATCCCAGGCCGCCCGATCCGAATAAGCCGGATAGGGGACCCACGATTTGTCATTTCCTAGACTCGCTTTCAGGTTATCCTGCTTAAAGGCGCCAGTCAGGAGGTTCAGATCTTTCCCAAGCAGTCTTTGGGAAGAAAAACTGCTCAGGAAAAGAAATAGAATTACATACATTCTCATGATTACCAATCTTGATTTTGTGGTAGTAATGCCGGGTTCATTTCAATCTCTTGTCCTGGTATTGGCCAAAGCTTATGACGGCTTTGGTAACCCCGGGTGACGAGATTGTCTCCGGTAATACTTTTTTCGATGTAGTCTTTGGAAACGCTTTCTAAGAGGTTCCAGCGCTTAAGATCAAAATAACGCCATCCTTCACCTGCTAGTTCTACGGCCCGTTCGTGCTGGATACGTTTACTCATATCTGCTTTACTACCGACTGCCAAAAATGAACTGCCACTATTTAGCGCCGGCATTTTTGAACGGGTACGTACTTTGTTAAGCTCAGTAATCGCTTTGTCCAATTGATTGGACTCGTTGTACGCTTCGGAAAGCATCAAAAGTACATCGCCCAAGCGTATGATAGGGAAATTGATCGGTGTATGTGCGCGATCGGTAATGGCGCCTTTTAGGTTCCCTTCAGGAACAAATTTCCGCCATAAGTAGGTGTACCAACCCCGATTGTTGCGGATCTGACCAAAGTTTTCGTTGACTCCGGTTGCCAAAATCAACTGCATATCTCTTTCTTTATTGGCATTCCATCCTAAGTAATGTGAATAAGGTACGATAAGTGTTTGATTCATACGAGGGTCGCGGTTGGCATAGATCTGACGTAATTTCGCCGTATCAGGTACTTTGGTTAGCGTTCCACCTGATTGTGTCGACTCCATCGCCTGTTTTTTAACCGCATTATCCGTTGTATAGTTGGGGAAATAATCATTCCAGTTAAAGGGGCTTCCATCGCGGTTTTCGTAACGGTCTGCAAGGCGTGTGCTCGGCATACAGTTGTTCCAGTCACTACCAAAGGTTGAACGCGTTCCCATATAGAAGGCCATGGGCATACCATAAGGGAAACCCGTACCACCCATATTCTGAATGGCAAAAATCATCTCCGGCGATTGATCGCCATCCATGGTGAATAACGCGGAATAGCTTGTATTTAAACTGTAACCATAGGTGTTGGTCTTGTTGTAAACAATCTCTTCAAAATCCCGGATTGCTCCAGCCCAATCTTTATTGTAAAGGGCTACTTTCCCTCTCAAAGCATACGCAGCTCCTTTGGTGACCCGGCCATAATACTTGGCATCATAGCTTACCGGCAATTTCTCAATTGCATAGTTCAGGTCATTGAGGATAAACTTATTGACATCTTCTACAGAAGAGCGACTATTTTTAAGATCAGCGAAATCTTTGTTCAAGTCGACAGTTTCATCGTATATTGGTAAGGCGCCATAGAGATTGGTGAGCTGGAAGTACATCAGCGCACGTAAGAACTTCGCTTCCGCAATAAAGCCCTCCTGTTTGGCCTTGTCTATGGTCATGGGCTGGATATGCGCGATTGCATGATTACAGCGTTGGATCAGATCGTAGGCTGCTTGCCATCTATCCACAATAATAGATGAACGGTCGGTGAACGTTCCGCTGATCACCTCGCCCAAGCCCGGAGGATCATAGCCCAGGCCAATATCGGTAAGTCCATCGTAAGAAAATTGTAAGCCGAAGGTGGCTTCTTTTTTTAAGTCATTATAACAGCCCAGTACGCCAGCTAAGGCCTGGTCTTCATTTTGCCAGAATGTGCTAGCACTTACCTGACTATATGGTGTCGTGTCAAGCTTATAACAAGATGATAAAGCAATGCATCCGGCTATGAGTAGTGAAATCTTTTTCATGAGGTTTAATTAATTAAAAGCTCTTTTCAACTTTTGTTCATAATTTATCTGTTACAGGTCGGGAACATATCCTCTGTCGCACACCTTTCTCCTTAAAAGGATAAACTCACACCAAAAACAGCCTGTTTCATGGTTGGATAGTTGGTGCCGCTAACCTCCGGATCGAAACCCTTATATTTGGTTATGGTCCAGAAATTTTCAAGCGATGCAAAAACACGTAGATTTTGCACCTGTATCCGCTTCGTAATATCGTTTGGAACTGTATAGCCCAGCTGGATATTTTTTACACGGACGAATGCCTTATTCTGTAACCAGAAATCGCTGTTTTTGGTATTTCTTGTATCTGTATAAGGCAGCAATCGTGGGAATTTAGCATCTGTAGCACCTTCAGTCCATCGGCCATCAGCAATTTCCTGATTGATCTGGTAGCCCCAGCGAACAGTAGGTGTGTAATAGCCATCCGTCCAGACCACTTTGTTGCCCGCGTTACCTTGCAAGAAGACCGAGAAATCAAATCCTTTATAATCGAATCCCATGTTAAAACCATAGGTCATGCGAGGCGCTGTACCATGGCCTACCGGAACCCTGTCATTGTCGTTGATGACGCCATCACCATTGGTGTCTTTATACAAAAGATCTCCTTTTTTAGGTGTACCATAGGATGCGAATGGATTGACTTTTTGATTGGTATTCGGATCGATTGGCGCATTATCGATCATCTGCTGTACGAGCTGCATATCAGCATCCGTCTGTAATATGCGATCGGTTAACAGGATATATTGGGTATTGATGGCATAACCTTCTTGAAGCAAATTGGAACCACTGATAGACTTGTCATTGCCTTTAAACTTGACTACTTTATTGTCAATAAAGGTAAAGTTGCCGCCAATATTGAATTTAAAGTTATCGCCAATTTTATCGCGGTAAGTTAAATTCAGCTCGACACCATTATTACGTACTTTGGCCGCATTGGTGCGTGGTATTGTTGCATTTCCGACAACCAACGGAGCGGGAAGATTGATTAAGATATTGTCCGTTACTTTGTTAAAGACATCGATCGAGCCGCCCAGTTTGTAATTGAATAGGTCAAAATCCAAACCAGCATTCAGGATATAGGTATTTTCCCAGGTCAAGAAAGGATTACTCAGCACTGTTTGCGCAAAGCCCACATAGAGCTGGTTATTTAATACATAGTTTGTGGGATTATAAAGCGCCAAATATTCATAATTGTTAATGTCGGCGTTTCTGCGGAAAGAGTCATCAGTGGTTCCATTATTACCCAAGGCACCATACGATGCGCGGAATTTCAGGTTGGGCATCCATTTGATGTCATAGAAGTCTTCTGAGGAAACCTTCCAGCCAAAGGAAGCCGAAGGGAACGTTCCCCATCTGCTTTTTCCGCTCATGAAACGCGATGAACCGTCTGTACGCAGATTGGCTTCCAAGAGATATTTGTCATCCCAGGACAGGTTGATCCGGCCAAAAAACGACCGCATAGCCCAGTCGGTCATATTGCCAGAAGCTGAGGCATCCATTGTCGCCGCGTTGAGAACAGTCAGGGATGGATCTACAAGATCGAGTTTGGATGCTGCAAACCAACCGTCCTTAAAATACTCCTGGCTGGCACCAACCATGACTTCATAGTTCAGTTTCTCAAACAGTTTGTTCTTATATTTAGCAATTCCGTCCATGTAATAGCGGTACGATTTGATCGATTCGTTGGTTACCGAAGAACGTCCTGTGCCAGCTGTTGCAACTGTATTGGTTAGAAAGTTCCAGCGGTCATTAAACACGGGTTGCGAATAGACGAAATCATCATCATAGGTATACGTGTAAGAACCCTCAATGGAAAGGCCTTCTATCGGTTTCAGTTTTCCGTAGAATCGTGATACAAAGCGGTTTTTGTTGATGTTACCTTTCTGCGCATACAAACGGTGGAGTACGTTGTTGGACTGTGGGTCGTCTTCCGGATTATTTGGTGAACCAAATCTGCCATCTGGCGCACGCAGTACCATGCCCGGAGTGCTTGCTGCAGCAAAGGTAAATACATCATTGATGATATTGGTGCCGATATCGGTTTTGGAAACGACCCCATTGATGTTGGCTCCCAAGGTTAACCAGGGTTTCACATCCGCTTCTAGATTGATACGGCCGGTATGACGTTTGTACGTTGCCTGTTCAATGATTCCAGGGTTGTCGAGAAGACCATAGGAGCCAAAGAACTTGATTTTGTCACTACCACCCGTAAAGGAAAGGTTATGGTTTTGGCTGATTTTGTTCTGGAAAAGCTCCGAAACCCAGTCTGTGTTGGGGTATTTCAATGGATCCTGACCCGCGTTCTGACGCCAGAGATCGATTTTTTCCTGCGAAAATATGGGCTTGGCATTTGGATCGCCGTTGCGATAGCCTTCATTGATCAGCTCCATATAGTTAGCATAGTGGGAAACCATTCCAATGGTGTTGGATGGTTTTTGACTTGAGAAATAATTGTTGTAAATAACTTTAAATTGCTCTGATTTACCTTTTTTCGTAGTAATGAGGATAACGCCATTTGCGGCTCTTGAACCATAAATTGACGCTGAGGCAGCATCTTTCAACACCGATATGCTTTCTACATCTTGTGGGTTGATTAGGTTCATGTCGCCAATAACGCCGTCGATCACGACAAGTGGGTTGGCATTATTGAGTGTTCCCTGTCCACGAACACGCAGTGTTCCCCCATCACTTCCCGGTCTACCTGAGCCCTGATTAACATATAATCCCGGCGCCTGCCCAGCTAGGCCAGCTGACAAGGAGGTTACAGGTCTGCTTTCTACCACCTCAGACATCTGGATGGAAGAGACCGAACCGGTTACATTCTCTTTTTTCTGTGTACCAAAACCGACAACAACAACCTCGTCAAGTCCCTTGGATTCATTTTCCAAGGTGATTGTAAGGGGGCTGCCGGCTTGCGCCTTAGTCTCGATACTTTTATAACCGACGCTGGTGAAAATTAATATTGCATCGTTCTGTTGACTTTTGAGTTCGAATGAACCACTTGCATTGGTCGATGTTGCTAGATTCGTTCCTTTAATCTGAACGGTGACATTGGCAATGCCTTTGCCGTCTTTGTCTACAACCTTACCCCGAATGGTTGTCTGCTGCATGGCCAGTGAAAGCTTGCTGTTTGTTTTAACAGGTGCAAATGGAGTCGCTTGTGTTGTCAGGCTAGATACGACCAACAAGCAGGATAATGGTATTGCCGGATACATCCAACGATTCTTCGAAACGGATGCGTTTTTGATCTTGATCATAGGCTTTTAGATTTAATTGGTCTGAAAAATAAATTTTCTATGAAGTGAATTTACAGTATTGGCAGAAAACAATAAGCACGTTTTCTCGCAATCGTTTTCGTAACAGCGCGCCGAAAAACCGAAAGATTTTTGGTTAATATTTGTTTAAAAATGTATGACTGCCGGGAGTATTTTGGATCATTAGTTCAAAAGTCGGTGTAGCGTTTAAAAGTAATTATCGTTAAATAAGGAAATTATGTAAACCTATTTCTTTCGTATGATGAATATCAAAAAAACCGCGTTATTGTTGTGTCTGTCACTTGGAGCATATACAGGCTATGCGCAGACAAAATGGAATGTAAAAGCTGGAGTTGCCTTTTCAAATGTGGATGCTAAAAATAAAGCGGGCGATAAGGCTAGCACGGCCGCGGTTGCAGGCCTGTATTTGGGGCTCGGTCCCACATTACAGCTCAGTGAGTATTTCTCTTTAGAACCGGCCTTTATATTCGCTAAACGTGGATTTGAACGAAATGAGGGAAATGTTATAGGCTGGGGTAAGGATTTTAAAGCACATACGTCTTATATCGAAATGCCTATCGATGTTGTTTTTAATGCTACGATTGGTGCAGGTAAACTGGAGGTCGGTATAGGCCCTTATATCGGTTATGGATTAGGTGGGAAATGGAAAACCTCAGGCCCTGTCCACTTAGGTGATATTGCCATTGGTGAGGAGGGCGATATTAAATTTACGAACGATGCCAGTGAAGGTGAATATGGAAGCTATAATCTTGGGAGACCTTTTGATTACGGCGCTCGTGCAAAAGTGAATTATCTTTTTAGGGAACATTATCTTGTCGGCATAGAAGTTCAGAAAGGAATTGCCAATTTGGAATCCAAATGGGGGGATTATAAATCTGGAGATGCTATACGTAACCGCTCTTTGGGTATTTCAGTTGGCTATCGGTTTTAGTGACTTGAAAACGGCGAATAATTAGTTGACGTTGTAGGAAGCATGAGCGCGTCTCATCAATCCAGTCGTTTGCCTTCAGCGCCTGCTGTCTGGAGACAAACGACTGGAAATAAATCTTTCCGTTGTACTTGCTACTCTTGCGAATTAGAATTCAATCCGGTAGTTAATGGTTGGAATAATACCAGTCCATTTTTGGGGTTCAATGATGCGTTTGCTGAAATTATAGTGCATGCCTACCGTGTTCTCTCTATTAAGTAGATTCTGAATATCCAAAATAAACAGATGGCTTACTTTTTTGCGATTAACCCGATAGCTCGATGAGAAATCAACACGTACGTAGGGATCGGCAGTCAGGGTATTGATGCGATCTTGGTCAATAACTTCTTCGTCTAAACGAAGCGATTCTTCTTCCAGAACAGGGGAATATTTTCTTCCGCCGGCATAAATAAATTTGGCATTCAGACCGAACAGATTATTTTTATTCTTTCCCACGGTCCATTCTTTCCCCATCAGCAAATTTCCTACATAACGTGTGTTGAATGTGGTATTGTACTCTTTACCATTAAGCGCCTTGAACTTCGAATCAAAAAGGGAGGTTGTTGCCATGAAATAATAGCCCTTGCTCAAAGACTTCTCAAGCGTGAGCTCAATGCCGTAGTTTTTACCGGTACCTTTATTGATAAGCTGACGGTAGCTTGATGTACCAATGGCTGCAATATCCGATACATTGAGTAAGGAGAAGTTGATGTCGGAATCGGTCGATACTGGGACATCATAAAGATGTTGATAATATATTTCTGTCTTAAATCGGAGTGTTCTGCTGAGGTTCTTTTCATAGCCAATAACAGCCTGGGCAGATTTGGTTGGCGAGAGAGCCTTGTTTGGTTCAAGGCTTGTTTGAATTCCGCTTTTTGCAAAATAATAAACCAAGGGCTCCAGTCGGTTATATAAGCCGGTTCCGAAGGAGATCGTTTGGTCTGCAGCAACATGCCAATTGAGGCCAAGCCGTGGCTCGATAGACCAGCTCTTGCTCAGTGCAAAGTAATTTGTATGTACGCCGGTGTTGAGCGTCAATTTTTCGTTTAATACTGTTTTTAACTGTGCAAAAGCATCATAAGTACTTGTATTTCCAGTCTCATTAATCCGCTCTGTCAATGCCGCTAGCTCGGTGTCGTAGGACAGCGCATAGAGGTCATAATGTAATAAACTTGCATTTAAGCCCGCTCTAATTGTGTTTTTATTGTTGGCACGATAGTTTAATGTACCTGCATAACGAAGAGCCGTATTCGTAAATTTGTCCTTGTGATATAGGCTGGAAATATAGTCCCGTGTTAATGTATCGGTTCGGTTGGAATTACGGCTAAGGGACATGGAAACAATGTTTGTAAAATATAATCTGTCGTTCGCAATGTACTGATGTTTTACTCCGGCACTTCCGGCATTAAATTTTACATCCAGATCCTGGGCATCTGTCCGTTCCTCCCATTTTTCGTAATTACGTTCAGCAGTTTGTTGGAGTTTTCCTAAGCCGCCTATACCGAATAAGGAAAAAGTTCCAGCCTTTTTTGTGGGAAATACAAAATTAAAAGAAAGATCCTGATATTTTGGGACGCCTGTGTCTGAAACTTTTACACCAACTTTTTCCAGGAGGCTCAAGGAAGAATAGCGGTAACTAATTAAATAGGAGGCGTCACTTCCTTTTTTGAAAGGCCCCTCTAACGTTGCTCCTACGCCCAGGACTCCGACGTTGAACGTGTATTCGCGTTTGTCTGTATTTCCTTTACGAAACCTCAGGTCAAAAACACCAGCCGTTGCATTGCTGTATTCCGCTGCAAGTCCACCGGTATAGAAATCAGACTTTCCCAATACCATGGTATTGAGCATACTGATTCCGCCGCCCGCAGCGCCTTCGGCCCCAAAATGATTGGGATTTACAATTTCGATACCTTCAAGTCGCCATTGTAAGCTTTTGGGGGAATTTCCGCGAACAATAATTTCATTGTCATCGCCGCCGGCAGCGACACCTGGAAAACTCTGTGCCATACGGGCAGGATCAAAAAAAGCTCCTGCATAACGATTTGTTTCCTCAGGAGAAAAGGAACGTCCACTCGTCATTGCCATCTGATTGAGTGGTTGCTTTCCAGCATTGGCGTAAACGACAGCCTCACCCAATGCATTAATTTGCGGCTCCATTTCCACACTGACCATATTCTCCCTGCCACTGGTGATCAGTAATTCCGTAAATTCTTCTGGTTTATATCCGGCCATGCGGACTTGAAGCTGTTGACGCCCAACCGGAACTTGCTGCAGGCGAAATATACCCTGTGTGTCTGTACTTACAGACTTTGTCCCGTCACTGGATGAAATAACAATTGTGGCACCTGTAAGCGGTAATCTGGTATTTTTATCTATCACGGTTCCTTTGACGGTTTCGGTCACAACCTGATTTTTTTGCTTAGGCGATGCTGGTTGCTGGGCTGATGTAATCCCTGCTTGAAGCAATAATCCAATGAGTAAGATTGGCGATAGTTTCATAAAAGATTAGTTTTTATCTTTATGACAGCTGGCATTCAATTTACCCTTAGCTTATTACTTGATTTTTTATTTTTCACTCCACTGGATGCTTGATCCAACGTTAGTTTGCCTATCATTACAGGAAATTTTATACGCTTTTTCTATAAGTAGTTGTTAACATAAAGTCTATTGATTATAAGTTAATTAACATTGTTGTTAACATTTTGGGTTGCCGTTTTTGGACTGAATGCGTAATTGGAAAAAAGCAGGAGATCCTCGATGTTTTTAACAAAAGATCTGCTCTGTATTAGAAAGTTAACATGTTTATTAACAATTATTGCGTGGATGTATGCCTATCCTCGCTAGTGGCGCGAAGTGCTTTCCGGCTCTTAGTCTATTTTTATCTGTTTAGTTAATAATAATTAATTTATTGTAGCGATATTGGTAGGATGATCGTCATACAGCTATAACTAATGGAAACCGCAATGAATAAATTATTTACGGGAAGTTTTGCTATCCTCTTTTTACTGACGAGCTGCAGTAAGGAAAATGAAGTGACTGTACCTATGGATGTTCAAAAACAGCTGGAAAGTTTTGAATGGAGCCCTATCATGTCTGTGAAAGGTACGGCAAATGAGCAGCATAAGTATAAACTGAAAGATTGTGAAAAGGATAATGTGTATACGTTCACATTTGCTGAATCAGCGAATAAGTTCACTGTCAATCGTGGTAAGGAACTATGTGGGGATGATAAGCTAACATTTGAAAGTTTGATTTTTGCTGAACAACAGCATCGCGCTTTTATCTATGATAAAGAGAAGAAAAGTATCAAGTTTGCTGATGATGATCCTTCCCAAAGTTATGAGGTACAGCTTGATGGTGATCAGCTTATATTAATTTCACGCAATAATAATCCTGCAGCATACGTGATACCATTTGAATACTATTTTCAAGGTAAGCGAACGGCTGCAACAAAATAAGTAGTATATTTCCTTTAACATTCAACAGGAAGACGGCTAGCCGTCTTCCTGTTTTTATTCAATTCTGTTTTGATGAAGTTGCAATTGAATATTCCACATTACTTTTTTCTTTGTCTACCTGTTTTGTTGTGGCCCAACGTGCAAGAATGAATTTCGTGGATATTTGCCATTTGCTCTCCTCTACTTCAATACATAAAGTAGACCCTTTGTTAGGTTATTTAGATGAACGCTGTTCAAACCAATGCCGCCGCCCTATGATTATTAAAAGAATCAGGAATCAAAATTTAACTTGATTATTTAGGCTAAATCGTTAATTTAGTGGTTTGGAAACCGGTTGCATAGATGGCGTGAACTAATAAAACCGGATCCAATTAATGAAGAAAACTAGATAAATAATAATCCACTTATGAAAGTCCGTATATTACTGATGGCGGCAATGACGACATTGCTCTGCCCACAACTTCAAGCCCAGCAATTGCCCTATAAGAATAGTGCCTTACCAATTGAAAAACGGGTAAGTGATCTATTGGGAAGAATGACTGTGGAAGAGAAAGTCGGGCAATTGAGCAAATTGCTGGGCTGGGACATGTATAGCAAGAACGGAAAGCAGGTTACAATCAGCAATAAATTGCGAAAGGCGGTAAAAGAACAGCATATCGGATTATTATGGGCAACCTTACGTGCCGATCCCTGGACACAAAAAACCTTGCTGAATGGTTTGAGCCCTGTAGAAGCTGCGCGCGCTACCAATGCGATCCAACGTTATATGGTGGATAGCACGCGCCTTGGAATTCCATTGTTATTGTCTGAAGAGGCGCCACATGGACATATGGCTATTGGTGCAACGGTATTTCCTACCGCAATTGGGCAGGCGAGTACATGGAACCCGCAGTTGATTCAGGACATGGCTTCAACAATCGCCATGGAGACTTATGCCGTGGGTGGTAAAAACGGTTACGGTCCTGTATTAGATTTAGCACGAGATCCACGTTGGTCGCGTACTGAAGAGACCTATGGGGAGGATCCCTATCTTATTGGACAAATGGGAAGCGCAATGATCCGTGGTTTTCAAGGGGAAAAGATCGGTGAGCGGGATAAAATAATAGGTACTCTAAAGCATTTTGTTGCCTATGCGGCTCCGGATGGCGGTCACAATGGTGAGTCCGTGTCGTTTGGCGAGCGAAGCCTGAGACAGTATTTTCTCCCGCCTTTTGAGCGTGCTGTGAAATCGGGAGCTGGGTCGGTTATGACGGCATATAATAGCATTGATGGTATTCCTTGTTCTGCCAATTCCTGGCTGTTGAATGATATTCTACGGAAAGACTGGAGATTTACGGGATTTGTCGTATCGGATCTACTGAGTATATCAGGGCTCAATGGCGGGCATGCAACAGCAGCGACTGCAGAAGAAGCGGCTTCACAAAGTATACATGCCGGATTGGATGTCGATCTAAGCGGGACTGGTTATGGTTCAAATCTGCTTAAGGCTGTCCAACAGGGGCTCGTTGAACCTGCTGTTCTCGATACAGCAGTGGCCCGTGTACTGCGAATGAAGTTCAATCTTGGTCTTTTTGATCATCCTTATGTGGATGAAAAAATGGTAGCGCAAAAAGTCGCTACGACGCAAAATAAAACGGTGGCAAGACAAGTGGCACGCGAGTCGATTGTTTTGCTTAAAAACGATCAGCACATTTTACCCTTAAGTAAATCGTTGAAACGAATCGCCGTTATAGGGCCAAATGCCGATAATCCTTATAATCAGCTGGGCGATTATACTGCTCCACAGGCCGATGGTAAAGTGCAGACTTTGCTGACCGGAATCCGGGCGGCAGTGGATAAAAATACCAAGATCGATTATGTCAAAGGATGTGCGATCCGTGATACCAGCAATTCCGATATTGCTGCCGCTGTCGCTGCTGCAAAGCAGGCCGATGCAGTGGTTTTAGTCCTCGGAGGTTCAAGCGCACGTGATTTTAAAACGTCGTATCAAGCAACTGGAGCGGCCAATGTTGATCCCAACACGGTAAGTGATATGGAAAGCGGAGAAGGATTTGACCGCGTTTCCCTGGATATGATGGGCGATCAGATCAAGTTGCTGAAAGCGATACAGGCGACTGGAAAACCTCTTGTACTTGTTACGGTTATGGGAAGACCATTGAACTTAAATTGGGCAGCTGAACATGTGCCTGCGATCGTGAATGCCTGGTACCCCGGACAGGAGGGAGGCTTGGCAGTTGCCGATGTATTGTTCGGTGACTATAATCCCGCTGGAAGATTACCGATTTCGGTACCTCGTTCGGTCGGCCAGCTTCCTGTACATTACAACCATACAAAACCCAAACATCACGATTATGTGGAGATGTCGGCTAAGCCATTGTATGCATTTGGTTATGGGTTGAGTTATAGTAGCTTCGATTACTCCAATTTACAGATCTCTTTGAAGGAGAATGGCAATGATTTTGCTTGCACAGTGTCATTCGATGTCGTCAATAACGGTAAATTGGCTGGCGATGAAGTCGCTCAGTTGTATGTTGTGGATGAAGTAAGTTCGGTAGTGACACCGGTTATGCAATTGAAGCGATTTGAACGCAAAAACATTGCCGCAGGAAAGAAAGAACGTTATTCGTTTCAATTGACTAAGGAAGACCTCAAACTTTGGAGTTCAAGCAACGCATGGAAGACAGAAAAGGGAAAATTTAAATTCTTGGTTGGAGCATCTTCTGATGATATCCGACTGAAGGGCGAAATGGAATTAACGAGAGATTATTAATCCTAAACCGCAAACAATACTATAGGGCTGCCCAATTTTGGACAGTCCTTTTTTTTATTTGAGCACAATATGTTTGATACTTTTCCTGTTCCAGGTATAGGTGATGTGGATAAGACCATTTGTGTCCTGAATAATTGTCGGATAAGAATACTCATCGTTCTTTACCCCATCTTCAAGGGTTAGAACATCTTTCCACTGTAAGCCATCCTTTGATATGGCGACATGCAGTTTTGTGCGTCCTTCCCACCAGTCGTTGCCAGCGATAGCCGGATTGAAGACGATCATCAATAAACCATTATTTAAACGGATGGCGTCGGTGGCAGAATTGGGATTGAGCAGGTTTGTGGATTGCCAGGGGCCCCAGGTAAGGCCTTCATCTGCTGAGAATGCTGCCATCACTTTATTTTCTTTACTTCGACAGAGCACCTGAATGCGTCCATCTGCGTGTTGGATCACACTGGGCTGAATAACCTGGATACTGGTATCTGGGCGTATTGCGCTGACGGACCAAGAGCGGCCATGATCGCGGCTGATTTCCAGGTGTGCTTTCCAGATTTCTGTTTTGGATTCCGTGCTGGAGGGGGAGAGCAGCAGTCCGTTTGTCAAGGTGAGCGGTTTATTCTTGATAGGCCCCAATATACCTTCAGGTAACTGCTGCGGTGCTGACCAGCTGGTTCCCTTATCAATCGAATGTTTGACATAGCCTTTCCATTCTCTGGGGTTGGGGCCTATTTTATAATACAAAGATAAGGTGTCACTGTGCGGGTATTGATAGAAAACAGGATTCCATGTTGGAAAGCGGTTGTCACCAAGGATACCGTCTGCAATCTGTACAGGACGCTGCCATTGTCCATGACTATACAGTGAACTCCATATGACAACATCAGGGTTAGATTCATGAGTACCACCAAACCAGGCTGCCAATAAACTGTCTTTTCCGATAACTTGAATCGTGGAGGCATGACATTGCTGGAATGGAACCTGACCTGTTTTAAAAATTTGCTCTGACACCAGGATCTGAGGTTTATACGTTGCACATGAGGATACAAAAAGAAGGATAAATAATGGAAATAGGTTGATTTTTTTCATTGGAATTTAAGGTTCTAAAACCCCTATAGTTTGTTGATGACTTATTTTCTTATTCCTGAGCAGCTTTGGGGATGTTAAATGTTCAGGCGATCATCGGTAAACAATGACCTTGTTAAATGATAAAATTCCGTTGGATCGTATCCAACGGAATTTTATATTATTTGCCTTGCAATTGAATTGCAGTAGCATAGCTAAAACGTGTACTAGGACTTCTCAAGGTAATTTGGTTACCACGTTGAGACCAGTCCAATTTACCTTTATGACCTAGAATAGCAATCTTTTTTACGTTAAAATTGTCGGGTACTTGAAAGACGTATTCATTGGGCTGCTGGTAAGTGTCACCTTCAGAAAGATGGAATACATTGACCACTTTACTGTCTTTGCTTCTGGTGTAGTAATAGTCACCTTGGTGATACGGAGCAATGGTACGTGTTGCAAACACTGCAGTTTGATTGATTTTCATCCAGGCTGCCAGCTCGTTCAAGCGATCGTATGCAGCCTGATCGTAATCTCCTGTAGGGCCAGGGGCTATGTTCAATAAGTAGTTTCCGCCGCGGGAAATAATTTTTACCAATGTTTCAACAATCTTTTTGGTTGGTTTGTATTGGTCGTTGGGCACATAACTGAACGAATTACCCATGGTGATGCAGCTTTCCCATGGAATATCCAACGGATGTTCAGGAATCGCTTGTTCGGGAGTGACATAATTTTCCCAGTTTCCAGGTACCGTACGGTCAACGACGATAATGCCAGGTTGATTTTTCCTTGCCATGCCACCGATGCGGTCCATGTCAATATTTTGATCCATTTTGATCGTCTGTTGCCAGTCAACAGATTTGTCAACCGTTTCTAAGGGGCGGACCTGGCCACCATCCAGCCAAAGGATATCGACTTTGCCATATTCGGAAGTCAGCTCGTTGATTTGATTGTAGGTAAAGTCTTTGAATTTTTGCCAGCGATCCGGATATTTTTTAGGATCGTAATTTACATTTCTGTCTTTTGGCGGAAAGTAGGACCACCAGTAGTAATCGGAGTGCCAGTCCGGTTTGGAGAAATAGGCGCCAATTTTGAAGCCGTCATTGCGAAATGTGTTAAAGATTTCTTTGGTTACATTGGCCTTTGGATTTGTCGAAAATGGCGTTTTGGAGGAGGTGATTTTATAATCCGATTCTTTGGTATCGAACATGGCAAATCCATCGTGATGTTTGGTTGTAAAGACGACATATTTCATGCCGGCAGCTTTAGCGGCATCGGCCCATTTCTGTGGATTGAAATCTGTAGGATTAAAGGTAGTCTGTAGATTTTCGTAGTTCTTGAGGTATTCAAAATAAGTTTTACCATGTTCGGGTTTGCGTTGCGTCCAGCCTTCATCTTCGGGACAGATACTCCAGCTTTCGACGATTCCCCATTGACTATAGGTACCCCAGTGCATGAAAAGACCAAACTTCATATCTTGCCATTGTTCGAGATTTTCAATCACTAGAGGATCTGTCGGTTTTTGATAGCCATTAGATACGTTATGTGCTTGGCCAAACGCTAATGTTGCACTTGAAGCAATCAGCGCGGTGGATATAATGGTTTTTAGTTTTTGCATGGATAAAGATAGTGAAAATGATAAAAAGAAGGCCACCTTAGGTGGCCTTCTTGTAGATAGATGTAGCTTTTGCGTTAATTTACGTCCCAGAAGAGTTTGGTGTCAAGCTTATCTTTGCTTTTTACAGCGTCATAATTTGCGCCATTTAAATTCACTTCTGTTGCGGGGATATTCCATCTCGCAGGGACAGTTTTTTGAATATCAGATACTTCTGTTCTAAAAGTAAATACAGGGTAATTTAATCTTCTTACTTCCGCCCAGGATTGTAAAGGTTGAATAACATTGAAATGTAGCCATTTTTGAGTAGCGATTAATTGAATGTTATTTGTTCCCCAACCAATATTTGAAATATAGGTATTAATCTGATCTTCTGTTGGTTGAGTTGCGGCAGTAGTCGTATTATCTTTGCTCAATGCTCTGATTGCAGGGAATAGTGCGATGGATTGTTTTATACCCTGTTCGAAGGCTGATTTTGCAGCAGCATTATTTCCAGTCCTGTTGTAATACTCAGCAAGTAAATAATTGACTTCCGATGCCGTGATCAGTAACCCTGGGAAATATTCATTTCTCGAGTAAGTAGAACGATTATAGATGGCAATCTTACTTGGATTAGCTGGTGTTCCGGAAATCAAAGCAGTTTGTTCTGCACTCGTTAGAGACTGATCTAGCCCAATATAAGCCCCATTTGCACCTTGTCCAGGTTCAAAAATAAATGGTAATCTCGGGTCTGCCTTTGACACCATGTTGTCGATCATTACTTTCCCGGCAATATTGGCGTTCCAGCTTTCTAAACCATCTCTAAATCCTCTCGCATTGATATCAGATCCTGAATTGAAGACACTGATGTCGATATTATCTGCATTGGTGAGAGTTAAAGGATAAGTTGATTGATTTCCAACAATGTCGGCCAGCTCTTGGTTTGCTCTTGCTGTAAAAGTAGAGGCAGCACTGACGCGAGTCAACATACGTAGGCGAAGGGAATTACAATATTTTTTCCATAGTGTAATATCACCTTTGTTTATTAAATCCTGGGTTTTAAAAGACGTGGAAACACCTGAAGTTAGTGCTGGCAACGTATTAAGCTCGGTACTGATGGATTTTAGGTCATCCAGCATAGCTTTATATATTTCTTCTGCAGTATCATATTTAGCATACGAGCTCGGATAATTTCCGCCATTGGTACTCAACATGCCTGCTTGCGACCAAGGGATGTCTCCATGTAAATCAACAACTTGTTGCGTTTGATCATAAAAGAAAATTTTCGCTGCAAGGTAAAATATGCGTAGCTGAGTTCGCTCTGCTTCTGGCAAAGCTGTGTATACTTTTTCAAATTCTCGATATTGTGCAAGACCTGCATAATAAGTATTCCAACGATCCTGGATAGAAGCACCTCCAGGTATCAATTGATTATTCTCGTTTGCCCATCCCGTAGCTTGAACATAGCGATTAGCAGTCGATCGGAGGATAACAAAGTAATTCCAGTAACTTGGTACAACCAGTTCTCTGTAGGAATAGGTAATTCCTGCGAACTGTTTGTCGGCTGACACTTCACTTATTTTTCCTGGATCTCTATATAACTCATCAAAAGATGATTTACTACAAGAGGTTATTGCTGTAATACCCGCGGCACATAGACCAGCAAGTAAGATGTGTTTTTTGATTTTCATAATTTTAGAAACTTGCGCGTAACATTAAACCATAAGTTCTTGTTGCTGGACCTGAACCAGCATTGGTAATTTGTTGTGACCAGTGTGAACCACCTGTCATTTGTTCAGGATCGAGGTGTTTGGCGGTTCTGTAGATGAAGAACAAGTTTCTTCCAAAGGCCGATAAACTGATGTTTTTCGCTTTTAACTTGCGAGCGAAATCTTTCGGAAGTCTATAAGCGAGCGAAAGTTCACGCATCTTGATATAGTTGTTTTTCTCTACATAAAGTTCATAACGAGAGTTTCCGCCATATTGTGGGCCACCCCAGTTATAGGTTGAATTGAAGTAGGTCGCTTGGGAGATGATATTCGCGTTTTTAGTACCATCTAATAAAACCCCGTCCAATAACATACCATCATGATAAACCGTTTCTCCATTAGGTCCAGTGGAACCAGTAGTAGCAATTCCTTTTCCTCCAGACAAGTAGTAACTCAATCCACCATGTTCGGCGTCCATACCCTCTAAGGTTTCTTCTAGCAAACCTCTACTTTTCATCCAGTTGATACCGGTAGGCATAATATGTCCTCCCCAGCGGAAGTCAATTAGAGCGTCCAAAGTGAAATTTTTGTAACTAAAGGAGTTGATGAACCCACCAATTGCTTTAGGCATGGCATTACCAACTTTTTTGTACGTTGTGTTGTCCAATTGATATAAACCATTTGCGTCAACAATCATTCGTCCTTGATCATCTGTTTTTACCGGCCGAGCGTAGATATCACCCAATGGTTCTCCAACTCTCGAAATAATCTTAGCTGCATCACCATCAATAAATCGGTGCTCTAATTCGGTCGCACCGCCTGCTAATTGCTCGACCTTGTTTCTGTTGAACGCAAGGTTAACGGTTGTATTCCACTTGAAGTTTTCACTTTGAACTGGTGTACCGTTAACAACAAATTCCCATCCTTTGTTACGTAATGTACCTACGTTTGCAACAATAGAGCTAGCACCTGTCGTCATTGGTAAAGAGAAATCTAAGATCTGATCTTTGATCTGGCCATTGTAATAAGTAATGTCAAATCCTAATCGGCCTTTTAACAATCTAGTTTCTAAACCAAATTCGATCTCATGCTTGGTCTCAGGTTTAATGCGCTCATTTCCGAAGCCGGAGGTTGGAACCTGTGTATAAATCACAGATCCTGTTCCTTGATCGCCCAGTGTTTTTTGAGAGAAGCTCAAGGCGCTTTGGAAAATATTAGGATAATTTCCCACAATTCCCCATGAGCCTCTTAATTTCGCATAATCGAAGATTTCCGGAAGTTTAAACGCATCAGATAAGATTAAACTTGAATTGACCGATGGATAATACAAAACATTGTTATCTGGGTGCATCTGTGAAATAAGCTCACGACGTAATGTCCCTTCTACATACCAATAGTCTTTAAAACTAAAATTTAAAGTTCCAAAAGTTGCATCTCTTAATGACCAAACCCTAGCTTGTGAGCTTCTGGAATCATTAACGGAGGCTGATAGATCATACCAATTGCGTTGAGATAATCCACCGTTAGTCCAGCCACTAACCGAAAAGTCCTGATTTTTTGTCGCAGTATAGCCTACTGCAGCTCCTAACTTAATGTCCTTATTAATTTGTTTTTTATAGGAGGCAAGAAGGTCGGTGTAATAAATGTTTTGATTTTGATTTTTTGTCGTAAATCCTGATTCGGTGTCAAAACCGTAAAGTAATGGGAAGCGATTAGGGCTGCGATCTTCAAATCGTGCTGATGTAACGTCAGCAGAGAATCTAGCGCGAACAGATAAATCGTCTGTTATTTGATAAGTATTCGTAAATGAACCAATTAGACGGTTTGAATATTCATCACTTGTTTTAGCTCGAGTATTCCAATAGTAATCTAATACATCGACTTTATATCCGTTGTGTATTAGATTTTCACCTGGGGTAAGACTTTGATTCGTTCCAGTTACATATTTATACCCTAGGCTCGTTTGATAGCGATCTGCATACCAGTCTGGGTTATCAAACGTGGAAATCATCCCCGTAAAATTGTTAATCAAGCGATCCGTCATAAATGGTCTGTTATGCGTATGCTGATTGATATAATTAACGACAACATCGGTTGTTAGTTTATTCCACAATTTAAATGTTGAGTTAAAATTGACAATGTTCTTTTTGTTATATGAATCGAACGACGTCATCTGATTATCTTGACGAGTAAGGGAGAAACGAACATTTGACGTTTCTGTTGCGTGGCCTAACGCGAGATTAAGGGATGTATTGTTGGGATTGTTGAAAAACTTTCCGTAAGCATTCTGAGCTTCATAAGGACGCACCTTACCATCCCATGTTACCGTTGGTAGTCCATCAAATTTAGGCCCGAAGTTTACCGTTGCGGGTAGAACACCTCTTGTAACTCCATCAACAGCCCTATCAGCGCCATAATAGAAAAATTTATCTTCAGCCTGTCCTCCATTTGCATAAGCTAAGCTATAGCCTGGCCCCCGTACATTTTGGAATTTGGGTAGGTATGCAATTTGATCATGCGTATAGTTTGCATTAAAATCAATTGAAAAGCCTGTCCCCCCCTTATTTGATTTTGTTGTGATAAGGACAACACCATTCATCGCTTCAGATCCATATAATGCAGCAGCTGAAGCTCCTTTTAAAATGGATACTGTTTCGATATCCTCAGGGTTTAAATCCTCAAGGCCATTACCGCGAGCACGTTGGTCGCCCCAATAATTGGAGTTATCAAATTTATTTTGGCGCATAGGTACCCCATCAATAATGACTAACGGTTGTGAACCTCCTGTGATAGAGTTAATACCACGAATATTGATATTTACCCCTGAGGTTGCTCCCCCTGGAGCAGTTGTGATGCGTACGCCCGGTGCTTTACCATATAATGCCCCCGCAAAGTTTGGTGAACCGGTTTTTGTTAGTTCTTTGGAATCAATCGTACTCATGGCATAACCAAGCTCTCTCGGGGCTTTTTTGATACCCATGGCAGTAACAACAACTTCTTCCAGGTTGGATTGGTCGCTGGTTAAGCTTACGTTGATTGTTTTGTTGGAACCAACCACAACTTCTTGGGATTTGTAGCCCACCATGGAGATGCGCAAAGTTTCACCTGTTGAAGCTTGGATTGTGAAAGATCCATTGCCGCCAGTTTGGGTGCCTCTGCTGGTTCCTTTTACGGAGACAGTGGCGCCAGAAATTGGTCCATTAGCATCTGAAACTATTCCAGAAATGCTTTGCTGCGCGTAGAGCGATGTAGCACTGAAAAGTGTACATAGCGCCAATCCTGCAGTTTTTTTGTAAAATAGACTCATGTTTTAGGTGTTTGTGTAAAACGTTAGTTAATTATGTTAGTAATATATTTTTCGATGACTAAGGCAGTTGTCCCCTTTTGTTGCGCCCTTTTATGCAGTGTGGAAATTGCCAATGTTGTCTTCCTTGAAATCTTCGGAATGCTATATTCATTAATGGCTACTTGAATATGAGGCGCCAAAATGTCCCCGATTTCGGCTCCCCGGCCACTGATGATTATTTTATCCGGATTGAGGATGTGTATTAACGTCGAAATTCCCTTGCCAAGTAAATAGCCAACTTTCCCAATGTTGTTGATTGCTACCTGATCTCCGATTTGGACAGCTTCAATTAATGCGTCGATTTTATTGATGTGTTCATGGGCTAGTTTATCATAAATGGAATATTCTCCATTCTTTATATCCCGCTCGGTATTTCGAATGGCTGCACTAATGGAAGCTTCGACTTCAAGACAGCCGCGTTTGCCACATGAGCATAAGGTTAATGTATCGGAAAGTGGAATATGGCTGAATTCGCCGGCATAACCTGATGTTCCCTTGAAGATATCATCATTGATGAGTATTCCTAAGCCTACACCCCAGTTTAGATTGATCACGAGCGAGTGGGATGAATCTTTTGCTTCACCAAATTTCCGTTCCGCTAGGGCGATACAACGTGAGTCATTGTCAATGATGGCCGGAACCTTAAATTTTTGCTCAAATAGTTTTCGAATGTTATATAAGGGCGAATCTTCATTGTACGATTCATTGAGACCTGTTTCCGAATCAACAAAACCAGGCATACTAATTCCAATACCGATTACTTGTGTAATGTTGATCTGGTTGGAAATGATGAAATTGTTCAATGCTTCCAGAATGGACTCCGTTGCCTTCTTATCTCTAAGGTCGATTGGAATATTATTTTGCGACGAAATTGTTTCAGCCTTGAGATTTGAGGAAGATATGGATGTATAGAATTGATCAATAGACACGCTAATAATACTTTGCTGTAAATTTTCATTAAGCATGTATTGTATAGCTTTTCTTCCACCTGTGGATGCTGCATAACCTTTTTCGACAACAACATTTCGTGTCAAAAGATCATTGATCTGCTTGGTGACAGAGGGGATGCTTTTCGATAAAGAGTTTGCAATGTCTGCAATCGGTTGCATCGGCCTGTAATACAAAATTCTCAAAATTTCGCCGCCCATAATTTAGTTCAATTGTATTAGTATAACTATTGGTTTTCTCTAAGTTTCATAATGGCTGATAAAAATCATTTCATCGCGCCTTGGTTTTTCATAGTAACTTGCTTATAGATCATCAATATGTTTAGATTCTCATAAGCATTGTATGTTAAAGATAAACACACTTTGTGTTAAGTTCAAAATTCTTTTTAAAATTTTTAAAAAGAATTTGATGATAATGTGTTTTTGCTCAAAAGAAGGCTCTTTTTTTTATCGATTAAAGAAAGGTTGGGTCAGTATTGTAACGAAATTGCTATAATATTAAAAGGTTTTTTGGGGAGAAGCTCCGAATGGTATCTCGAAATTATCCGTTTTTTTAGGGGAGATTGTAATATTATAACCGACTCTATCTTCGATTATTTATGATATAGCAAAACAAAAAGAGCCTGGTATTACCAGGCTCTTTCAAAATCTCAGGACAATTGCTCGCGAGATTTCATTCGTTTAATGTGTGATCATCTATTTGACGTCCCAGAAGATTTTAGTTGTTCTTGTATCATTTGCTTTAACAGCATCGTAATTAGAACTATTATTTGAAATCTCTTGGGTAGGATATAATAAACGTTTAGGAGGATTTGCGTAATTAGCCAATCCAGCCACAGGATATGTCAATATTGGATATCCTGTACGTCTCAATTCAGCCCAAGCTTGTTGTGCCTGTAAAAAACCATAATGTAACCATTTTTGAGTCCATATTAATTCTAGGTTCTTTGCTTGAGTTGTTGAAAAGCTGATAGTCGATTTGTCTACAAAGTCATTGATGACGTCATCGGTAGGTTTTTTCTCTGTTTTCAGTCCTGAAGTATTTAAATTATTTAAATAATAATAGAAAGAAACGGATTGTTTAACAGCGACATCATAAGCATCTTTAGCCGCATTACTTGCTCCCCATCTTAATAGCGCTTCAGCTTTATTGAAATTGGTTTCAGAAGCAGTAATGACAATTCCTGGCAAAGCATTGTTGTCGAAGATAGTTGCCGAATCCAACACAGCGTAGTCTTGATAATTCTTCTCCATATCCGCCGAAGTAAAGGTAATTGGCATTGCTCTATACTCTTTGTTCTGAACGAACTTACCGTTTATTGTTTTTCCAAATTTGTCATAAAGTACAGGGATACGTGGATCTTTCGCTGGCAACATTACTTTGTTCAACATATGATCTGTTGCGAATTGATTGGGACCTTCAATCAAGGCCTGTCTCAACGTTCCTGTATAGTTGGTTAGAGGCTGCAATAAGATGTCTTCATTTCTAGGGTTGTAGTTTGCCGTTGCGCCACCATCTGCCAATGGATATTGTGTGGGGTTATTCAGCATTTCGAGTACTTCAGTTCTTGCTTTTGCCTCATCAACAAAAGAAATACGCATCAATAGACGCAGGCGAAGTGAATTGGCATACCTACGCCATTTTGCAACATTACCGCTATTTAAGATATCGTATTTTGAAAAATCAGGATTGGTAGTTGCTGTTGATAAGTACGTGTTGATATTTTTCAATTCGCTGATGAACTGATTGTATAATTCTTTTTGCGCATCAAACTTTGGCTTAATAATCGTACTTGTTGTTGGTAGACTACCGGCTTCACTGAAAGGGATATCTCCAAAGTTGTCAACAAGTTTAGATGCTTCGTCAAACAAAACAATTTTGCCAGTCTGGATAAAGATCTCTTTACTTGCTTTCTCCGCTTCAGGAAGTTCAGCATATGCTTTTTCCATGCTTCTTGTAATACCTAGTACACCAGGGGCATAAAAATCCGTCCAATATGCATAAGAGTAGCTATCGTTCGGCTGATACATGGTATTTGACGGATAAAAAGACGCTGTCTGCGTATATACTGCCTGATTGGACAGGATAAATGTACGGTAGTGGTAATAAGCTGGTCTTACACGATCATTATTTAGCATTTCGGCAAAGAACGCCGGAATATTTGCTTTTGTCGATGCATCTGGGTTTTGAAACTTGTCGTCAAGTTGTGATTTACAGCCGACCATCGTCGATAGGGCCGAAACCAAAGTTAATATAGAAAGAAAAGTTTTTTTCATGATTCTCGTGGGTAAAAAATTAAAAATTAGCATTCAATGAAAAACCGAAACTTCGGGTAGCAGCAGATGAACCAACGTCTACACCTTGTGCCCACCATTTGTTTCCTACTGGAGCTTCAGGATCAAGATTTTTCAATGTGCGGTAGAAGTAGAATAGATTCCTGCCCAACAAAGAAACCTTTAAATTGTTAATTTTAAGTCTTTTGGTGAAGCTGTCCGGAATACGGTAACCAACAGACAATTCTCTTAATTTGATAAAGTTGTTGTCGTATACAGCACCTTTTTCAGTCCAAGAATCTGCACCCCATCCGAAAGTGTTCATGTAGTACTCTGCAGCACTCAAATGCACATCGTTTGCTTTTCCTGTATTGGCGTTAACCCCTTGCAAAGTCACCCCATTTTCGCGGTATGGTAAGGTGTTTTCATATAGACCCGCACTCATGCCGTATTTGAGGTTTTCGGATACCATTTTACCTCCAAAACGATAATCAGCAGTAAAGTCTAACATAAAGTTTTTATAGGTAAATGTATTGGTCCAGCCCCCGATCGCTTTTGGCATAATGTTGCCAGCATATTTGTACTTGGTTTTGTCGATTACATAAAGTCCATCGTCCGAAATCAAGTTATTGCCGTTTTGATCTTTTGCAATGTCATAAACGTAAATATTTCCTAATTTCTCACCCTCTTTTGCGGTAATCTTCAAAGAGTTTTCATCGGCAGAGTAGAATACCAATTCTTCAACACCTGGTGCTAGGGTTTTAACAGTCGACTTATTAAATGAATAGTTCAGTCTAGAATTCCAGGTAAAGTTTTCATTTTGAATTGGCGTACCGTTGATGGAAAGCTCCAAACCGTTATTGGCAATTTTTCCGATATTCAAAATTTGGGAAGTTGCCCCTGTAGAGGCTGGTGTTGTAAGTCCTAAGATCTGATCATCGATATAATTGTTATAGTAACTAACATCTAATCCTAATCTATTTTTTAGAAACTTCAATTCCATACCTACCTCAACCTCATATTTACGCTCAGGACGTAGATTGAGATTTCCATAATTGTTTCTGTAGGTCAATGATGGAACAGCGCCATTGATTGTCAATAATGGATTCTGGTTATAAGCGATATTTGCTTCGTAGATTGCAGCATCATTACCAACAATACCGTAGGAAGCACGAAGTTTACCGTAGGAGAACTTATCCGACTTGATATCGAAAGCATCGCTGAAAATAAAGCTACCGCTAACGGAGCCATAGCGATAATTATTGTTCGATGAAGGTAGTGTAGAAGAGTATTCAGAACGATAAGTACCGTCTAAGTAAGCAAATCCTTTATAGCCAATATTCAAGGAACCGAAGTAGGCATATTTTAGCATTTCCTTTCTGCTATTTGAAGTTGTTGCCTGCGCGTAACTGTTGCTTAAGCTAAACCAGTTTTCGGTAACAAGACCACCTGCTGTACTTGAAGATTGATCATCATAACGTTCTGATCTCGATTGGAAGCCCACGCTCGCTGAATAGTCAAAATCTGCATTGATTTTGTTGCTATAGGTTGCCATTACATCACCATACAGAATTGAATAGACTCCTTTTGAAGTAGCAAAGCCTCCGGAACTGCTGGTAGTTGAATTGTAAGCTGTTGCGTATTCGTTGTATTGCTTGTTGATGCTCGTTGCAGAAGTTAAGTCATTACCGATTCTTCCGCGGAGTTTCAAGTGATTTACAACATCCCAGTTTAATGTGGCACTTGTCAAAATCCTATTTTCGGTCTCATCATAACTGTTTTTGTATTGATTCCAAAAATAATCTAAGAGGTTGGAAGCCCGCATCGTGTATTTGAAATCTTCAGGACGTCCTGTTCCAAATTTGGAATATTTGTAGCCATCAGTGGTTTGATACGCATTTTTCATTGCAGACATATCTTCTGTTCTGCTGAAAAATCCGTCAAAACTTCCAAGTACCTGACCCAACAGATAGGTTCTGTTATGGGTGTTGGTATTGATAAAGTTAGCGACGATATCGGTTGATAATTTGTCGCTAAGTTTTAGCGTGCTATTGAGATTGAAGGTATTTCTGTTCTGTTTACTACCAGGGCTTGTACTTTTATAGTCCATTCTGGTCGCACTCAAACGGTAGTTAATTTTCTCCGTTTGGTTTGAGATACCGACGTTAATATTGGAATTGTAGCCTTTGTCAAATACGTCGTAGTAGTTGTTTTCACGTGCTTTGTATTGACGTACCTGTCCGTCCCACCACATAACATCTTCGCCAGTGAATTTTGGACCAAAACTTCCGTAGGATCTATAGTATGGTCTTCTTCCTGATGGAGAATTAGCATCTGTAAACCAACCTTCGGCAGATGCGCCGTTAGCGATGTTTGTCGCGGCATCGTAGCCAGGTCCATAAATATTTTGGAACTTCGGTAAAAAGGCTGCTCTTTCGATTGATCCATTATAGTTGAAGTCAATTCCTAGACCTCTACCTTTTGTGCCTTTCTTTGTTGTAATAACAATTACCCCACTTGCAGCGTCCGAGCCGTACAATGCACTGGCTGCGGCACCTTTTAAGATGGAAATATTGTCGATATCAGCTGGGTTGATGTCCAGCATACCATTACCTCTAATACGTTGATCGTCCCAATAATTATTATTGTTTGCACCAGTCGCACCACCTTGTTGATCGTTACGGATGATGATACCATCGACAACATAGAGGGGCTGGCGTTGATAGTTTAATGAATTGATACCACGGATTTGAACGTTAACCGCACTGGCAGAACCACCCGGAGCAGTGGTAATTTTCACACCTGGGGCTTTACCGTATAGTGCTGATCCAAAGTTGGTGTTACCCGCTTTGGTAATTTCTTCTGCTTTGATATTGCTAACTGCATATCCTAGCGCCTTAGATTCGCGCTTGATACCCATCGCAGTTACAACAACTTCATCTAAAGCTGAAGCGTCCTCAGTTAAGGAGACTTTAATCGATTTAGCGGAAGTAACCGTAATTTCTTGCGTGTGGTAACCGACAATAGAAACACGTAATACTTCTCCTGGAGCGGCTTGAATCGTAAAGGTTCCGCTTGCATTTGTTTGCGTTCCTTTGGCAGTACCCTTAACAGAAACTGTCGCTCCTGAAACAGGACCTTTCGCGTCTGTTACTGTACCAGTAATGGTTTGTTGTGCGTAAAGCGAGGTGGCGCTAAATAGCGTGCACAATGCTATACCTGTTGCTTTTTTGTAAAATAGACTCATTTTTTAATGATTAGTATGAATTACAATAAGTAAATGATTAGTGTGGTTATTTATTGAATTAAAATTTTATTGATATGGTTTTCGACTACAATTGCTGCAGTGCCTTTGATTTGTGCGTGTTTGTTTAAAGCTGACATCTGGATATTCGTTGTTTTTGCAATCTCGGGGATACAAAATTCATTGATGGCAATTTGTATTTGCGGATTCAGAATCCTTCCTAATTCTGCACCTCTTCCGCTGACAATAATTTGTTTTGGATTAAGAATATGGATAAGTGTTGATATACCTTTACCTAGCATGTAACCTATTTTTCCTAAATTATTGATCGCGATTTGATCGCCTACATTCGACGCTTCAATTAAAGCATCTATTTTGTTGAGATTGCTTTTTACGAAGGTGCTGTAAATTGAATATTCGTTATTTTGGATATCAGCTTCCGTGCTTCGAATGGCAGCATCCAACGACGCTTCCACTTCAAGGCACCCTCTTTTTCCGCAAGAACATAAGGTGTTGTCATCCGAAAGTGGGATATGGCTAAATTCTCCCGCAAAACCAGACTCTCCTTTAAAAACGGAGCTATTAATAATAATACCCAATCCTACTCCCCAATTTAGGTTGATAATCAGCGAATGATCAATACCCTTAGCCGCCCCAAACTCTTTCTCTGCTATAGCGATACATCTGGAGTCGTTTTCTATGACAGTAGATAGCTGATATTTTGCTTCTATGCTATCTTTTATGCGATATAGCGGATGATTATGGGGATAAGATTCATTGACACCCAGCTCGGAGTTTACAAATCCCGGCATGCTAAGACCAATGCCAATTATTTTATTGCTATTGATTCCCGATAATTCTAAAATCGATTCAATTTCACCCAATAGTAAATCAGAAGAATTGCTAGCCTTTAATTCTAAAGGAATATCGCGGTGTTCGATGACTTTTTGCTGATTGAGATCGGTAATGGTAAATGTAGAGAAATGCTGATCGGCTGAAATCGTTAAAATATAAAAATTCAGCGCTGGATTAATTGCGAACTGTAAAGGACGTCTTCCACCAGTGGATTCTGCAAAACCACATTCAACAATTATCTTTTCTTCGAGTAAACGATTGATTATTTTTGTGATGGAAGGTGTACTCTTGGCGAGTTTTTTGACCAACTCTGCAATAGAAAGCGCAGAATCAAAATAAAGGTTTTTCAGTATTTCTTTTTCCATCAGTTTGTGTGGTTTCTAAAAGTTGATTAAACTTTTGTTAAAGATATGTTAAATCGTATGTAAGATCAAAATACTTTTTAAAAAAATTTAAAAAGTTGCCGTTGTGCTTTGTCTTTTTATTTTTTCTATAACAATAAACCTTCCTGTTTATGCCATTAAATTGTGGACTGCGCATAAAAATGAAGGGTAAATACGTTATATTTACCTTTTAATTATACAATCTGATTATGAAACAACGCTATTACTCCTTGGATGTATTTCGTGGAGCTACTGTGGCACTGATGATTATGGTGAATAATCCGGGTACATGGGCTCATATGTTTGCACCGCTAAAACATGCAGAATGGCATGGATGTTCACCTACAGACCTGGTTTTTCCCTTTTTTCTTTTCGCAGTAGGTAATGCCATGTCTTTTGTTATACCTCGTTTACAGGAGGCAGGACCTGCAGTATTTTGGCAAAAAGTAATTAAACGGACGATCTTGATTTTTGCGATTGGACTTTTCATCAATTGGTGGCCTTTTGTGAAATGGGATGGTGCGGAGCTGGTTTTTAAACAATGGGTGGACGGAACGGATCCGAGCCGGGGAATTCGGATTTTCGGTGTGCTCCAACGCATCGCAGTCGCTTATTGTTTTGCTTCGATTTTAGCTTATTATTTTAAAGAAAAAACGATTATCTGGATCTCGGCAATCATACTGTTGTTATATTGGGCAATCTGTGCAATAGCCGGAGGAGCAGATCCCTATAGCTTGGAGGGCTGGTTCGGTACAAAGTATGATATAGCAATCCTAGGTTTGCCGCATGTTTACAAAGGGGAGGGGGTGCCATTTGATCCTGAAGGGCTGATGAGTACCTTGCCGACAATTGTTCAGGTCGTCTTTGGCTATTTAGTTGGTGTATTTATTAAAAAGCAAGGTCAGGTGGATTGGCTGTGGACGAAAGTGCCGGCCTCAAGTGAGCCTCATTTTAAATTGCTGGCGGGAATGTTTGTGACCGGATTTATTTTGGTCGTATTGGCTTGGATATGGGCCTTGGGTTTTCCGATCAATAAAAAAATATGGACGAGTTCCTATGTGCTCTATACAACAGGTTTGGCAACCATGACACTAGGTGGTATGATCTGGTTTATTGAAGTGCAGGGGGTGAAAAATAAATTGACACAGTTTTTTGATGTTTTTGGTAAAAATCCGTTATTCATCTTTGTCTTGAGCGGTGTTCTACCACGCTTTTTGGGATTGTTCCGCATTCCTGATGGCGTAAAAGAGGATGGTACACAAAAATACCTCGACGCTTTTGCCTGGTTTTATAAATATGTTTGCGCGAAAGTGCCTGGGATACCAGAAGTTGGTTCTTTTGTTTATTCACTATGTTTCTTAACGTTGATGTGGGTAATCTGCTATTGGTTGGATAAGAAGAAAATCTACGTAAAGGTTTAATAGTGGCTGAACCTTTGCTTATTAAATTATTTTGGCAACCGAAGATTTTTGCTATCTTTGCAGCCAATTAATAAAATTTTTAACGCTTTAATATTATTCAGGAAATGTATTTAAGTAAAGAGTACAAAGCTGATATCTTCGCAGAATTTGCTGGATCAGCTACAAACACAGGATCTACTGAAGGTCAAGTTGCTTTATTCACTAAGAGAATTGCTCACTTAACTGAGCACTTGAAAAAAAACAGAAAAGATTTCGGTACACAACGTGCCCTACAAATGTTAGTAGGTAAACGTCGTTCATTATTAGCTTATCTTTACAAAAAAGATATCAACCGTTACCGTGCGATCATTAAAGGTCTAGGTTTACGTGATATTATCAAATAAGCTTTAATACAAAGGTGTTAAGAAAGCCATCCAATTTTTGGATGGCTTTTTTTATTGTGTTTATCGTGCCCGAATTGTTATTGTATTTTTCGCGTCAGCATGGTCGTTTTCTGTTCGTCATGGCCTTTTGTAGTTGTTCAGGACTTTCTTAGGTTAGCGGACGACATTGGCCTATTTATCCCTTACTTCAGTTTCACTATTTAGTCTTTATTTAATCGCTTTTTCCTCGGAGCTTGCTCGCTATTTCTTCGCTTCCAACCGAAGAAGTACCGAACAAGCTCCGAACAAGTACCGAAGAAGCACCGAGGAATCTCCGAAAATGATAGCCATGTTTTATACTTGTCTTATATTGTTTTATACTACGCGACAGGCTAGATTCCTCGTTATAATTGATAAGCCTTTGGAAGCCTTTTTCGAGAAATAAGAGAACTTGAGAAGACTTCAATTGATTCATTGCTTGACAGATTAAGGCGGTTGCTGCCGTATTACGATGGTTTGATGATTTAGCCTGCTGTTAATTGCATTAATCTTAATATTTTAATTTACCTTTGTGCTGAAATCTAATGTATTTAAAATATTGGCATGCTGCCAACACGATGAAAAGCATGTCGCAAACAAGATTAAATGAATTACAACGAAATTAAAACAACCATCGATATGGGTAATGGCACCCAGATCGAATTGTCTACAGGTAAATTGGCAAAACAAGCCGATGGTGCTGTAGTATTAAAACAAGGTGATACGATGTTGCTTGCAACGGTCGTTTCAGCTAAAGAAGCGAAATCTGGGGTTGATTTTTTACCTCTTTCTGTAGATTATCAAGAAAAATACGCGGCAACTGGCCGTATTCCAGGAGGTTTCTTACGTCGTGAAGCTAGACTATCGGATTATGAGGTATTGATCTCACGTTTGGTAGACCGTGCATTACGTCCTTTATTCCCTGAAAACTATCACGCAGATACACAAGTGGCAATTAGCTTGATCTCTGCAGATAAAGATATTATGCCTGACGCTTTAGCAGGTTTGGCTGCTTCTGCAGCTATTGCTGTTTCTGATATTCCTTTTAATGGACCAATTTCTGAAGTTCGCGTTGCGAAGATTGACGGTCAATTGGTGATCAATCCAAAATTATCTGAACTTGAAAAAGCAACTTTAGAATTTATCGTTGCTGGTTCTGCACAAGATATTGGTATGGTTGAAGGTGAAGCGAAAGAAATTTCTGAAGCTGAAATGGTGGAAGCAATTGCTTTTGCTCATGAAGCGATCAAAAAACAAGTTGCTGCTCAAGTAGAACTGGCTAACTTAGTTGGTAAAACGGTTAAACGTGAGTATAACCATGAGCCTGAAAACCTTGAATTGAGAGATGCTATTTTTGCCGCTACTTACGATAAGGTTTACGCTATTGCAAAATCTGCTTCTGCAAAACATGACCGTTCTGAGAACTTCGCAAAAATCGCGGAAGAGTACAGAGCAACAATGCCAGAAGAATTGGATGATGATACAGCTTTCTTGTTTAAAAAATATTTCCACGATGTTCAGTATGATGCTGTTCGTAACCTTGTCTTAGATGAAGGAATTCGTTTAGATGGCCGTGATGTACGTACTGTACGTCCGATCTGGTCTGAAGTGGATTACTTGCCTGCTGCACACGGTTCGGCAGTATTCACACGTGGTGAAACACAATCATTGACTTCGGTTACTTTAGGTGCTAAAGACGATGAGCAAATGATCGATGGTGCTTTTATCAACGGTTATAACAAGTTTATTCTTCACTACAACTTCCCTGCATTCTCTACAGGTGAGGTAAGACCGAATAGAGGTCCAGGTCGTCGTGAAGTTGGTCACGGTAACTTAGCAATGCGTTCATTGAAACAGGTACTTCCTGCAGACAGTGAAAATCCATATACGATCCGTGTCGTTTCTGATATTCTTGAGTCAAATGGTTCTTCTTCTATGGCAACTGTATGTGCTGGTACATTAGCACTTTTGGATGCCGGTGTGAAATTGAAAGCGCCAGTTTCAGGTATTGCCATGGGATTGATTTCTGATGAGAAAACAGGTAAATACGCGATCTTATCGGATATCTTAGGCGATGAAGATCACTTAGGTGATATGGACTTTAAAGTAACTGGTACGGAAAATGGTATCGTTGCTTGTCAAATGGACTTAAAAATCAATGGTTTGAAATGGGAGGTGTTGACACAAGCTTTGGATCAAGCAAAAGAAGCGCGTTTACACATCTTGGGTGAAATGAAGAAAACAATTTCTGCTCCTCGCGAAGATTACAAACCACATGCACCACGTATCGTTCAATTGTTGATCGATAAAGAATTTATTGGCGCTGTAATCGGACCAGGTGGTAAAATTATCCAAGAAATGCAACGTGAGACCGGTGCTACAATTTCGATCGAAGAAGTTGATAATAAAGGTGTTGTTCAAGTATTCGCAGATAATAAAGCGGCTATTGATGATGCAGTAGGTCGTATCAAAGCGATTGCTTCTAAACCAGAGATTGGTGAAACTTACGAAGGTAAAGTGAAATCAATTATGCCATTCGGTGCTTTCGTTGAAATCATGCCTGGTAAAGACGGTTTATTGCACATCTCTGAAATCGACTGGAAACGTCTTGAAACAATGGACGGTATCTTCAAAGAAGGTGATAAAGTAACGGTTAAATTGTTGGATATCGACAAACAAGGTAAAATGAAGCTTTCCCGTAAAGCTTTATTGCCTCGTCCGCCGAAAGAAGACAAACCAAAGCAGGATAAACCTGCTGGCGAAGCTCCTGTAGCTGGTGCTGGTCAAGAATAAGTTTATTCTTTAAATGATATGAAAAGCTCGCTTTACGCGGGCTTTTTTTATGGAAAATAAAACTTAGCTGCATCTTTATCCTATGAAAAGTATACTTCGTTTGCTTCTTTTGAAATCCAGTCCGATTCTGGTGTTTGTCCTCATTCATGTGTCAGTTTATGGTCAGCGGTCTTTTGGGGATAAATTTCAGAAGCTGTCTGCCACTGTACAGCATTATGCACATAAAAATAATATGATTTTGCCCAAGGGGCATTATGAGTTTTATAAACTGGATCGTGCCATTTTGTGGTCCTATAAACAGGATTTATTTTGGCCTCTTAATAGGTTAATCTTAAAGGATAAAGCTATCAGGGATTCAATGACAGACGAGCTTTACATTAATTTTGATCGGGAATATAACCGCTTTGTGATGGATGTGTATGAAAGCCCTTATAAATTTAACGAGGCAAGACCATTTGAAGCACTTTCCGTGCAAGGTTCATTCAGAGGTGGGATGTCATCGCTTGTGGAGCGTTTGTCCAAGTTTTTATTGGATCATCAAGGACGCTGGGGCCTCGATCTGTCTTCTTTTACCTTATATATGGATCGGGAGCTTAGTGATGTGCCCTTAGCATACGATGGTGAGCCAGAAGTGGTGAAATTGCTCAAGCAATTTTTTGAGGAGGCCAAGATTCCCCATAAACCCGGTATTTACTATGGGAACCCGATGTACTGTTCGTATCGATTTGACTGGGTGACTAATAAAAATAAAGAGATTACACTCGATTGCTCGGCATATAATGACTATTTTAATATACTGTTTAGTGAAACGAAGTTATATGCGCTGGGCGGGACATGGGATAGCATGAAGGGACAAATGTCTTTTTTTTATGATCGTAAGAATAGCTGGAAACAGTTTGCTGCCCGGCGGGATGTCAAACGAATTTTGGATTTTTTAAAGGAGGAGACTGCTGTTAATCTATTGAAACTACATCATGATAGTAAAAGATTTAGTGGCGATTATTGGCTGGATGTTGCGGTGTTGAAATAAGGGGGGGTATTTTAAGAAGGAAATAGAAACAAATCAGGCTGTCAATTCGACAGCCTGATTTGTTTTTTATAACATGATAACACCTTTTATCTTCGCTACTTCTTTGTAGAAGTAGATCACCTGATCGGCGTCTTTAACGTTCAAGTTTACCGTAATTGAAGTATACTTACCTGTTTTGGAATCCTTAAAATCAAACTGTGCACCTGTGTCATCAAATACGCTCTGGATCTGATTGAAGTGGTCCTGATCTTTTGGTAAGATAAATTTATACGTATAGTCCTTTGGAAATGTTTCTAAGTCTTCCAAACGCTCTTTAAAAGTTTCATAGAAGTCTTTTGGATTATCACCTCCATCAGGGATATCTTGTATATTGATGTTTTTGTAATCTGCCATGTTTTGTTTCTCCTTAAATATGTTATTAAGGTATTAACAAATATTAATCCAGTAATGTTTTACTGACAATTTTTCAGTTAATTATTGTCAATGCTTGAAGGCCAATCGGCTTTGTTTTTACCAAAGTTTTTGTGTGGCGTAGCACTCATCTCGATTTCCATCTGTCCACCTGCTAAAAGCTGCGCATGTGTAATGAACGTTTTGGCGTAAGGCTGGCCATTTAATTTGATTGATTTGATATATGGATTGGCTTTGCCTTGGTTTTTAACATCGATCGCTAACGTTTTGCCATTCGGTAGATTGATATTCGCATGTTGCATCATCGGCGAACCGAAGACATAAACACCACTCATTGCATTTAATGGATAGAAGCCCATTGCCGAGAATACATACCATGCGCTCATTTGTCCGACGTCATCATTTCCACATAGACCAGCTGGACTGTTTGTGTAAAACTCAGTCATCGCTTTACGGACTAAGGCTGCACCTTTCCAAGGTTGTCCCGCGTAAGCATACAAGTAGGGGATATGGTGATTTGGTTCGTTACCTTGCGCATATTGGCCGATTAGTCCTGAAATATCCGGTGAAGCTTCACCACCAAGATCCGATGACATGGTCGTAAAATAATCCAGTTTTTTCAAAAATTTCTCCTCGCCACCGAAAAGATTGATCAGCCCTTTGACATCTTGGGGTACTAACCAGGTGTATTGCCATGCATTACCTTCGCAATAGTCATTCTCGCGGTGTTTGGCCATGAGGGGGTCGAAAGGTCTGCGGAACTCGCCATTGGCTTTTTTACCGACGAAATGACCTACCTCTTTGTCAAAATATTGCTCGTATAGTTTGTAGCGTTTTTTGAAATAAGCAGCGTCTTCTGTTTTACCCAGTTTTTCGGCAATTTTATAAGCACCGAAGTCAGCAATCGCATACTCTAATGCCCATGCTACAGACTCATTAGGCATGCTGTCGATAGGAATGTAGGTCAGTTCACGCGCATATTTCAGACCGTGATCATTACCCATTGCTGTGGTCTTAACAGCTTCCCACATCAAAGGATAGTCTTTCTCGTCAATAATTCCTTTTAAGAAGGCGTCAGCAATCACTGGAATTGCAGGTAATCCAACCATTGTATTGGTTTCATTGCCTTGTAAGTGCCACATGGGTAATTTACCTTGTTGTTGATAGATCGCCAACATGGTTTTGATAAAATCCTGGTTGATTTTACGGTCCTCCAAGATCGTCATCAAAGGATGAAGACCACGGTAAGTATCCCAAAGCGAAAATACCGTATGGTTGACAAAATCCTGTTTTTCATATACTTGTTTGTCAGTCCCTAGGTAATCGCCATTTGCATCGTTGAAGATGGTAGGAGCGAAGTAGGTGTGGTATAATGCCGTATAGAAGATTGTCTTCGTATCTTTGTCGGCTTCAAATTGAATCTTATTTAAGGTTTTGTTCCAACGTTGATCGGCGTCTTGCTTTACTTTTTCAAAATTCCAGCCTGGAATCTCGGCGTTGATATTGTTCAGCGCATTGGTCGAGCTTACTGGAGAAATACCGACTTTAAGTTCAATGGTTTTGTTTTTAACAGCATCAAAGAATAAAGCCGCTTTGATTGCCTGTCCTTTGAATGTTGTTTGGCCTAATTTTTCTTCTTTACCGTCGAAAAATCTTACTTTTTGTATTGGTTGGGAAGTTCTGATGGCAAAATACAATTTTTGGTCAGTTGCCCATCCTGTTGAAAAGCGGTAACCAACAAAGGTCGAATCGTTCACCTGTTTGATGTAGGTGTCTGTCGGTTTATCCCAATTGATATGGTAACCTAAATCGACCAAAATATGTGCATTGTCTGTTTTTTCATAGCGATATTGATGATAACCAACACGTTCGGTGGCTGTCAGGTTGGCCTGCACCTGATAGTCATCTAAATAAGCGCTATAGAATCCCGGTTTTGCTACCTCATTTTCTTTTTTGAAGGAAGAGCCATAACCTGTATTCATTTTGTTGAATTCTGCGGGCGTTAATTGTAATTTTCCGTTAGCAGGAACGATCATAAGGTCGTTGAGGTCACCGATACCTGTTCCACTCAGGTGGGTATGTGTAAAACCCAAAATTTCCTGGCTTTTGTAATTGTATCCACTGCACCAATCCCATCCGTTGAACTTGTCCCAAATCTGTGGAATTTGAGTAGGCCCCAATTGCACCGCACCTAAAGGTACATTCGCACCAACAAAGACGTGGCCATGATCCGCGGACCCAATAAAGGGGTTGACATATTGTGTAAGATTTTGCTGGGCTTGCGCACAAAATGGTAAAATTAGTGTGCCCAACACTGTTTTGAGTAGTTTATTTCCTATCATAGGTTTTTGTTCGGGTATTTGAAAACTGCTTAAAATTAGTAAATAAAACCTTTTAGCGCAATTTTATTATTATTTTAGTAAATTGTCGTTAAATTTTTTACTTTAGTAATCTTCGTAATAAAAAACTTAACAAACCTACTACTACTACATGAAGAAACGTATTCTGATCAGTGATATCGCAAAGGCCTTGGGGATTTCTGTAACTACTGTGTCCTTTATTTTAAATGATAAGGCAAAAGAAAAGCGTATTAGTGAGGCTTTGACTAAGCGGGTTTTGGACTATGTCAAAAAGGTCGGCTATAAGCCCAATGAGTTGGCAAAAAGTCTCCGCACAGGGAAGACGAAGATTCTAGGTTTGATTATCGAAGATATTTCCAATCCTTTTTTTGGGAATATAGCACGCCTGATCGAAAGTAAGGTCTATGAGCAGGGCTATCGTATTATTTATTGTAGTACCAACAATGATGTAGAAAAAGCGAAGGAGTTGATCCAGATGTTTTACGATCGGCAGGTGGATGGTTTTATTATTACACCTTCCGATGGTTTGGAAGATACCGTAAAGCAGTTACAGCAGAATAATATCCCGGTTGTGCTCTTCGACCGATATTTTCCGGGGCTTGAAACAGACTATGTTGGGGCCGACAATTTTCAGGGGGCCTTTGATGCAAGTAACCATTTGTGTCAACAAGGTTATAGACGTATCGGATTTGTATCGCTCTACTCGGATCAAACTCAAATGAAAGAGCGTTCAGATGGCTATATGAAAGCTATGGATAATAATAAGCAGCAAAGTTTTATCCAGAAGATCCAAATGGATGCTTCGGATGAGGAGGCGATGGAATCTTTGCGGGAGTTCATCTGTGAAAACAGGCTGGATGCTGTTTTGTTCTCCACTAACTATTTGGCGATTTCGGGCTTGAAGGCCGCTAAAAAGTTCAACTTTACGATGCCAGCAGTCATTGCTTTTGACGACCATACAGTTTTTAAGTTGGTAGAACCTGCTATCACAGTTGTTTCGCAGCCGATCAAGGACATTGCTGAGAACCTGATTAATATTTTGTTGCTTCGTCTTCAGGGTAAAATAAAAGCAACACGTAGAATGGTGTTGCCTTGTGAACTGAAAGTTCGTGAGTCGACTAAAGTGAAAGTTACTTCGTAGTATCGGCTACAAATTTCATTGAAATAGAATTAACGCAGTGACGCGTGTTTTTTGTCGTAAAGCCTTCTCCGAGGAATACATGGCCTAAATGCGCGCCACATGTGCTACAAAGGATTTCAGTGCGGCGACCATCGGCATCGGTGATCCTTGTAATTGCTCCAGGAATCTCATCATCAAAACTTGGCCAGCCACAGCCAGATTCAAATTTCGACTCCGAACGGTATAGCGGGCTGTCACAACGGCGGCAGATATACGTTCCTTTGAGCTTATTGTCTAAAAGTTCACCCGTAAAAGGCCGCTCAGTTCCCTTGTGTATAATAATGTATTCCTCTTCTTTACTTAGCGGGTTGTATTTTTTGTTTGTTTCCATGGCTGTCGTATGTTAGTCGTTGATTTTGACAGGAGCGGTCGACTGGGATCAATCTATTCCTTTATATAAAAGAGCATCTCTATAAAAGTAGTATCATCCAGATTCTTTCATTTTCAGTCTGGGAATTGATCCTGGCCCAGTCTCCATTCATCTTGATAAAGTTACGGAAATTAAGTCGAAAAAAAACCTTTTGTGTCTTCTGCGATCTGTTATTTTGAATATTTTAAATTGTCATGGAATTGTCTTATATTTGGGTAGCTATTCAAATGAAAAGTTGTAGTGATGGAACCACTTTAATAGCGTAATGTTGTTTTTATCCTTGTTTAAACGCATTTGTTTAGAATGATTATAAATTGATATTAAAGGTCACAAAATTGTCAGCGATTTGTTAATAAATCATACTTTTGTGGCATTGTTAGGGGGGTAGTGGCTCCTTTAACCATGGGAGTTAATTTTTTACATTCACAAATAAATAGTATAAAGTGCTAAATATGAGAACTATCTCATCCGTTTTGGGAAGCCTTGCGAGGGTGGTGTCAACGAGTTTGATGCTATTATTTGCCGTTACGACGTTGCATGCGCAAGATGTCAAGGAAGGTGAAAAAATCTTCAAATCTAAGTGTACATCCTGTCACGCCATTGACAGAAAAGTGGTTGGTCCTGCTTTAAAGGGGATTCCAGAGACGAAAGACGAAGCTTGGTTAATCAAGTGGATCAAGAACTCTCAGGCTTTAATTGCGTCTGGCGATGCTGATGCAGTTAAAATCTTCGAAGAGAACAACAAGCTTGTGATGACTTCTTTTACTGATTTATCTGACGATCAGATCAAGTCGGTATTAGCGTATATCACCGATGCTTCTAAGGAGAAACCGAAAGAGGCTGCTGCTGGTGGTGCTGGCGCTAAAGATGATAACGCGTCTATGTTCATGATTTTGGGCTTGATCGCAGTTGTTGTTTTGGCTGTAGTGGTTATCGTGGTGTTGAATCGTGTGATCCGTACCTTAGAAAATGTAATTGCTAAAAACCAAGAAGCTATTGCTGCGCAACAAGAGCCAGAAGATAGCCAACGTTTTGTGAAGTTTGCGAAAGCATTCGTTAAAAACAAAAAGTTGGTTGGCTTTACAGTCTTGATGTTAGTTGCATTATTAGCTGTAGGTGGTTGGAAGACCATGTGGAACGTTGGTGTTCACCAAGGCTATCAGCCGGTTCAACCAATTAAGTTCTCGCACCAAATCCACGCGGGTGTTAACAAAATTGAGTGTCAATACTGTCACGGTGGAGCATTTAAATCTAAAAATGCGTCTATTCCATCGGCTAACGTATGTATGAACTGTCACAATACAATCACTGCTTCAGAGCATTATGATGGTGAGATTTCTCCGGAAATTGCTAAAATCTATCGTGCATTGGATTGGAATCCTGATACGCGTACTTACGGTAACAATCCGAAACCAATTCAATGGGTTCGTATCCACAACTTACCTGACTTTGCTTACTTCAACCACTCACAACACGTTGTGGTAGCTGGTGTTGAGTGTCAAACTTGTCACGGTCCAATCCAAAATATGGAAGAAGTATACCAATACTCTCCATTGACGATGAAATGGTGTGTTGATTGTCACAAAAAGACAGATATCAAATCGGATAACAAATACTATGAAGATTTGATCAAAGCACACGAAAGAATTAAGAAAGGTGAGAAAATGACTGCAGCCATGATCGGTGGTCTTGAGTGTGGTAAGTGTCACTATTAATAATTATTTGAAATACGCAATCTTATATACAGCTTAAATGGATAGCAATAAAAAATATTGGAAAGGTTTGGAAGAGTTAAATCAAACTCCTGCTTTCGTTGAAGGAAGCAAGGGTGAGTTTGCCGAATCTATTCCTGTAGAAGATGTATTAAACGAAGCTGGCTTGAGTACTAAAACTCCTCGCCGTGACTTCTTGAAAGCATTAGGATTTGGTTTGGGTGCTGTTTCTTTAGCGGCTTGTAACCGTACTCCTGTGCATAAGGCAGTTCCTTATTTGATTAAACCTGAAGAGGTAACTCCAGGTATCCCTAACTATTATGCTTCGACGTTCAACGGTCAAAGTATCTTGGTTAAAACGCGCGAAGGTCGTCCGATCAATGTTGAGCCTAACCCGAATGCAATTGGTTTGAACCAAGGTTTGGATTCAACGACTGCTGCTTCTGTATTGGATTTATACGATGAGTCCAAATTGAAACAGGCACAATTGAAAGGTCAAGATGTAGAGTGGTCTAAATTGGATGGGGAAGTTGTTAAAGCTTTGAATGCAGCAGCATCTTCTGGTAAACAAATTACGATCGTTTCTAACACCGTAAACAGTCCTTCAACGTTGGCGGCTATCGCTGCTTTCGCAACGAAATTCCCAACAGTTAACCATGTACAATACGATGCTGTATCTTACAGCGGTATTATTGAGGCGAATAAAGCTTCATTTGGGAAAGCTGTTGTCCCTTCATACAATTTTGAAAAGGCAAATGTGATTGTTTCCGTTGCAGCTGATTTCTTAGGAACTTGGTTAGCAGGTGAGGAGCATACACAACAATACGCTAAAAACCGTGATTATAAATCGTTGAAAAACGGAAAAATGTCACGTCACGTGCAATTTGAGTCTGGTCTTTCGATGACTGGTACAAATGCGGATGCTCGTATCGCCATCAAACCTTCGGAAGAAGGAGCTACATTGGTTGCTTTATATAATGCAATCACTGGTCAGTCTTTGGCTGGTGCCACTGCAAACAAAAAAGCACAAAAAGGTGTCGCTCTAGCAGCGAAAGAATTGGTGAACAGCAAAGGCGCAGCAGTTGTTGTTGCTGGTTCTAACGATGTCAATGTACAGGTATTGGTCAATGCAATTAACGTTGCATTAGGCGCGTACGGTACAATCATCGATTTGGATAACTATTCTAAACAATACCAAGGTTCAGATTCTTCGTTCCAAGCTTTCTTAGCAGCTGCGAAATCAGGTCAAGTTGGTGTTGCGTTCTTCTTGAATAGCAACCCGGTGTATGATTACTTCAAAGCAGAAGATGTAAAAGCAGCGTTGAAACAAGTTCCTTTCACCTTATCGTTTTCGCAACGTGCGGATGAAACAGCTTCTGAATTGACAGCGATCGCTCCAGCAAGTACATTCTTGGAGTCTTGGGGTGATGCGAATCCAAAAGAAGGTTTGTTCTCGATCGTTCAACCAACAATTAATCCTGTTTTCAAAACACGTCAAGTTGAACAAAGCTTGTTGACTTGGGCAGGAAATGATACCGATATGTACAACTTCGTTAAGAACTTGTGGTCTACACAAATCTTAGCAGGTTCTACGAAAAACTGGGATGCTGTATTGCAAACTGGTTTTGAATATAAAGGTGCTAAAGCGGCAACAGCTCCTGCATTTACAGGAAATGCTGCAGCGGCAGCTTCAGCAATTGAGGCATCAAGCAAAGCGATTACCGGTGAGTTTGAATTGAAACTTTATGAGCCTGCTGGTCTTCGTGACGGTCGTTACGCGAACAACGCTTATTTACAAGAACTGCCTGACCCTGTTTCTAAAGTAACTTGGGATAACTACGCTGCTCTTAACCCGAAAGATGCTGAGAAATTAGGATTGGGTGAAGACGGTAAAGTGACTTTAAAAGCAAATGGTGTTGAATTGGAATTGCCAGTTGTACAACAACCAGGTCAAGCACAAGGAACAGTTTCAGTTGCTGTAGGTTACGGCCGTACAAAAGTTGGTAAAGCAGGTAATGAAGTTGGTAAAAACGCATTCCCTTTTGCTTCTATCATCAATGGTACAGTACAAGGTGTTGCTAAAGCAACTGTAGCGAAAGCGTCTGGTACTTACCAATTGGCACAAACACAGACACACCACACGATCGAAGGTCGTAACGTTATTCGTGAAACGACATTTGCGAAATATCTGAAAGATCCTAACTCTGAGGCAGGCCGCTTTACGGATAATCACAAAACATACGATTTGTGGAACAAATATGAGCAACCTGGTCACAAATGGGTGATGGCGATCGACTTGAACGCATGTACAGGGTGTGGTGCTTGTATCGTTGCTTGTAACGTTGAAAATAATATTCCTGTTGTAGGTCGTGATGAGGTTCGTCGTCGTCGTGAAATGCACTGGTTACGTATTGACCGTTACTATACAATCGAAGGAAAAGATCAAGATCTTACAAAAGAGAAAGAAATTGCGAGAGCTTCGGCTGATTTGGATTTCGAAGATATCACTGTTGTTCACCAACCGATGTTGTGTCAACACTGTGGTCACGCACCTTGTGAAACGGTTTGTCCGGTATTGGCAACAGTACACTCTTCAGAAGGTTTGAACCATATGGCATATAACCGTTGTTTTGGTACACGTTACTGTGCGAACAACTGTCCTTTCAAAGTTCGTCGTTTCAACTGGTTTGCATACTGGAATGATTCACGTTTTGACAACTACTTGAACAATGAGTTCACACAATTGGTATTGAATCCAGATGTTGTTACTCGTTCACGTGGGGTAATGGAGAAATGTTCAATGTGTATCCAACGTATTCAAGCAGGTAAATTACAAGCTAAGATTCAAAATCGCAAAGTTAAAGATGGCGATATCCAAATGGCTTGTCAACAAGCATGTTCTGCAAATGCAATTATCTTTGGTGATGCAAATGATCCAGAATCAGAAGTATCTAAAGCATTACGCAACGAGCGTGTTTATTACGTACTTGAGGAAATCAATGTTCAACCGGGTATCGGTTATATGACAAAAGTTAGAAACACTTTTGAGGCGTAATCTTGTACAATATTTGAAATAAAAATACTATGTCATCGCATAACGAATCAATATTAAGAGAACCATTAATGACCGGTAAGGACATTACGTATGCAAAAATTACGGATGATATCTTACTACCGGTTGAAAATAAACCGAATAAAGCATGGTGGATTGGTTTTACCGTTGCTGTATTAGGTGCTTTATTATGGGTAGTTAGCGTTAGTTATACCTTTTGGACAGGTATCGGCGCTTGGGGTCTGAATAAAACTGTAGGCTGGGCTTGGGATATCACCGACTTCGTATGGTGGGTAGGTATCGGTCACGCGGGTACGTTGATTTCAGCTGTATTATTAATCTTCCGCCAGAACTGGCGTAATTCAATCAACCGTTCTGCAGAGGCGATGACGATCTTTGCGGTAATCTGTGCGGCTACATACGTTGTAGCTCACATGGGTCGTCCTTGGTTGGCTTATTGGATTTTCCCACTTCCAAATCAATTTGGATCACTTTGGGTAAACTTCAACTCTCCTTTGGTATGGGATGCGTTTGCGATCTCAACTTACTTTACAGTATCCTTGGTATTCTGGTACTGTGGTTTGTTGCCGGATATTGCAACAATTCGTGACCGTGCTACTGGATTAAAACAAAAAATCTATTCTGTATTATCATTCGGATGGAATGGTTCAGTTAAGACTTGGCAACGTTTTGAAATCGTGTCATTGATCTTGGCAGGTATCTCTACGCCGCTTGTACTTTCTGTACACACGATCGTATCCATGGACTTTGCCACTTCGGTTATCCCTGGATGGCATACAACGATCTTCCCTCCATACTTCGTGGCGGGTGCGATCTTCTCTGGTTTCGCGATGGTACAGACGTTATTGTTGATCTTACGTAAAGTAATGAACTTTGAGAACTACATCACGATGTTCCACATTGAGTCGATGAATATTATCATCATGACAACTGGTTCTATCGTGGGTGTGGCTTACTTGACTGAGTTGTTTATCGCAATGTACTCTCGTTCAGAATACGAAATGTATGCTTTCGAGAACCGTATGTTGGGTCCATACGCTTGGGCTTACTGGTCAATGATGACTTGTAACGTAATTTCTCCACAGTTATTCTGGTTCAAAAAAATCCGTACAAGTATTCCTATCTCATGGATCTTATCGATTGTTGTAAACATCGGTATGTGGTTTGAGCGTTTTGTAATTATCGTGACTTCATTGCACCGTGATTACTTGCCTTCATCTTGGGCAATGTTCTACCCAACTTGGACAGACGTAGGTATCTTTGTAGGTTCAATCGGATTATTCTTTACATTATTCTTGTTGTTCTTACGTTTCTTACCAGGTATCGCTATCGCCGAAGTGAAATTGTTGTTGAAATCATCTTCATTACAACATAAAACTAAATTGGCTCAAGAAGGCGCATTCCCTGAGGAACAAGTGAAGTACTTCCAGGAGTCATTAGAGAAATATGATTCAGTGACAGAAGAAGAGATTAAAGAATTATCAGTTAGAAAATAATCAGCAATGAACAATACAAAATATATATTAGGTAGTTTTGCGGATCCCGATGAAATGATGCATGGGATCGACAAATTGCAAGCAAACAATATAAGTATTTACGACTGCTTTACTCCGATGCCTATTCACGGCATCGAAGCAAAGCTGGGTGTGAAACCTTCTCGCTTGCCTATCGCAGCATTTTGCTTTGGAGCATTAGGAACGACATTAGGTTTTAGTTTGTTGTATTATACAATGGCATATGATTGGCCGATGAATATCGGTGGTAAACCATCTTTTGGTATGCCAAACTTTGTTCCAGTTACATTTGAGGTTACCATCTTATTGTGTGCCTTGGGTATGGTTGCCACGTTTTTCTTCCGTAACCACTTATTTCCGGGACGTGCACCTCGTGTAATGGACTTGAGAGCAACAGATGATCGTTTCATCCTTGCAGTAGATGCCAAAGAAAATACAGATCACGCTTTGATCGATAGCTTATTGAAAGAAGCTGGAGCTGTTGAAGTTAAGTACAATGATAGAAAATATGTTAGCTATGAATAAGAAGAATTTACTTGGAACGCTATGCGCAGCTGTGGCATTGACAGCACTTGTTTCTTCTTGTGGTGACAAAACAACTCGTAGTACAGGTTTAGAGTTTTCTCGTAACATGTACGATCCGCTTGCTTTCAATCCGGATCAACCTAATGCGAATTTTGCTGATGGAAAAACAGCACAAACACCTCCTAAAGGTACAGATCCAATTGGTTTCACTCGTTTTGAATACGCCAATACATTAGAGGATTATGAACGTGCAGGAAGAGAAGTAAAAAGTCCTTTGGTCGTAAATGCCGAAAATCTTGAAAAAGGTAAAGCTTTGTTCACCACTTACTGCTCGATATGTCATGGAGTAGAAGGTAAAGGTGATGGTCCTATCACAAAAGACCGTAGCGTGACTGATTCAAGAGGTACTCGTCAATTAGAGAACTTTCCTCCGCCACCATCTTATCACAGAACAGATGCGGCGAGCTCTTCACGGGGTGGTTTGATGGCTGACTTGACTGATGGTAAAATTTACCATACAATTTATTACGGACACAACTCCATGGGATCACATGCATCTCAATTGTCTCCAGAGGAGCGATGGAAAGTTGTTATGTATGTTCACGAATTACAAAAGAAATAATCTAACATCAGATATATAAATGGGAACTCACAGTCATCATCACGATTATAATTTCAACGAGCGATACGAGTTTGCTGGCAAAGCTAAAATGTTCAGTATTGTCGCTGTTGTACTAGGCGTAGCTGCTGTAGCTTTCGGGTTGCTTTCGGGCGATCACGTTACTGTAGAGCGTACTTATGCCAACTTGTTATTGATGGGTTATTACTTTACATGTGTATGCGCAGCTGGAACATTCTTTGTTGCCTTGCAATATGTAACACAATCTGCATGGTCTGCAGGTTTGGTACGTATACCTCAGGCTATGGCGAGTGTTTTACCAATTGCATCATTAGTTTTATTAGTTATTGTAGGTTTAGGTTTAACCACGCATAACTTATATCACCACTGGAATGCAGATGGTATCACTGATCCGCATAGTACAAATTTTGACCCTATTATCGCAGGTAAATCTGCTTATTTAAATGTTCCATTCTTCTTGATCCGTCAGGTGGTATTTTTGGGAACATATAGCATTTTTGCTGTTATTTTTGCGAAACTTTCTTATAAAGAAGATTTGGAAGGAGGATTGGCTTCTTATAAAAAGTCATTCAAATTGTCGGCAATCTTCTTAGTTATCTTCGGTTTTACTACACCTATCTGGTCTTTCGATACAGTAATGTCTTTAGAAGCACACTGGTTTTCAACGATGTTCGGTTGGTATAACTTTGCAGCAATGTGGGTTAGCGGTATTTCATGTATCACGATCATCGTTGTTGTATTGAAGAAAGCTGGTTATATGAACTGGGTAAACGAAAATCATTTACACGATTTGGGTAAATTGATGTTCGGTTTCTCGATCTTCTGGACTTACGTTTGGTTTGCACAATTCATGTTGATTTGGTATTCAAACATGCCGGAGGAAACAGTTTATTTCTACAAACGTTGGGAACCTGAATACAAACCTTGGTTTTGGTTGAGTATTATCATTAACTTTGTGGCACCATTGTTACTATTAGTGGATCGCGATGCTAAACGTAAACAAAATGTAATGTTGTTCGTAGCGATTCTATTATTGGCTGGTCACTGGCTAGATTATTATATCATGATCATGCCTGGTACTGTTGCTGAACATAGAGGATTTGGTATCATTGAAATCGGAACTGCACTTGGTTTCTTAGGTTTGTTCATCTTCTTAGTGATGAGTAAATTGAGTAAACAAGCATTGGTGCCTAAAAATCATCCTTTCTTGGATGAGAGTTTGCATCACCAGATATAGTTTCACTTTTAAAGGAAGGTTACGTAAAAACGTTATAAAAGAAATGAGCTTTAAATTAAATAATAGATTCAAATCCATCTCGGGTTTTGTGCTTGCACTAGGATTGCTTTTTGCGACTCCTATCCTAGCAAGTCAACAAGATACAGTAGCATCTGATTCTGCTAAAGCGGCAACTACAGCAGTAGCTGCCCCTGCAGCAACGGATTCGGTTGCAAAAGATACAACAGCGGCAGCAGGTACTGCTGCTGTTGGATCTGCTAGTTCTTCTACAGAAGCTAGTGCTGCTGCTCCTGCTGTTGAAGAAGTGAAGCAAATAGACCCTCAGGTTTATAAAAACTTCACATATTATGTCTTGTTATTCTTGGTTATATGTACAGTTGTTGCCGTTATCGGTAAAGTACTTTCGATCTATGAATTGACAAGAAAGATGAACGGTAAATACAATCCGTTTGCGAATAACACATTTCAATCGGCATTGTTATTCATTTTCTTGGTTGTATTCCTTTATGGTGTATATTGGTCATATGTACACTGGGGAGCTGCTTATTGGAGATCGGCAGTAACTGAGCACGGTGAGCGTATTGATACGATGTTTATCATTACGACAGCAATTACAACATTTGTATTGGTTATCACACACATCTTGTTGATGACATTTACATTCTTGTACCGCATGCGTGCAAAACGTCAGGCTTATTATTATCCTCATAACAATGCAATCGAGAAATTGTGGACAATTGTTCCAGCTGTTGTTTTGACAGTATTGGTATTGTTCGGTTTCTTTACATGGAGATCGATCACAAATATTCCTGAAGATCTTCAAAAATCAGCATTACAAGTTGAGGTATTAGGCGAGCAATTCCAATGGAATGTCCGTTATGCTGGTTCAGATGGGATTATTGGTAAACGTAATTATAAAATGACGACACCAACCAACCCTTACGGTATTGACTTTAATGATAAAAATTCCTGGGATGATATTCAGGGATCTGAAATTTGGTTGCCTGTAAACAAACCTGTTCGTTTCCATATCGTTTCAAAAGATATTATTCACTCTTTCTATATTCCTGATTTCCGTGTTCAAATCAATGCGGTACCAGGGATGACCAACTATTTCCAATTCACACCTACTGTAACAACAGAAGAAATGCGTGATCGTTTGGGTGATTATAACTATGACTTCGTGATGTTGTGTAACAAGATCTGTGGATCTGGTCACTACAACATGCAAAAGAAAGTGGTTGTCGTAACTGAAGAGAAATATAAAGAGTGGTTAGCTAAACAAAATAAATATTTTACTGAGGATTTGCAAAAAGAGTTCAGTGGTAAAACAGCTAACGTGAAAAAGGATAGCGTACAAGTTACAGCATCTTTGAACTAATTAAGAATTTTTGAATATAAAATCGAATATGTCAAGTACAGTAATATCGCATAGCGCTGAACATCACGATTCGCACGGCCATCATCATGAGGAGTCGTTCATCAGAAAGTATATCTTCTCGGGTGACCACAAGATGATTGCTAAGCAATTCTTGATCACTGGTATCATCATGGCAGTTTTTGCGATGCTTTTATCAGTATTATTCCGTATCCAATTAGCATGGCCGGATAAAGAGTTCCCTATATTAGAAGTATTCTTAGGTAAATGGGCTGAAGGCGGTCGTATAAAACCGGAGTTTTTCCTTTCCTTGGTAACCATTCACGGTACCGTTATGGTATTCTTCGTGTTAACGGCTGGTCTATCGGGTACTTTTAGTAACTTATTGATTCCATATCAAATCGGAGCACGCGATATGGCATCTCCTTTTATGAACATGTTGTCTTACTGGTTGTTCTTTGTAGCATCAGTTATTATGGTTGCATCGTTCTTCGTAGAAAGTGGACCTGCTTCTGCTGGTTGGACGATCTACCCGCCACTATCGGCTGTTCCTACTGCAATCGCAGGATCTGCAACAGGTATGACTTTATGGTTGGTGAGTATGGTTCTATTTGTAGCTTCACAGTTGATCGGTGGTATTAACTATGTAAGTACAATTTTGAACATGCGCACAAAAGGAATGGACTTATGGAAAATGCCTTTGACAATCTGGGCGTTCTTCTTAACTGCTATCGTAGGTATGTTGTCATTCCCAGTATTGGTTTCGGCGGTTGTTCTTCTGATTTTTGACCGTGCTGCTGGTACGTCATTCTATTTGTCGGATCTTGTTGTTCAAGGACAAATTTTACCGAACGAAGGTGGTTCACCAATTTTGTTCCAACACTTGTTCTGGTTCTTAGGTCACCCTGAGGTATATATCGTTGTTATGCCGGCTTTAGGTTTAACTTCTGAGGTTATTGCAACCAACTCACGTAAACCAATCTTTGGTTACCATGCGATGGTTTATTCGTTGATCGGTATTACCGTGTTATCGTTTATCGTATGGGGTCACCACATGTTTGTAACAGGTATGAACCCGTTCTTGGGTGGTGTATTTATGATTACAACATTGATTATCGCGGTTCCTTCAGCGGTAAAAGCGTTTAACTATCTTGCAACGTTGTGGAAAGGTAATATCCGTTTCACTCCGGCGATGATGTTTGCTATCGGTTTGGTATCGTTCTTTATCTCTGGTGGTTTGACAGGATTGTTCCTAGGTAATGCGGCATTAGATATCAACTTACACGATACGTATTTTGTTGTTGCCCACTTCCACTTGGTAATGGGATCGGCGTCAATCTTCGGTATGCTTTGTGGTGTTTACCACTGGTATCCTAAGATGTTCGGTCGTATGATGAACACAAAATTAGGTTATTTACACTTCTGGTTGACTTTCGTTGGTGCTTACATGGTATTCTTCCCAATGCACTTTATGGGTATCGATGGTGTGCCTCGCCGTTACTATGCATTTACACACTTTGATTTCATGGCAAAATGGGTTTCTGTCAACCAATTGGTAACTTGGGCTGCGATTGTGGCTGCTTTAGGTCAGGTAGCTTTCCTGTGGAACTTCTTTACATCGATTTTCTTCGGTAAAAAAGCCCCACAAAACCCTTGGCAGTCAAACACATTGGAATGGACTACTCCGGTAGAGCATATCCATGGTAACTGGCCAGGAGAAATTCCAACTGTACACCGTTGGCCTTACGATTACAGTAAGCCAGGTCATGGTGAGGATTTTATTCCTCAAAGTGTTCCTTTCTCTGAAACGATGAGCTCTAACTTGCCTCATGATTTTGAAGGAGATGAGGAAGCAGAGCGTATCCAAGCAGAATGGAATGCTCAAAATGGTAGAAAAGACTAATAAAATCTTATAAAATAGAGTAGGGATTTCTACTCTATTTTATAGAAGTTTGTATTTTAAGAGGTAGGGGTAGTATTATGTTTCCAGCAGCTGAGAAGCGATTTATAAAGACCAATTTTATAACGATCATTGTGTTGTTTTTGGTCATTATTGCTGGCGGAGTTGTTCGGAGTACAGGGTCAGGAATGGGATGCCCAGATTGGCCAAGATGTTTTAACCGTATTATTCCTCCAACAGATATCTCCCAATTACCGCAAGGATATGAACAGCATTATATTGAAGGAAGGGCAAAGAAGAACGAACGTTTCGCGAAAATTGTAGAATTTTTCGGCGATAAAGAAATGGCTTACAAGCTCCGTACTGATAAGAGTATTTTGCAGCATGAAGAGTTTAATGTTGCGAAAACCTGGACGGAATATATCAATCGGTTGGTAGGCGTTGTTTCCGGATTCTGTTTGTTATTTACAGCTATTTATTCTTTCACCTATTTAAAATCAAAAAGCTCGATCGTTGTTTGGTCAGTGATTAATCTTTTTGTTGTCGTACTTCAGGCCTGGTTGGGATCGATCGTTGTATCGACAAATCTGATGCCCTGGATTATTACGGTACATATGCTCTTAGCCATTGTAATTGTTTGTATTAGTATTTATACATATTTCAAAGCAGTTACTTTGCGAAACAAGACCTTACTGGTCAATCGTTCTTTGGGTATATTAAAAGGACTCGCTATTGCTTCAATTTTATTGATGCTAACACAGGTAATTGTCGGAACGGGAGTTCGCGAGGAGGTTGATTTATTAACCGGTTCAACGATAGCCCGGACTGATTTTATAACAACTATTGGCCAACAGTTTGAGTTACATCGCTGGTTGGCATATTGTTCTTTGATTTTAGTTATTGTATTATTCTTTTTGGTCCGCACGAGTTTTAATACGGGGTCTAAGCAATATAAATTTGCTTTAATCGCATTGATTCTAGTGGGTATCCAAATGCTATCAGGAATTATCTTAGCTCGATTTGCAATACCTGCATTTGCACAAACAACCCATTTGGTGGTAGCTACGCTGTTATTTGGCGCGCAGTTCTACCTGTTGTTATTGTTAAACAAGCAAAGGCACTAATCTTGGCATTCGGGATGTTTATGTTTAAAAGTACGTGTTTAATTACACTGATAGTAGGAGGTCTCTTTTAGTTATGAAAGAATTTATTTCAGATTTCAAAAAGCTTGTTAAGTTGAGACTTACGTTGACGGTTGTATTTTCTGCGTCAATTGCTTTTCTGATAGGATCAAAACAACAGGGTGATATATTCTGGTTCAATTGGTTATTGTTGACTATAGGTGGTTTTCTGGTGACAGGTTCTGCTAATGGTTTTAATGAGATCATTGAAAAGGATTTGGATAAACTGATGAAACGTACGGAGGACAGACCGTTGCCATCAGGCCGCATGACAACAGGACAAGCTTTGGTATTAAGTGTCTTTATGGGCATCTTAGGAACCTTGGTGCTTGTTCGCTTAAACTTTGTCGCTGGTCTGCTGTCGGTTTTCTGTATTCTTCTTTACGCATTTATCTATACACCATTAAAAAGAAAATCACCAATAGCAGTGTTTGTCGGCGCGTTTCCGGGTGCATTTCCGCCATTAATTGGATATTATGCAGCCTTTTCGCAAGACGATTTAGCCTACTATAGTGGACATAATGAAGCGGCAATTATTATTATTCCCTTTGTGTTGTTTGCTATTCAATTTTTATGGCAGTTTCCGCATTTCTGGGCAATTGCTTGGGTTGTGGATGATGACTATAAATTAGCGGGTTTTCGCTTATTGCCGACGACAAAACGTGATAAGATATCTGCGTTTATGGTATTCATTTCAGGTTTGTTTATGATACCTGCAGGTTTTATACCGTATCATTTTGGCTTTGGTGGAATTTGGTTTACGATTGTATCTGTGGTCGGAGGAATAATGTTTGGTTATTACGGTTATTTGCTGTTTAAGAATTGTGATATTCCTTCAGCAAAGAAAGTGATGTTTACCTCATTTATCTATTTGCCTGTGACACAACTCGTATTATTGCTTAACTTTATTCCGTTGAAATAATGTTAGATATACAAGCACAAACTGACGAGAAGTTAGTACAGAGAAAAGCCCAAAAGTTCAACCTATGGTTGGGTATGTTGGGGATGTTCATGATGTTTGCGGCGTTATCCAGTGGTTTCATTGTATATACAGCGAGCGGTGTGGACAAAGGGATTAAGACCCTATTGCCAAATGCACTTTTATATAGTACCTTGGTGATTGTGGTTAGTAGTCTAACGATGTTTTTAGCCCATAGAGCGGCTAAAAATGGCGAGTCTTCCAAACAGCGGTTGTTTTTGATAGCAACTTTTATTTTGGGAGTTGTATTTTTTGCCTTGCAAGTTCATGCTTGGAATGTATTGATCGATAGGGGTGTTTATTTTGTGAATAACAATGCATCGCAATCTTTTATTTACGTTTTTATATGGATGCACTTGGCGCATATTATTGCGGGGTTGATCGTTTTGATTGGCGCGATTATAGGAATTAACAAACTTCCTAAAGACGGCAATCTTTTCCGCATGGATCTTGCCAGTATTTTTTGGCATTTTCTCGATCTTTTATGGATTTATATATATGTTTTCTTACTTTTGAATCAATAATAGTAAACAATGAGTACAACAGTATCGCAATTGGATAAGGTAAAAACTGGTCCATGGAATGGTGGAAAATCACCTTGGAACTTAGAGTATGGAAAAATCATGATGTGGTTTTTCTTGGTAGGGGATGCCTTCACATTTTCTGCATTTTTGGTTTATTATGGCGCGCAACGATTTTCACACGCTGTATGGCCGGATCCTGATAAGGTTTTTCAATCTATTCCAGGAATTACTGACGGGGGACAACCCTTAGTATTTGTCGGTTTAATGACGTTTATTTTGATTATGTCTTCAGTAACTATGGTGTTGGCGGTTGAAGCTGGACATCGTAATTCGAAGCATGAGGTTGTTAAATGGATGTTATGGACAATCTTAGGTGGTCTTTGTTTCGTTGGTTGTCAGGCATTAGAGTGGACGCATTTGCACCACGAAGGCTTTTGGTTCGGACGTAATCCTGCTACTGATATTGCTACACATATGGAAGGCGGAAATGTTGTTGAAAAATTGAGCCATTTCTTTACGGGAGATGTATCGTATACATCAGCACTTCAGTTTGCAAACCTATTCTTTACAATTACTGGTTTTCACGGTTTCCACGTAACTGTTGGTATTATTTTGAACATCATTATTTTGTTCATGACTTTAAATAATACTTTTGAAAAAAGAGGATCCTATTTAATGATTGAAAAAGTAGGTCTATATTGGCACTTTGTGGATTTAGTGTGGGTATTCGTGTTTACACTTTTCTACCTTGTTTAGTAAATCAATTTAATTACAAAAGCTATGTCACAATATCAAGATAATATCGCTCACGGAGAGCACGCTCACGAAGGTGGGTTGGATAAAAAAGCCATCTGGAGGGTGTTTGGAGTACTTTTGGCCCTTACTTGCCTAGAGTTCTTAATCGCATTAGGCTTCGTTCACCATTGGCAAATTCTGTCTAAAGGGGTATTGGTTAATTCAATTTACATTATACTTACTTTAGTTAAAGCTTATTATATCATTGCATTCTTTATGCACTTGAAATTCGAGAAATCGAGCTTCATTGTCACTGTAGGAATCGTCTTTATTTTTATTATTTATTTTATTGTTTTGATGCTAGTTGAAGGAGGCCATTTAGCTTCTGCATTCCAAGAACATCAAATATTTCCAAATAAATAGATAAAGTGAATGGATAATAATACTGGACAAAAGAAAGGTATTAAAACTATATTGATCCTGGCAGTAATTCTTTTACTGCCGGGATTTTTATATTTTATACTAAATAAAAGCGGCTCGAATAGCTACGCCTCCTTACCAATTTTTGGGAAAAAGGAAGTGCCTGGAACAACACATCGAAAATGGGGACGTGATATTCCCGATACCATCTACCATACGGTGACGCCTGTTGATTTTGTGAATTACGATGGTAAGAAAGTGCATTTGTTGGACAATGATACAACACTCTCTGTAGTCCACCTGATGTATTCTAGGGACGCTTCCTTATCAAGGACAATGATTAAGCGATTAGATCAAATTGCTAATCGGTTTATTCAGAATCAGAAAGTTAAGTTGTATTCTATCACGGTTGATACAGCCTATGATACACCTGATGTATTAGCGAAATACGCGAAAGTTTACAAACCCTGGACCAAATCTTGGTTTTTTGTGACAGATCCTTCTGTTGATATCTTTAAATTTGCTAAAGAAAGTCTATTGCAGGACGCGCTTGTCAACAATGATGGCAATAAACCATTTATTATTGGTTCTAATTATCTTTTACTTGATACAAAAGGACGTATAAGAGGTATTTATGACATTAATGTCAAAACGGATGTTGACCGCCTTGAGGATGAAATCAAATTATTATTGGTCGAGGAAGTCCGAAACCATCCAGCTACAATAGAACAAAAGAGATAATTATCATGGAAGAGAGTCTTAACAAGGAGAAAAAGTATAGTAAATGGATTTGGGTGCTATCTATTGCTATCCCGATAGTGGTTGCTATCCTTTTCACAGTGAATTTACAAAAGCTGGGTTATGATGTAAAGCCGCTAACATTTTTGCCTCCCATCTACGCGGCTATCAATGGGATTACGGCTGTACTGCTTTTTTGGGCAGTGGCTGCAATAAAAAAGGGCAATAAGCCCTTGCACGAGCGTTTGATCAAATTGTGTATTGCTTGCTCTTTAGCTTTCCTGGCGATGTATGTCGCTTATCACATGACTTCAATCGAAACAAAATATGGTGGCGAGGGAATTTTGAGACCGATCTATTTCTTTATCCTGATTACGCATATCTTGCTTTCTATCATTATCATCCCTTTTGTGCTTTTTACTTTTGTAAGAGGTATATCCGGTTCTTACGAGCGTCATAAAAAGCTTGCCCGCATTACTTATCCAATGTGGCTTTACGTGGCTGTTACCGGTGTGATAGTTTATTTAATGATTTCTCCGTATTATATCTGTTAGTGAGAAAGGGGCGGGGTGCAACGGATTCGATGTGGGGGATCTGGCTTAAAATTGAAATGAAATTGGAAGCGAAGGAGTATATATTCCAGCCATTCAAGAGTATAAACAGCGTAGGATTAATCAGCCGATTTGTATCGGCTAGATGGATCTTTAAAAAATCATTTGCATATGAAGCGTATCTGGATTTATCAGGCAGATCGTCTGCTAACGGCAGCAGAGGGACAGGAGATTGTTACTGACCTAGAAGCTTTTGCTGAACAGTGGAAAGTACATGGAAAACCACTTTCTGCTTCCGCAGAATTGCGGGATAATCTTTTTATTATCCTTAAGGTGGACGAGGAAGTGGCGGCTGCATCAGGTTGTTCTATTGATAGTTCGGTTCGATTTTTAAAAGGAGTTGAATCGAAGTATGGTATTCAACTATTTGATCGCATGCAATTTGCATATAAAGGGGATCAAGGAATAGGCGTGGTTAACCGTGACGGATTTGAGAAGCTACTGGCAGACGGTACCATCAATGATAATACCTTAGTATTTGATAATACTATTACCCATGAACATCAAATGGAGAATGCTTGGGCAGTGCCCTTCCATCAAAGCTGGCATAAACGACTTTTTAAATAAGTTGTAAACAAGTATAAAAGAAAGGCCATATGTAATTGTGGCCTTTCTTTTTGATCTATAGATCTGTATTGCTTCTCTTTCTGATTGGTCCGCCGAATGGCGATAGCTTCGCTTATTCAGGAATAGTATAATGGTGCATGTATTTTGCAATCGCATTTGCGCGTCTATTGACATAGGCAGATGGGTTACGTGCATCCCATTCTCTGGGGTTAGGTAATATGGCTATAATCAATGCGGCTTGTTTTTTTGAAAGATTGCTGCCTGTTTTACTAAAATAATACGACGCTGCCGCATCGGCACCATAAACTCCCTGTCCCATTTCAATCACATTGAGATAAACTTCGAGGATGCGTTTCTTGCTCCAGAATGTTTCTATAAGAATTGTAAAGTAGGTCTCGAAACCTTTTCTTAACCAGGAGCGCCCTGGCCATAGAAAGACATTTTTGGCGACCTGCTGACTGATTGTACTTCCGCCGCGTAATTTCTTTCCCTGTGCATTTTTTTTAATGGCATTCTGAATCCCTTGCATGTCGAATCCCCAGTGTGTCATAAAGTGAGCATCTTCTCCTGCAATGGCCGCTAACTTGAGGTTGTCCGAAAGTTCATCGTAATCCAGCCAGTTTTTTTCCAGTTTAAATCCTTTGCCCTGCTCTTTTAGTTCAAACCCACGTTGAATCATCAACCAGGTGATGGGAGGATTGACGAACCTTAAGCTAATGACCCAAAAGAGTGAAATACCAATAAAATAGAGCACTACCCGTGTCGCAATGCGCAGGATCGGAGATTTTATGGACTTCAATGGGTTGAAGGATTTTTTTTTGAAGGTATTTTGTTGTTTGCTGGACGTATTTTGTTTACCAGATCTTTTGATGGCCATGACTAATTTTTTTCGGATACAAACTTAGCTTATATTCTTGTTTAATGGAAATGATTTTGTCGAGAAGTTGAGGGTATCGTTTGCCAAAGCGACGATATTATCCTATTTTTACGCTTCATAAAAATTGATTTACAAGTTGGCAAAAGAAAAGAAAGTGACCCCATTGATGCAACAGTATAATGCGATCAAGATTAAATATCCTGGAGCGTTATTGTTGTTCCGTGTTGGCGATTTTTACGAGACATTTGGTGAGGATGCAATCAAAGCTGCCCAGATTTTGGGCATTGTTTTGACGAAGCGTGGTAATGGCTCGGAATCGGAAACCGCGTTGGCTGGTTTTCCTCATCATTCGTTGGAGACCTATCTTCCAAAATTGGTGCGTGCCGGCCAACGGGTGGCGATCTGTGATCAGTTGGAGGATCCTAAGACGACAAAAACAATCGTTAAGCGTGGTGTGACAGAGTTGGTTACCCCTGGCGTTTCCTACAATGACAATATTGTTCAGCAGAAATCGAATAATTATTTAGCGTCAATCTTTATCGAAAAAGAGCGGATCGGTATTTCTTTTCTTGATATTTCAACAGGCGAATTTTTGGTTGCTCAGGGAAGTGTTACCTATATCGATAAATTGCTTCAAGGTTTTAAGCCAACGGAAGTCATTCTTTCCAAAAAACAGAGCAAGGATTTTGCGGAGCAGTTTGGGTCGCATTACTATACTTATTTTCTTGACGAATGGCCGTATACGGGAGACTATGCTACAGAAACATTATTGAAGCATTTTGAGGTCTCGTCGATGAAAGGATTTGGCGTGGATCGCATGACCGTAGGGGTTGTTGCTGCTGGTGTAGCATTGCATTACCTCAATGAAACCGAGCATCGTAACCTGCAGCACATTTCTACGCTTTCCCGTATTGAAGAGGACCGTTTTATGTGGCTGGATCGTTTTACGATTCGTAATTTGGAATTAATCGGTTCGTTGAATGAAAATGCGGTTACGCTATCCGATGTACTGGATCATACATCCAGTCCAATGGGAGCACGTCTGCTCAAGCGCTGGATCGTGATGCCGCTCAAAGACAGAAAGAGTATTCAGGAGCGATTGAATGTGGTCGATTTCTTTTTCACTAACCGTGACTTACGGGATGAACTGATTGGTCAGATCAAACAGGTGGGCGATCTGGAACGTTTAATTTCCAAGATCGGACTGCAAAAAGCAAACCCGCGGGAAATTGTGCAATTGAAGCGCGCATTATATGCTATTGAGAAATTGAAAGAACTTACAGATCGTAAAGATGCTGATGCTCTTCGGACAATCTCAGATCAGTTAGATGCTTGTGCTGTTATACGTGAAAAAATAGAGCAACAGGTTCAGGCGGAACCTCCTGTCGCAATCAATAAAGGGAGTGTAATCGCGGAAGGGGTGGACCCTGAATTGGATCGATTGCGCAAGATCGCTTTTGGTGGCAAAGATTATCTGCTTGAGATCCAAAAAAGGGAAGCGGAACTCACAGGGATTCCTTCTTTAAAAATAGCGTTCAATAATGTTTTCGGTTATTATCTGGAGGTCACTAATACACACAAAGATAAGGTTCCGACGACGTGGATCCGTAAACAGACACTGGTGAATGCAGAACGTTACATTACGGAGGAACTGAAAGAATATGAAGAACAGATTCTAGGTGCTGAGGAGAAGATCCAAGCACTGGAGAATAGATTATATGCAGAGCTATTGCTTTCCATTGCTGAATATATCAAACCTATTCAGCTCGATGCACAGCTGATCGCTAAGCTGGATGTGCTGCTTAACTTTGCGGTTGTAGCAGAGAAAAATTATTATGTAAAGCCTGAAATCAGCGAGAGCAAGATCTTGGATATTAAAGGCGGAAGACACCCTGTCATTGAAAGAAACCTGCCAATAGGCGAGGACTATATTACCAATGATACCTTCTTGGACCCAAAGACACAACAGATTATTATTATTACGGGGCCTAATATGGCCGGTAAATCGGCGTTACTCCGTCAGACTGGATTGATCGTGTTGATGGCGCAAATTGGTTGTTTCGTACCGGCAAAAGAAGCAAAGATCGGTCTGGTTGACAAAATTTTCACCCGTGTGGGCGCTTCAGATAATCTTTCTTCTGGAGAATCTACGTTTATGGTAGAGATGAATGAGACGGCGAGCATCATGAATAATTTATCAGACCGTAGTCTCATTCTTTTAGATGAAATCGGTCGTGGTACCAGTACCTATGACGGTATTTCTATTGCTTGGGCTATTGCTGAGTTTTTACACAATAATCCCGCAGCCAAAGCAAAAACATTGTTTGCAACGCATTACCATGAATTAAATGAGCTGACAACTTCATTGGATCGTATTAAAAATTATAATGTGACGGTGAAGGAAGTCAATAACAAAGTTATTTTCTTGCGGAAGCTCGTTCCAGGAGGCTCAGAACATAGTTTTGGTATTCATGTGGCAAAGCTCGCGGGGATGCCACAAAAGTTGCTGAATCGTGCCAACCAGATCCTGAAAAGATTGGAGCAGGAGCGAACTGGTGGGGAGCAGATTAAGGATAGTATGCGTAAGATTCAGAAACAGGCCTACCAATTGCAAATGTTTTCCATTGATGATCCTGTCTTGAATAAGATCAGGGATATGCTGAATAATCTGGATGTTAATTCGCTTACTCCAGTTGAGGCATTAATGAAGCTGGATGAGATACAACGCCTGCTAAAGAATTAAATCTTCTTTTGGACTTGTACACCTGATCTCAAGTGGGACTTGTTTTCTTCGATTTGAACACGCCAGATCATGTTTTTTAAAACAGAACATCATCTGGCGTATTTTTTTCTGAAAGTGCCTGATCTTATTGGTTAGAGAGAACCTTGAGCTCGCTTTCATTGTTGTTGATGTCTGCGAAGTCATGAAAGTTTTTGAAGGGCTATTGCTTAAAACCTGAAAAATAGTTCCAAGCTTCCGTAATTCGCCTGTATTGGGATCAATACCTTACTGCTGGCATCATAAGGCGCGTAATGATAGCCGAGTTCGAAACCAATGTACTTTTGGTTTTTCATGCGAAATAGGGATGCGAGACCAAGTCCTAAGTGCACATTATTGATGGTTACCATACGATCGGTGTATCCACCATCATAATAATAACCATCCGGATCATAATAACCAGAGGAATAAGCGCTTTCTGTAATACCGGTATCTGTAATATCTATGCCAAGGATACCTTTTGGAATCAGTATACATTTGTCGTTGTCAAAAACTTTGTAACCTACAGCACCGCCCATAAATGCGGTCGCTGAAGAATTGACCGAAACATTGGAGCCCTCGTAATTGTAATCAATATTGCGGTCGTTTGAGTTGATGCGCACCTTGAAGCCACCTTCAAAAATAAATTTTCTTTCCAGCGAGCTCGTCAGCATAAATCCAAAGCTTATGTTGGTTCCGAAAATTTTGTTGGCTCCACCAAGTGGGGTGACTACGCCGATTGAAGGAACATAGCCAAGTTTGGCTTTTTGTCTATCTCTGTACACTTTGGGTGCTGGAAACCGCTGTTGATTATCTTGTTCATCAGCTTGTCGGTCTTGCTCGGCACTGGAAACGTCAGTATCTGAAAAAAGCAGTAAAATATCTTTTTCCTGATCCGTTAACGTGTAACTGTCAGAAACAAGGAGTGCTTGTGCCCTTACTTTGATGAGGCCATCCAGTGGGTGCCGCAATGGGTAAAAATTGTATTTTTCCTTATGCTGTTCGTATTGCGTTGAGAAATCGTCCTGGTCTGCCGCATCCAGTCTTTGTAGAAAGCTTTTATCAAATTGACTGTTCCAATAGAGGTCAATCGCTGCAGCACTATTTTTCTTTTCAATGATTTGCATAAGGATGCGTAACCTTTGTACAAATTCATTGATACCACAGCTTGCCTCTATGCTATTAAGTAAAGGGTCAATTTTGTCAAAGTCATTGTTGTTTAAGGCTTGTGTCAATAGGGGAAGTGTCTCAACGGTATATCGTTCACAATTTTCCTGTCCATACAATAGTTTTGTGGGAAGGACACAGCTCATAATCAATATCATAAGAGCAAGCTGACGGATATTCATGGCTTATATAGATTTGTTGCTGACTAAATTAGCAAATAAATCGCAGGTTACATGGGTTTGTTTGTGCCAAAGGTCCTAAAAGTTTTATCTTTGGCGTATGGCGTCGATATTTCGGTTTAAACAATTTGAGGTTGATCAGTCTGACTGTGCGATGAAGATCAATACAGATGGTGTTTTGTTGGCTTCATTGTCGGAGATAGAACCTGTAGAACGTGTCTTAGATGTGGGCACAGGCACTGGAGTCATTGCCTTGATGTTGGCTCAGCGTCTTGGGAATAGCCAGATAGAAGCTGTTGAAGTCGACGCTTTGGCTGCGTTGATGGCGGATAAAAATTTTCGCAATTCCATTTTCCGTGAACGCCTAACGCTACATGCTAGTTCCTTTCAGCAACTGGATACAACAGGAAATTATGATTTGATTGTATCAAATCCACCTTTTTATACGGATTCGTTGCATAATCCGGATGAACGGAGGAAACTGGCTAGACATACGGATCTGGATTTTTTCTTTGAACTGTTGGATTTCGCCTCTATACGCTTATCGAATCGGGGGAAATTAATCCTTATCCTTCCAGCGGCATTAGCGGATACCTTAGTCAGTATTTCTACAGAAAGAGGTTTACATTGTTCTACTGAAGTTCGGATAAGTTCCTTTGAAGGAGAATCGGTGCTACGTAAGATCGTAACGTTTGAACGGAGACCTGTTGAGTCGGTTGCAGTACGTGAGTTTGTTATTTATGCTGCTAAAGGTATTTATTCAGAAGCATATCGCACGGCCCTGGCACCTTATTTTTTAGCTTTTTAAATGATGACAAAGATCGGATTACTCTCAGATACACATTCTTTTTTAGATGAAGCGGTATTTACTCATTTTGCAGCCTGCGACGAGATTTGGCATGTAGGCGATTTTGGTGATGTGGATGTTGCAGATCGGTTGGCGGCTTTTAAACCGCTGCGCGGAGTTTTTGGTAATATTGATGGTCAAGAAATTCGTTTACAATTTCCAGAAGATTTGAGGTTTAGGTGTGAGGAAGTGGACGTCTTTATGACACATATTGGTGGTTATCCCGGGAAATATGCTGCACGTATTAAAGGAGAATTGATGAAAAATCCGCCAAAATTATTTATTACTGGACATTCCCATATTCTAAAGGTTATCTTCGATCCTAAGATTCAATGCCTCCACCTTAATCCAGGTGCAGCGGGTAAGCAGGGCTGGCATAAAGTGAGGACGTTAATGCGGTTTGATATCAATAAAGATAAAATTGAGAACCTAGAGGTTATTGAACTCAAAGACCGTTAAGTCACCCAGACTCTTCTTTAGTGTTTTTTGTGAATAGACAGACGAACAATACTTTGGGTAATGGCGAAGAGATCGTGCGGTACATTTGGTTCCAGTGTCACTAACATGCCTTTTGTTAGACTGATTTTGCTTCCGTTAACACCAAAATCAATATTGCCTTCGACAATTTCTACAATAATTGATGCAGCTGTTTTATGTTCCTTTAGATATTGCCCTTCTGCAAAAGTCAAACGATATTCTTTGCTGCCATTTGTTTCTAGGAGAAGGTCCATTTTGGGCTTCTTGTCCTGGAAAGTGACGTTTTGAAAAATAGATGCTGTCTGCATGATCGTAGTACTATTATCTGTTGTTGCTAATATTTTATCCCCACTTAGGATAGGCGGGAAGAATTGGGTCAAAATAACGGAAAAATTCCTATTGGGGGAGTTTTAAATAGAAGTTTCTCAGGTACTACAGTGAGTCACGAACTTCAAGAAGAAAGTTCTTCAAACGCTCCAATGAATCTACAACACGTTGATTTTCTTTTGCCTCAGATTTGTTGTCACGCAGGTAATCACGTGCCCCCTGTAGTGTATAACCTTTATCTTTAACCAAATTGAAGATGATCTTTAAATTGGCAATATCTTCTTGCGTAAATAAGCGATTACCCTTTTTATTTTTCTTAGGCTGTAGAATATCAAATTCACGCTCATAAAAACGTATCTGGGATGCATTTACATCAAACATTTCTGTAACTTCTCCCATTGTATAATACAATTTATTTATTTCACGCTCTTTGTACGGCATATCTTCACAATTAATCTATAGCAAACTTAATAAAAATTCCTATTCAAAAAGAAATTTTTGCGATCTCTTATCGGATCAAGGACTGAACGATAGGGATATAGTACAATTCATAAGAAGCCAATAATAATTGTGTATAAAGGTAAATTTTTCTAAGTTTGATTCGTTTGAAAACGGTCTGGACTTCTTATATGATTATAGTTAGCAAATTTTGGACGAATTTCTTCTCTTTTGGAAAAGCCAATGCAATTACTATTTATCCTTTTATCTTTCTGAAAAGTACTTTTTTTAAACAGAAGGACGACTTGATTCGTCATGAGCGTATACATTTGCGACAAGCGCTTGAATTAGGTATTCTCTTTTTCTATGTTTGGTATCTTCTTGAATTTGCCGTTCATTTTATTCAATTTCGGGATTTTGATAAAGCGTACCGGCGTATTTCGTTTGAGCGGGAAGCTTATGAGAAGGAGGGTGAAACGGATTATCTGTCCAAAAGAAAAATATGGGCTTTTTGGCGATATCTTTAAAAAGACGGTTGATTTATACGTTCTATATATCCGACAAGAGGTCGCAGGCACAACAGTTATGGGGCGAAAAAAGAAAGCGGTACCAAGAATATTCTTGGCACCGCTTTCTTTTATATCCTGACAATGATTATCCCACTAATTTAAGGTAGGTAGCCACTTGGTTTTTTAACTGTCTACGGTCGACAATGAAATCCAAAAATCCATGCTCGAGCACGAATTCCGAAGTCTGGAATCCTTTTGGAAGATCCTTTTTAATTGTTTCTTTAATGACACGGGGTCCGGCAAATCCGATTAACGCACCAGGTTCTGCGATATTTATATCACCCAACATCGCGTAAGATGCTGTAACTCCCCCTGTAGTAGGGTCGGTCAATAAACAAACGTAAGGAAGTTCTGCTTTTGCCAATAACGCTAATTTAGCCGAAGTTTTAGCCATTTGCATCAATGAAAATGCGGCTTCCATCATCCGTGCACCACCTGATTTGGATATTAACATAAATGGAATTTTATGCTCAATACAGTAATCTATCGAACGCGCGATTTTTTCGCCAACGACAGATCCCATGGATCCGCCGATGAAACTAAAGTCCATACAAGCAATAACAATGTCTTGACCATTCATTTTTCCATGGCCAGAACGTAAAGCATCTTTAAGACCTGTTTTGGCTTGACTTTCCTTTAAACGTTCAGGGTATGGCTTTGAATCGAAAAATTCTAATGGATCACCAGAATTTAGATTAGGAAATAGTTCTGTGAATTCGTTATTATCAAATAAAATTGAAAAATATTCTTTGGAGCCAATTCTTAAGTGGTGGCCACAATATTGACAAACATAGTCGTTTTCTACTTGTTCAAGATGCAACAATGGTTTTTTACATGTAGGACATTTGTTCCACATACCATCAGGTGCTTCTTTTTTATTAGCGGTAGCTGTGCTAATACCAGCTTTTTCTCTTTTAAACCAACTCATACGATAGTTCTTATTCGATTACAAACTTATATAAATTTGCTTTTATATACAATTATAATTGTGTTGAATGTACATGCCAAGCGATTAAAACTCCTTGTGTAACAGGGCTTCTATAAATAGGGGAAATGCGGGTAACAATTGGGATATACATGGTATTTAGCTGATTATTAGGTTAGAATTGAATTTTGGACCGGAAGATTAGTCAAAAAAAATGGGCATAAAAAAAGGGTAAGCTACTCCTATCGCACCGCTCAACCAAATACCCTTGCTTTGTTCCCAACCTGGGGGAGTCAATGGGAGCTGGTCGTAGAAGACTTACCCGCCACAAAAGTAGAAAAAAAAACAGTTTTAGGAAAGAAAAAACACCTTTTTATCTTATTCGGTTGATTATCATGGCAATAAATTGCATTTGATATCTTTTCATAGCACCAATTTATGGCGGAGTAGATTTGGTATTTGTGTAAAACAGCTAAAAATGGCGTGAAAAAAGCGCTTGACGAAGTCCATTTGCCGTAAATGTTCTTTTCAAAATGTCGGAAAGTTGCATTATCTGACGTATAGGAGATCGACTTTGAATAAGCATAATCGGCTAATTTTGCCTATTCAAAGTCGATCTCATTTTTGGGACTACATTTTTTCTTGATCGTATTCGCCCAATAGGGAATAATAGCCAAATAAACCGAGTCCAATGGAGATTATGGGGGTCAAGATGCACAGGATAATGATTCCAAAAACGAGATCTTCCTGATGTCCCGTTGATATCTTTGGCAGGGCCAGTTCAAAAATGGAAAAATAAGCAGTAAACAATGCTAAAACGATCCAAAGTATGCCGAGGAATTTTTTGAGATTATTCATGGGGTGCTGAAGTTGATTTGTTGTTGATATAAATACTGCCTATGATAAAACATACAATGGCAATGATAATAGGGTACCATAAACCTGCAAGATAGAATTGCGGGGTATTGGAAGCTTCGGCATTTGTCGTTAAATATGTCGATACAGCCGGAAGGAGTCCGCCGAATATTCCATTGCCAACATGATAGGGTAAGGACATGGATGTGTAGCGGATTTTTACGGGGAACAGTTCAACAAGGAATGCTGCAATGGGGCCGTACACCATCGTAATATAAATCACTTGTATAAAGATCAGCAGGACGAGCAGCATATAGTTTTTGCCTGCAATATGGACTGTGGTTTTGGTTGTTTGCTGCCCTTTCAGTTTACCGGATTGATGAATCATGCTGGCTCGAGTAACTTCCGTTTGGTCCTCATATTGTGTTTTGATGATGGAAATGGTTTCTGCAGTTTGTAATCCATGAGGGTTCTCCGTTGTTTCGTTCACCTTGACTTTCTGTTCGGTATTGGAAAGTTGGTACATGGATTCGTAAATCGGACGATAGGTCAATACGGCAAGTAACATCCCGCCAAGCATGATCCATTTTCGCCCAATTTTGTCACTAAGCCATCCAAATACGACAAAAAATGGCGTTCCCAAGAGTAAGGCGATACCGAGGATGGTATCGGCTTGGTCAGATTGGAGGTGCATGACTGTTTTCATGAAACTCATCGAGTAAAACTGTCCGGTGTACCAAACAACGCCCTGTCCCATGGCTGCACCAAATAGCGCGAGCAGCACAAATTTGAGGTTGTAGCGGTTGCCAAAACTTTCTTTTAGCGGATTTGTACTTGTTTTCCCTTCCGCTTTGGCCTTGCTAAATTCGGGTGACTCCTTCATTTTCTTACGGATGAGATAGGAAACATATACCATCACCAAAGAGAGGAGGAAGGGAAGCCGCCATCCCCAGGAATCAAATTGTGATTCGCTGAGAAAGCCTTTGGTAAGGAGGATGACGACCAGAGATATGAAAAGGCCAAAAGTAGCTGTTGTTTGTATCCAGGATGTCCAATAGCCCCGCTGGCCCAATGGAGCATGTTCGGCGACGTAAGTTGCCGCACCGCCATATTCTCCGCCTAGGGCAAGACCTTGCAAGAGACGAAGGATCAACACGAGCAGCGGTGCCCAAAAACCGATACTTTCATAACTGGGGATGCAACCGATGAGAAATGTTGCGCCGCCCATGAGCATTAAAGTTACCATAAACGTATATTTTCGACCGATAATATCGCCTAGTCGGCCAAAAAATAGAGCGCCAAATGGCCGGACGACAAATCCTGCAGCAAATGTGGCTAGGGTGGAAAGAAAAGCAGCAGTTGGATTTTCTGCCGGAAAGAATTTGGTGGAAATTACAATGGATAGGCTGCCAAAAATGAAAAAATCATACCATTCAATAAGCGTTCCCATGGAGGAGGCTCCGATGACTTTCCAGATGCTTTTTGTATTGTTTTCGTTCATTAATTTTTGGTTTTTGGTTGGATATAAATGTACATTTTAATTGCGCTCCAAACGGCATTTCGGCGCTGTTGCATGATCGAAAAAGAGCTAATTCTTTTGAATTTCGGTCTGTCCGACTATTTTATAGCGTTTTCCGGGTAGGCTGTGAATGAGTGACTGCATTTCAAGTTCCAATAGGATTAAGGCCAATTTACTTTGTGGCCATTTTGTGAGGTCAATCATATGGTCTATTTCTAATTGTCCCTTTTGCTGAATGAGCGTAAAAAGGAGTTGTTGATCTTTTGTCAATGTCAAAGGAAGGCTAAGCTGTTGACCAACAGCTTTTGTACTGATTTCCCAATTCATGAGGTATTCCAGATCCTGAAGACCTCTAATCATATGCGCGCGGTTGGTTTTGATGAGGTAATTGGTGCCTTCAGAACTTTTTTCGTAAACGGCTCCTGGAAAGGCACATACATCGCGATTGTAGCTGTTGGCTATTTCGGCGGTAATCAAAGCACCTCCTTTAATTGCAGCTTCTACAACAATGGTGACATCCGCCATACCGGCTATGATGCGATTGCGCATAGGGAAGTTACTGCGTTCAGGTAATGTGTTGGATGTAAATTCTGTCAATAAACCTCCTTGATCTAGCATTTTTGTGGCAAGTTCACGATGGGATGCCGGGTAAATGCGATCGAGACCATGCCCTAATACAGCAACGGTGGGAATATTATTTTTTAGTGCGTTGCGATGTGCTAAAGCATCAATACCATAAGCAAGACCGCTTACGATTAAGGTGTCTTTGGAACCATTCATAGCCTCTAGCAGATCTTCGCATATTTTCTGGCCATAGTAGGTTGCATGTCTAGTGCCGACGATACTTATAATTTTTGTGCTGTTGAGTGGCTGATTCCCTTTATAATAGACAACAAGCGGAGCGTCTTCACATTGTCGTAGCCTATTTGGATAATTTTGGTCCCCCAGCCATAACGCTTGTATCTGATGTTTTTCGATAAAAGCAAGTTCTTTTTCACAGGCAGACATATAGCTTTTATTGTGTATGGCTTCTGCGATCGATTCCCGTATCCCAAGAATTTGCATCAAATCTTTTTTTGAGTAAGCAAATAAGTCTGCCAACTCGTGACCTTGGTCAATGATGTTACGCGCTGTCCTAGGGCCAATGCCCTTGATTTTCGTCAAAGCTATGGGATAAATTAGTTTCATAATTGGGTTTATTTAAATATAGGAAAAATATAAGTAGCTGTCATACTTTTTGTTAGAATTGCTTAGGCATATTATGTTTTTAAAGCAATGACAAAGTTCTTAGTCGGAGGCGATCGCGTGTCTGCTCGAAAATCCGCGGATCGCCATGGCATGAATGCGCTTTTCCTAAGCTTATTTGAGATATCAAGGAATGAAATATTGGTCGATTATGGAAAGAAGATGAGGAATTGGTACCTTTGAGCGATTAATGATATTTTAACTATGGAAATGAAAGAACCTTTTGATATTGAATTGGGGGATATAGTTTATTCTGTTTTCCCTGAGGAAGAAGATACGTATGTTATTTTTAAGGATGGTGTGGAATACGTAAAGATTATTAAAGACAATGATACAAACTGGTTGAAACTTAATCCAGAAACGGAGCTTCCTATGTTCGGTATGGATGAAGAGATCAATCTGATTGGCCTAGAAATTAAAAAAGAATTAGGTCTTTAGTTCTCTAAGTTAAAGATAGTTAAATGCTTTTTAATTTTATTTATAGTTGGTTATTTTAGTTTGTCAATTATAAATATGGTACGTATCGGATTTCTATCTTTATTGTTTTTCTGTGTCTATTTCTCATTTAATAGGCAGGGGCTTTTTGCCTATCCAACGGAATTTTATCATCAGGATACCATTGCGAAAAAAGGCAGTCAAAAAGATACTTTACGTTTGGACACTGTTTCGATCAAGCGTAAATCAGCAGCGGATAAATGGGAAGAAAAAAAGGAGGAGTATAAGTCGATCTTTTTCTGGGGTGATACGAAAAATATGGTGACCTTGCCTCACCAGGGAGGAATTGCGGTCAATCTGAACAAGCTTTACAATAAATTCAGTCGAAAGGGACGAAATTCGCGGAAGCTTCAACGTCAGTTTGAAAAAGAATACCAACAGGATCTGATTCGCGAGGAATGGTATCCGCTGACTCAGGAATACAGTAAGTTGTCGGGAGATTCTCTGCGCAAATTTAGAATATACTATGAGCCTTCCTTAAAGTGGCTTCGTGAGAATGATCGGTATGAGAAGATTGCTTATATCCATCTGTGTTTAACGAACTACCTGGATTCTGTAGACATTATCCATAGGCGACTTCAATTTCCTATGGGTAATGCCAAACTTTAACTACATAGGTACGTATACCAGGTATTTTGTATCAAAGAAATCTTCTTTAAAGTAACCGGAAAGCGGGTGTAATTCTGCTTTGAGCTTAGATTCTTTGATCTCTTCGGTGAGATCTCCGCCTTTCAAGTAAAGAATTCCATTAGGAATACCGTTTTTATCTTTTTTTGCGAATTTATTCTGTATCCAAGGCGTAAATTCTCCAAGTCTTGTCACAGCTCGTGATATCACAAAATCGTACTTGTCGTCGAGTTGTTCTGCGCGGATATGATCTGCTTCAACATTTTGGAGACCCAGTCCTGCAGCAACTTCGCGTACGACTTTTATTTTTTTGCCGATAGAATCGACCAAATGGAATTTGACTTCAGGAAACATAATGGCCATTGGGATACCTGGAAAGCCCCCGCCGGTTCCCACGTCCAAAATTTGTGTTCCTGGCGTGAGCTCTTGAACAAATTTAGCGATACCTAGCGAGTGTAACACATGGTGCAGGTAGAGGCTATCTATGTCCTTACGTGAAATGACATTGATTTGGCTATTCCAAAATGTATAGAGGTCGGCAAGTTTTGCAAACTGTTCTTTTTGAATATCCGTTAATTTTGGAAAATACTTATAGATGATATCAACTGTTGGATTCAAAGCTTAATGTTTTAAAAGTGAATTATTTCCAGCTTATTTTTTTCTTTTTTCTGCTGAACATGCCATTGATGCAAATATAGAAATAGTAGATGAAGTCTGCCAAAGGTAGCCACCAAATGAGTTCCTTTACTTCTAGTTTTTTATAGATGTTGGCAAATATTATCCATTGTGCAATCAGCCTTAGGAGGTAGGCTGTAACAGGAACATACCAGTACATTGGAAAGGCAATTGCTGTTGCGATAAGGGCGACATAAAAAAGGACGGCTGATACCAGCTGCGTGCCGAGCATGCGCTGATGTCGCTTTTTGTAAATGGTAGAGGCTCCTGAGTGTCTTGCTTTTTGCTTGTAATAGCTCCTCCAGGTCGCTTTGGGTTCCGAATAGACAATGGATTCGGCTGCCAGTGCAATGTTAACGTTGGTCGGATTTGCATTTTGGTTGACAAAAAGATCATCATCGCCAGACTTAATATGCATATGGGCTGCAAAACCTTTGTTACGAAAGAAAAGGTCTTTTTTGTAAGCCATATTGCGTCCTACTCCCATATAGGCATCTCCCTTTAGTGCATAGGCAAAGTAACTCATGGCCGTATGGCTGGTTTCAAATCGAATCAATAGATTTAGCAAGCTTTTTTGCTTAAAATAAGGAGAATAGCCAAGTACAATTTCTGTTTCTGGTCTGAAGGCTGCTGCAATTTCTTTGAGCCATTGATCGGATTGTGGTGCACAATCTGCGTCAGTAAACACCAGTGTCTGGTGCTTTGACGCTTTGATACCCATACTAACGGCAAACTTTTTACCATGTTTCAAGCGAATATGCTCTTTGATATCCACAATCTTTAAATGGGGGTATTTTGCTTCGAACTCATGCAATATCCAGGGCGTATTGTCAGTCGAAAAGTCATTGACCACAATGACTTCAAAATTGGGATAGTCTTGATTCAGTACACTCGGGAGGAATTCCCGAATATTATCCTGTTCATTGTGTGCACAAATAATAACGGACAGCGGTGGGAATTCAGTTCCTTCTTGTACAGTTTCAATTTGATAACCACTCAATTTGCTATATACAAATAAGATGTAGTACAATTGTATCAAGAGGAAAAGACCCAATACTCCGAAAGCAATATATGGAAGATTGGCCAAAAATACGTGAAGGTCAAGCATAGCTCACAAAGATAAGTGCTTTCCGCAACTTTTTTATAGGGGAAAAATGATAATTTATTTTTGAAACATCCTGTTTGCAAATCTTTTTATAGTATTTTTGCAACGTATTCTAGGGATGAATCCGAGCTTGGGTGAAAATTAGAAAAGCTATAACGACTTTTTAAGTTACAACTGACTGAAAATGAGTTTTTAATTTTTTACACCAAATGCCGATATCGCCATGTCCATGGCAAATCATCCTTTAAAATAGAAATAGTCTCAGAGGAAAAATATTAATGAAATTTACGCTACAAGCACAAGATAAATTGTCAAAAGCACGTGCAGGTGTTGTCGAAACTGCACACGGTCCCATTCAAACACCTATTTTTATGCCTGTTGGTACGGCAGGTACAGTGAAAGCAATTCATCAACATGAATTGAAGAACGATATTGAAGCGCAGATTATTCTGGGTAATACGTACCACCTCTATTTACGTCCCGGATTGAATGTGTTGAATAAGGCGGGCGGGCTGCATAAATTTAATGGTTGGGATCGACCTATTTTAACGGATTCCGGTGGTTATCAGGTGTATTCGTTGACCGAAGTACGTAAAATCAAAGAAGAGGGGGTTACCTTTCGTTCCCATATTGATGGATCAAAACATCTATTTACACCAGAGAATGTCATGGATACACAACGTATTATCGGTGCGGATATCATTATGGCATTTGACGAGTGTACGCCTTATCCATGTGATTATGGGTATGCACGTCGTTCTTTGGATATGACCCATCGTTGGCTGAAACGCTGTGTGGATCGTTTTGATAGTACAGATCCGCTTTATGGATATGACCAGACTTTGTTTCCAATCGTTCAAGGATCTGTTTACAAAGATTTAAGGATAAAATCTGCGGAGACTATCGCTTCGTTTAACCGCGAAGGAAATGCGATTGGTGGATTGTCGGTAGGCGAACCGGCGGAAGAAATGTATGCGATGACCGAAGTTGTCTGTGATATCTTACCGCATGACAAGCCACGTTATCTCATGGGGGTAGGTACACCGGTAAATATCCTTGAAAATATTGCTTTAGGGGTGGATATGTTCGATTGCGTTATGCCAACCCGTAATGCTAGAAATGGTATGCTTTTCACGCAAAATGGTATTATCAATATCAAAAATGAAAAGTGGAAAGATGATTTTTCACCAATAGAAGCGGAGAGTGATCTGCAGGCAGATCAATTTTATTCGAAAGCTTATCTAAGACATTTGATTAAATCGCAGGAAATTCTTGGAGCACAAATTGCTTCTTTACATAATTTACATTTTTACCTTTGGTTGGTGAATCAGGCTAGGGAGCGAATCATTGATGGAACTTTCTACGATTGGAAAAACAAAATGGTGAAAATATTGGATCAACGTTTGTAAAACTAAATAGCTCAAGTTAAAAAAATGCTGTCGTTAATCGATCGTTACATCATCAAAAAGTATCTAAGTACTTTTTTATTCACTATGGCAATATTTACTATTGTCATGGTGGTTTTTGACGTGTCCGAACGATTGGATGATTTTTTAAAATATCATGCTCCCCTCGATAAGATTATTTTTGAGTATTATGCAGGGTTTATTCCCTTTTACCTAAATTTTCTTTGTCCGCTGATCAACTTTATTGCGGTTATTTTCTTTACCTCAAAGATGGCAGACCAAACCGAAATTGTCCCGATTCTCAGTGCCGGATATAGCTTTAACCGTTTGCTTCGTCCCTACATGATCGCTGCAACCCTAATCTTTGCCATTTCTTTGGTATTTAACATCTTTATTATTCCGAAGACCAATAAGATGAAGGTTGATTTTGAAAATATCTATGTAAAGCCACCTAAGGATAACTCGAGGGTTTCTACCCATATGCAACTGGACAAAAACAGCTATGTTTATATAGACAACTTTGATAATTCTACCAAAACAGGCTACGGATTTGTACTTGAAATTTTCAAAGGGGATACCCTTAAGGAGAAAATGATGGCTGATCGTATTACGTGGGACTCGGTGGCGACAAAATGGAAGATCGAAGGGTATACCAATCGTATTATCAATGGACTACATGAACGCATGGACAAAGGAGCTGTTAAAGACACAACCTTGGATATGAAACCTTCTGATTTTGAGGTACGTGATAATATGTTTACCGCTATGGATACACGCGAATTAAATATTCGTATCCATAAGGAGGAGATCAGGGGAACCGGAGTCATGAACGATTTATTACTGGAGAAATACAAGCGTTACGTATATCCATTTTCAGCTTTTGTATTGACCTTGATGGGTGTGGCACTGTCCTCCAAGAAAGTGCGTGGGGGGATAGGATTGAGTCTTGGTATTGGTATCGCGCTAAGTTTTACGTATATCGTATTTATACAGTTTGCGACTATGTTTTCTTTGAAAGGGGGACTGCCACCGTTGATAGCCGTATTAATTCCGAATGTTACCTTCTTTTTGGTAGCACTATACCTGGCGATAAAAGCGCCAAAGTAATTTTTTGTTAGTTTTCAATAACTTCAGTGAGCCTGCCTTATAAAGGGAAATAATAGGTATTGCTCATCATTTCTATACAAATGTATTCTAGAGAATATGACTAAAATTCAATTAAATCGGAATATTCTAATTCTGCATTTAACAATACTTATTTGGGGATTTACCGGAATTTTGGGTAGCTTGATTTCCGTATCTGCCCTTCATTTAGTGTGGTATCGTGTTGCAATAGCGTCTATCGCGCTGTTGATCTATTTCTTGGTAACTAAACAATCGATTGTAGTTTCGCGGAAACAATTTCTCCAATTTTTTATGGTGGGGGCCGTTGTTGGACTGCATTGGGTATTATTTTTTTATTCGATCAAAGTATCTACCGTATCGGTGACATTGGTCACGCTATCCTCGGTGACTTTATTTACGGCAATATTGGAGCCTATTGTGAATAAAAAGCGTATTGCGCTGTTGGATATTGTTGTTGGTTTGGTCATTATCATCGGTATTTATACAATCTTTTCTTTTGAAACACATTACCTTGTTGGTCTATTGGCGGGGCTTGGCTGTGCGTTTTGCGCGAGTATATTTTCTATCGCCAATGCGCGAATGGTTAAAAAATCGAGCCCGACCTTGATTACGTTCTATGAGATGATGGGGGCATGCTTCTGGATCAGCATATTGATGTTGTTTACAGGAGATTTCAATGCTGAAATGAAATTGGGACAGCAAGATTTAATTTATCTGCTGTTGTTAGGTGTGGTTTGTACGGCGGTGGCCTATGTTATGGGGGTTGCTGTCATGAAGGAATTATCTGCTTTTACTGTTGCGCTGACAACAAATCTGGAACCTGTTTATGGTATTCTGTTGGCGATGTTGATATTTGGACAAAAGGAGACCATGAGCGGTGGGTTTTATCTTGGCGCTTGTATCGTTTTGGGAGCAGTATTCACTTACCCTTATGTCAAAACGAAATTAGAGAATAGACAAAAAGATCTTGTTATTCGTAAATTGCATTAATTGAAATCGGGGCTATCCAATCTTTTTGGATAGCCCCGATTTCATGTGGTTATATACCTTTCCCCTAAAGCATCATTTCATAGAGCTAATTTTCAAAGGGTTTGATTTGTTTTTTTGAACACCTTCTGTCTCTGCTCAACTACTGGAATGAAAATTCGCCAATCCCAATATTGCGCTCTTTATTGCGGTCAAGATAGATCGTAACGATTTTTCGTTCTTGCTTGCCACTGCTATAGTAGGTATAAATTTCGGCCATGACCGCTGCTGGTCCTGCTAAAGTAAGGGAATCATCGTTATAGAAGTCAACTTCAATTTTGTATTTTCCTTTTAAAGCTTTTTTTAATAGAAATTGTTCAGGGCCATAGCCACCAGTAAAGTCATTGCTGAGTCGGCCCCCAATGGCTGTGGCAGGATTACTATAGAAGCATTTTTCTTGATTTGGATCAGTTACCCAAAGGTCGATATCGGTGTTTCGTGAATTCCAATTAATGACAACACGAATGTCGACGGGTAGGTCAGCAATCAATTTTTTGTTCACGGCAACTTTGGAGCTTGCAGCTTTGTTTGCTTTAATGAGATTATTGATTTCCATGACCAATGTTTCTTCAATACCATCATCGCGATCGGCAGCTTCTGGGGAGTAGCTCTGGGTCAAAATCCCATATAATTGTTCTAGTGCCTCCTTGAACATACCTTTGTCTTGTAAAACGAGGGCATAATCGCGGTGGCTTTGTGGATCCATGGGACGCCATTTTAATACCTTAGCAGTAATGAACAGTGCATTGTCGTAATCTCCCCATTCCCGTAACTTATAGGAAATGGTTTTGTAGAGATCTGCATTTTCAATTTGTAAGTCTGCAAGTGCGCTTAAGATGAGTAAGGCTTTGTTGTGATCTCCTCTTTTGAAAAAGAAGTTTGCGACATCAAAATAGAAAGTTGGCGTTCCCATATACTGATTCCGAAGTTGGAGATAGCTTTTGTAAGGATCTTTGGATTGATTAAGGTCCTGTAAATAGGCTTGGTCTTCTTTAATTTCAGGGATGCTTATTTTTCCATGTATGCTGTTGATGCTGCTTGTCGTTTGTATGCCAGCTACGCGTTCTTCTAAGGATTGAACAACAGCGAAATCCTGAAGAACATCATCAGATGCCGCCATCGCCAATTCACTGGTAACAGCTTTGGCGGTATTTGAATTGCCTTCGGCTGACACTCTTTTTTCACTAGCGGGAGCTGATGACCTGAGTTCTTCGGCTCGTGATGTCGCGGCAGGGCTAGCTGAAGGACGCGACGGTATAGGTGTAACAGGAGCAACTCCGGTAGCCATTTCTTCGGCAACAGCAAGTTCAGGGATGGAAATCAATTTTTTACGCGTTGGGTATTTCTTTTTTTGCTGAAAATCGGTATTCCACCAGGACTGAAGCTGTTTGGTAATGTCTTGAGCCTGATCCAACAAGTCTGCTACACGTTCTTCCTTTTCTATATGTTCTTCTTTGATGAGCCGATTGAATTCGGAAAGCAATTCGGCGGGCGGAGTTATTGCATAACGTACGTAATCTTCTGTGGTTTCCAGTACAATCAGGCTGGTATTTCGGGTAACAATACCGAACTGTTTGCCAAGTGTTTCAATTTCTTCACGATTGTCTTCGTATTGAAGATCCAACGCTTCAATTTTCTTTTGTGCCCAGATCTGCTGTAGGTCAATTTCACCATGGTCAGGCTGTAGCGCTATACTAATCTCTTGCGGTGCTTGTTGCCCATCTCCTACAAGTACGGTGATCTGCTTTAATCCCGGGCTTTTCCCTACGCCTGCGAGAGAAAAATTGGCTTGTACTGGCGTGCCTTTTTGAGGATAAACTTCCTCAAAATCATTTTTTTCTTTTATCCCCAGGTAAATAAGGTCTATCGTATTTAGCTTATGGTACGCTTCAGTTGTTGAGGTATTGGCTAAATTGATCATCTTTCCAAGATGTTTCTGGGAAATTTGTTTTAGGACACCGTAGTCCGATCCATTGGACGAAGTAATGCAATAAACTGGATTGTCAAGGTTGATTTTACTTTGACCAAATGTAGAAAGGCCATCGCTAAACAGCAGGTAATTGTTGGCCTGTATTACACCGGTTTTTATTTGACTATAGTCTGTGCCGCCATCGTAGTCAATTCCTTTGATGTAGTTTTTGAGATCATTCCAATTACCTTGTCGTACCTGAAACGTATGACCTTTTACAAAGCGGATATCCAATAAGCCGAGATCGACAGTCATATTGGGGTTTTCTTTAAAAAAGAGATCTAATAGGGCGAGTTCCTTTTCTATATCTCTATTTTTACTGCTGAGCGAGCGGTCCCATATAATTCCAATACTGTGCCCCCATTTTTTTTGAGTAGATTTTGTCGCGTTTGCCGTTACATTGGCAAGAAAGTAGAAGCTTTTATCCCCATTTTCCTGAAATAGGCCAGATGCTTCCTTGTTGCCTGTCGGCAGTTGAAGAACTAAATTTCGCTGGGATTTAAACTGTTGTTTATGTAAAGAAGCTGTGTAATTGCTGTTATGCTGTGAGAAAGCCAAAGAACCGTCTGGTTTCTCGGTGAAATCTGGCTTATCGGTATTTTGAAAGACATGAATATCCAATGCGAAGTTTTCAATGGGGGAACTATAGTTTAAGGGTAGATGGTAGTACCGAGCCTGATCCGATGTTGTGGTCAGATTTTCTGAATAGCTAATCTTAACGGTACGCTTCCCATTCGCTGGTAAAGGGTAAATTCGAGTTCGGAAATTATTTCCTTCGACTTTTTCCAATAAACCCGGATCAATGCGGCGTGTTTCTATACTTTCAAATACTTCGGTTCCTTTATTCTTATCGACTGGAACTGCTTGTCGTAATTTGCCGTTGATATCTAAGGCGTAGCCGCTCACGGAGACACCTTCGGGCATAGGGAATGTCAGTTCGCCCTCGAGATCGCGGTTGGTCTTGTTATCAAAGACCATTGTCATCGTCGTTTTGGCTATATTTCCGAATATGACGACAGCTATTTTTAGGTCTGCCAATATCACCTTGTTTTGCTGGCCATCGCCATCTTTAATTTTTAAGCTTGGTATTTCGCGTGTAGTTCTGATCTGAGATTTCGTATCCACATTAGAAAATACCAAAATTATGCAAAGGGCAACTATGATCTTTTTCATCTTTCTATTTTTAGTAGGTGAGGGCAGAGAATATACTGTTAATTCGCTGCACAATTAGCTATTTATTCTTGTAGTGATGCCGGGAAATTCAAAATTCCATAATCGAGGATAATTAATTTTTATACCGTGTTTTTTACGGTTGATGCAGTTTATTTAAACTTATGTTAATCATTGGCTAATATTTGGCTTTTATGTTTGCAATACCGTTGGGTTGCCCACTGCGCATGGATTGTGTAGACAAAACCTGCTGTGTTATAGCCTAAGCAAGACGATAAGGATGAAATTTAACTAGTTGAACGTGTCCGGAATATGGATAACAGTAAGCATTATTTGAAAAATTTAGACAGATGAAAAAAATATACAGTGTATTGGCGTTGGCCCTATTATGTGCTTCATGTAGTAAAGATGACGTATCGCAGATTACTGATCCGATTGAACTGACCTATCCCGAAAAGGCCATAGCAACAGATCCCAAAGTATTGATTGATGTTAATGGAGTAAAAGTGTATAATGGGGGTTATGGATCATCGATGGCTCAAGATCCTATTGATAAATCTATATTTTATCTTTTAACGGATAGGGGACCAAATATTGATGGGACGGAAAATGATAGTAAACTATTTGCTTCGCCAACATTTACACCGCAGATCGGTAAATTCAGATTAAAAGACAATACGCTAACATTGGAATCTGTTATCGAATTGAAAAATAAAGATGGTGTGAAATTGAATGGTCTACCAAATCCAGAAGGGAAAGGTGGTTCTGGGGAAAAAGCATTGGGGGTTGATGGTAAAGATCTAGGGAAAAGTGAGGATGGAATCGATTCAGAGGGACTAGCGAGAGCGGCGGATGGTTCTTGGTGGGTCAGTGACGAATACGGACCACATATCGTTCATTTTGACGCTTCGGGAAAGGAAATAGAGCGGATCAATCCGTGGTCTACGGGTAAAAAGTTGCCTTTGGTATTTGCCAAACGTCGTCCTAATCGTGGAATGGAAGGATTGACGCTTACACCAGATGGTAAAACACTGGTCGGAATTATGCAATTTCCACTTTATAATCCATCTAAAGATGCGATTAAAAATTCATTGGCAATCCGTATTGTTACGCTGGATATTGCGAGCGGCGTCACGAAACAATATGTCTATATGATGGAGCGTACCGATTTGCAGGCAGTAAGTGAAATCGCTGCCGTGAGCAATTCAACATTTATTGTATTGGAACGTGACGGGGAATACGCGACAGAAACAACTCGTTCTACTGTATTTAAGAAGATTTATAAAATAGATCTTTCTGGCGCAACAGATATCTCAGATGCGAATAATACGGCAACGGGGAAATTATTTGATGGTAAAACTGTGGAGGAACTCAAAGACGCGGCTACATTGGCAAAATATAATATTAAACCAGTCAATAAGACATTGGTCGCCGATTTAATGACGGATATCAAGGAATTGTATCCGCATGATAAAGCTGAGGGCCTGGCTGTCATTAATCCATCTCTGATCGCGGTATGTAATGATGATGATTTTGGGGTAACGGGAAAAGGTTTTTATGCGACGAAAATATTACCTTGTATAAAGACCGTAGACAAAAACAGTATTTATTTTGTTAAACTTAAGGATCCATTGAAATAGTGGCTAACTATTAATTATAAAAAGGTCCGTTGAATTCTCAACGGACCTTTTTATGTTTTGTGCTGTCCAAGCTTTTATCCTTGTTACGAAGTCTAAACGTAGCTTAGCATATCACTGGTATGATCTCTCTATTGAGAACTTCCTTCTTTTAAGCATTTATTGTTGCCAGGAAGTCCTTGCTTTCAAGCTCTGAATACCCCATTAAGTATTCGTCTACTTTTCGAGCACATTCGCGTCCTTCAGAGATGGCCCAAACAACAAGCGACTGGCCTTTACGGCAATCTCCAGCAGTGAAGATATTATCAATTGTCGTTTGGTAGTCTTTATCATTTGCAAGGATATTTCCTTTTTCATCGACACGTACACCCAATTGTTCTAGGAGCGTATGTTCAGTGTGTTGATAACCAATAGCCAATAAGACGAGGTCTGCTGGTATTTCACGGATCTCGGATTCTCCTAAGCGGGTTCTTTTTCCAAATTCATCAACTTCGTATTGAACCTCTTTGATTTTTATAGCTTTGATATGGCCATCTTCATCTTTAACAAATTCTTGCGTTTCTGTAGCCCAAAGTCTTTCACAGCCTTCTTCCTGAGAAGAGGAGGTTCCGAATGTGAGCTTGTCCATTGGCCAAGGATTGTTCTTTAGACGTTGTTTAGAAGGTGTAGGTTTGCGGGCAATCTGTGTGATACTTTTTGCACGATGACGATTGGATGTACCAATACAGTCTGATCCGGTATCACCATCACCGATGACAACAACATGTTTGTCTGTTGCCAGGATGCGGTCTTGTTCGATAGCAATTCCACTTACTTCTTTATTTTGCTGGGTCAGAAAGTCCATAGCAAAATGTATGCCTTTAGCTTCATGCCCTGGTAATTGCATGTGCCATGGAACGGTAGAGCCTGTTGCCAATATAACAGCATCATAAGCTTTTAATTCATAAAAGCTGATGTCTTTGCCAACTTCTGTATTCACCTTGAATTCTATTCCCGATTCTTTCAGGAGATTGACACGGCGATCGATTACCGATTTTTCTAATTTAAAATCCGGAATACCGTAGCGGAGTAATCCTCCAACCTGATCATCACGTTCGAAAACAACAACATCGTGTCCTGCTTTATTGAGCTGAGCAGCAGCCGCTAGTCCGGCTGGACCGGAGCCCACGACGGCGACGCGTTTGCCTGTTTTTAAATAACTTTTATGTGCTTTGACATAACCCTTTTTAAAAGCAATCTCGATAATATGTTTTTCGATCTCCTCGATAGTGATCGGAGTACTATGTATACCAAGTACACAGGCTGATTCGCATGGTGCCGGACATATTCTACCTGTAAATTCAGGGAAGTTATTGGTGGAGGACAAAATCTGATAGGCCTCTTCCCATTTTCCATCGTATACGGCATCGTTAAATTCAGGGATGACATTGCCCAGTGGACAGCCTGAATGACAAAATGGAATACCGCAGTCCATGCAGCGCGCGGCCTGCTTATTGAGCTCGTTCTCAGAATACCCTTTATTGAATTCTTTATAGTGCTGTACGCGACCTTCAACAGCTTCTTTTGTTGGAAGCACGCGCTCAAATTCTTTAAAACCTGTAATTTTTCCCATGATCTGTGCTTCCTATATTATGCTTCAACTAATTTTTGACGAATGACATTTTTGTATTCTCTCGGGAATACCTTAATGAATTTATTTTTTTCTCTTGACCAATTTTGTAGTATGAAATCTGCTCTACGGCTATTGGTGAGCAAGATATGACGTTTCAGTAAGGCGATAATTGCGGTTTCGTCTTCACTTTCCAATGGATCCAGATCGACCATTTCCTGATTACAGTTTTCGCGGAAATCTTCATTAATGTCGTAGATCCACGCAATACCACCGCTCATTCCGGCAGCAAAGTTACGACCTGTAGCACCCAAGATCAGCGCACGCCCCCCTGTCATGTACTCACAGCCATGGTCACCAACACCTTCAACTACAGCTGTTGCACCAGAGTTACGTACGGCGAAGCGTTCACCGGCCTGTCCGTTGACGAATAGATGCCCAGATGTTGCTCCAAATAGTGCAACGTTGCCAATAATGATATTATCTTCCGGTACTAGAGCACTTTCTGCAACTGGATAGATGGCTAACTGAGCTCCTGATAGTCCTTTTCCAACATAGTCATTGGCTTCACCTTGTAATTCAAATGAAAGACCTTTCGTTGAAAATGCACCAAAACTCTGTCCGGCAGAACCTTCAAATTTGAAATTGATGGTATTGTCTGGAAGACCTTCTGAACCATAAAGTTTTGAAATTTCATTGGACAGCATGGTTCCGATGGTACGGTCTGTGTTTTTTACTTTAAATGTGCCAAATACAGGCGTTTTGCTTTCTAAAGCCAACTTGGATTGTTTTAATAAGCCCCAATCCAAAATCATGGCCATACCGTGATCCTGCTCTTCGGTATTGTATAACGATTGTCCAGGCTCGTTGCGTTCCACATGTAGAATGTCTGTGAAATCAATTTTCTTAGCTTTCCAATGGTCTATATTTTCCCGTTTCTTTAAGAACTGAGCCCGCCCGACCATCTCGTTGATGGTGCGGAAGCCAAGATAAGCCATCGTTTCACGGACTTCCTCTGCTAGGAAGGTAAATAAGTTGACAATATCTTCTGGTTTTCCAGAGAATAATTTACGCAGTTCTGGATCTTGCGTTGCAACACCCACAGGGCATGTATTCAAGTGGCATTTACGCATCATGATACAGCCACCGGCAACCAATGCTGCTGTAGATACGCCCCATTCCTCAGCGCCCAATAGTGTGGCGATGATGATGTCACGACCTGTTTTTACCTGACCGTCCGCCTGCAACACAACGCGACTGCGCAATTTGTTTTTAACAAGTGTCTGATGCGCTTCTGCAAGCCCTAATTCCCAAGGCAATCCAGCGTGTTTGATTGAACTGATCGGGGATGCACCTGTACCACCATCAAAACCTGCGATAAGAATCACGTCGGCATGGGCCTTCGCCACTCCGGCAGCAATGGTACCAACACCCGCTTTAGAGACCAACTTTACGTTGATTCTTGCTTGACGGTTAGCATTCTTTAGGTCAAAGATCAGCTGCGCTAAATCTTCGATGGAGTAAATATCGTGATGGGGTGGTGGTGAAATTAGACCGACACCCGGTGTAGAGTGTCTGGTTTTTGCAATCCAGGCATCCACTTTGGCGCCGGGTAATTGACCTCCTTCTCCCGGTTTGGCACCTTGCGCCATTTTGATTTGTAGTTCGTCTGCTTGTGTCAGATAGTTGGAAGTAACACCAAAACGAGCCGAGGCAACCTGTTTTATTGCCGAGCGCATAGAATCTCCATTTGGAAGCGGTTGATAACGCAATTCATCTTCGCCGCCTTCACCGGTGTTCGATTTTGCGCCGATGCGGTTCATGGCGATGGCAAGGGTGCTATGCGCTTCGTGGGAAATTGATCCAAAAGACATCGCACCGGTTGCGAAACGTTTTAGAATTTCACTAGCAGGTTCTACTTGCTCCAATGGAATAGAATTGCGATGTTTTGCAAAGTCCAACAATCCGCGAAGGGTAAACATGTGTTCTTTTTGCTCATTGATTTTCTGCGCGTATTTTTTATAGGTCGCATAATCTCCAGTGCGACAGGCTTGTTGCAATAGGTGAATCGTGTCTGGATTCCAAAGGTGGCCTTCACCACGACGCTTCCATTGATAAATACCGCCTTCTGGCAATAGATTTTGTGGAGTACGGCTTTTTTCAAATCCGCGCCAATGTTTTGAAAGAGCTTCTTTAGCCAGATCATCCAAAGTCATACCGCCGATACGTGAGACAGCTCCGCAAAAGAATTTATCGACAACAGACTTGTCAATACCAAGTACCTCAAAGATCTGTGCACCGTGGTAGGATTGCAATGTGGAGATCCCCATTTTGGAGAAAATTTTCAACAAACCATTGTTAACGGCTTTGACGTAATTTTTGGATAGTTCAGGCCAAGTCAGTTCGGTATCCAAGGTGTTTTGTTCCTTCATGGTACGGATACTTGCCAAGGCCATATAAGGATTGATCGCTGTGGCACCGAATGCCAATAGGCAGGCAAAATGGTGTACTTCCCAAGCATCACCGGCTTCGACCACTATCCCTACAGCACCACGATTACCTGTTTTGATCAAGTGGTGATGGACTGCCGAAACAGCAAGTAATGAAGGTATAGCTGCATGTTTGGAGTCAATCGCACGATCCGAAAGAATGAGTACTTCAAAACCATCACGTACAGCATCATCCGCATAGCGGCACAAGCGTTCCAGACCGGCTTCCAATGATCCAGGTTTACCATCTGAGCGGAAGTAAGACTGGATGGTTTTTGCTTGGAACAATCCTGTATCGATCGAACGCAATTTCTCCAGTTCTTTGGAGGTCAGGATCGGATGCGGTAAGGTTACACAGTGACAGAATTTCTTGTCTTCGATTAGGATATTGCCTGCGTTACCGATAAATGTTGCTAAACTCATGACCAAGCGTTCGCGAATCGGATCGATCGGTGGGTTGGTTACTTGGGCAAAAAATTGCTTAAAATAACTTGAAATATGTTGTGGTTGATCGGAAAGAATGGCTAGCGGAACATCGGACCCCATGGAGCCTGTTGGTTCGTATCCTGTCAATGCCATTGGGGTCAGGATGGTTTCTAGATCCTCGCGGGAGAAACCAAATGTCTTTTGATATTTGAAAACAGAATCTTTGGAAAGATAGGTGTAGGTTACACGAGGTTCTTCCAGTTCTTCTAGCTTAATTTTATAGTTGTCCAACCAATCACTATAAGGCTGTTGGTTGATCAATTGATCTTTTACTTCGTTATCGGTGAGGATACGGCCTTGTTCCATGTCGACAAGGAAAATCTTGCCTGCTTGTTGACGGCCTTTTTTGATGATGGTAGACTCCTCGATCGGAAGTGCCCCTGCTTCAGAAGCAACAACGACGCGGTCGTCTGAGGTTACGGCATAACGTAGCGGGCGTAAGCCGTTGCGGTCTAATGTAGCACCAATATGCTTGCCATCGGTGAAGCAGAGTGCTGCAGGACCATCCCAAGGCTCCATCAAGGTTGCGTGATATTCGTAGAAAGCACGTTTTAAAGGATCCATTTGCGTATTGCCATCCCAAGCCTCAGGGACCAACATCAACATCACATGGGTGAGACTACGTCCGCTATGTAAAAGCAGCTCGGCTACATTGTCAAGGCAGGCAGAATCTGATTGACCACGGTCAACAATAGGAAGTAAGATTTCCATCTCTTCTTCCGTAAAATACGGCGATGATAAAGCGCGCATACCTGCGTAAAACCAATTCAGGTTACCTGTCAATGTATTGATCTCGCCATTGTGTGCCAGCATACGGAATGGCTGAGCGAGGGACCATGAAGGAAAAGTATTGGTGGAAAAGCGCGAGTGAACTAAGCCAAAAGCAGATACCACACGAGGATCGCGTAAATCAAGATAATAAGTTCCGACCTGGTATGTTGTTAATTGACCTTTGTAAATAATTGTTTTGCAAGAAAGCGATGCAAAGTAAAGGGGGAGAGGGTATTCTTGTTGTTGTTTAACTTTTTGAATGATCAGGCGACGTAGTACAAAAAGTTTGCGTTCAAATTCTTCAGTGTTTGAAACGCCGTCCGGTCTGCTAACAAAAAATTGGACTATTTCAGGTTCTGCACTGAGCGCTGTTGGTCCAATACCTTCACGATTGACTGGTACTGGACGGTAGCCAAGGAATTTCATACCCCTTTCTGCTGCCGCTTCCTCAATCAAATCCCGACATATTTTGTTCATGTCTTCTTCTTTTGGAAGAAAGACCATACCTGTGCCATAATAACCTGGCTCTTCCAATTGTATACCCAAGTTGATACATTCTTCCCATAAAAATTCATGGGGAAGCTGGATCATGATACCCGCTCCATCACCGCTTTCTGGGTCACAGCCACAAGCACCACGGTGCTCCATATTCTCCAACATGGTTAATGCATCTTTTACTTGTGCGTGTGATTTATTCCCTTTGATATGGGCGACAAAGCCTACCCCACAGGCGTCATGCTCAAAATTAGGGTCGTAGAGGCCCTCCGTTTTCGGTCTTTGTTGAATCATCTTTCCTTTTCAAATATTATACATTGCTAATATAGGAATAAAAAACGGAAATATTATAAATATTATAATGAAAATGTATTTAGTTTGATTTTATCATTTCTTTTGATATGTTTTATTGCCGATATTGTATTTGATATTCGCCGCAATCAATTCAGTTTGATGCATCGCTGAATAATGCAACATTTGGCAATATTTTTTGTGGGATATGGAAAAATCATCCCAAGATTGCAAGAATATATATAAATTAGGCAAAGTATTGCATATCCTTTATGCTGTATCGACATGGCTTAACTAAAGAGTGAGATGAAAATAACTGAAATTGAAATTTATCGACTAAGCATTCCTATGGAACCTTTTGTTATCGCAACAGGGACGATGGATTATGCGCAAAATACTTTTATACGTATATATACAGATGCTAATATATATGGTGTGGGCGAATGTTCTGCCTTTCCGATGATCGTAGGAGAAACACAAGATACTTGTTTAGTTCTGGCAAGGGATTTTGCAAAGATTTGGAAGGGGCGCGATCCTTTGGCTATAGAAGAGCGTTTGGCAGAATTGGACCTATATATCGCCGGTAACAAGACGATCAAATCAGCTTTTGATATGGCCTTGCATGATCTGGCGGCCAAACATGCTGGTCTGCCACTTTATCAATTTCTAAAGGGAGCGAAGCGAGAGATTACGACAGATATCACCTTGGGAATTGCGTCTCCAGAAGAGATGGCGTTGAAAGCAAAACGTTTACAGAGCGAAGGTGCGGTCATGTTGAAAGTTAAGTTGGGAAAGGATCCAAAAACAGATATTGCGCGTATACGTGAAATACGTAAGGCTGTTGGATTCGAAATGCCTATTCGTGTTGATGCAAACCAAGGCTGGTCTTATGAGGAGGCATTAGAAGCATTACAGGGGTTGGAACCTTATAAGATACAATTTTGCGAGCAACCGATGCGTACATGGGACGACGAATATTTACCGCAATTGCGTGCAGAAACAATTGTTCCCGTGATGGCGGATGAATCCGTTTATTCTCAACATGACGCAGAGCGTCTCTGCAAAGCGGATGCTTGCGATTATATCAATATTAAATTTTCGAAATCAGGAGGCATACAGGAAGCCTTAAAAATTAATCATATTGCCGCGGAATACGGTATTACTTGTATGATCGGAGGGATGTTGGAATCTCGCTTGGCTTTAGCAGCTAAAGTACATTTCGCTTATGCTGCACCGAATGTCAAGTTTTTTGATCTGGACACCTGTATGGTTGGCCATCTGAAGGACCCTGTTATAGGTGGGATTCAATATGATGGATACAAAATACATATCTCAGACCAAATTGGAATCGGAGCAGATATGGAACAGACATTTTTAGATCAATGCGAGAAATGGATCATTTAAATTGAAAAAATATGAATAGTATGAACTGGGGAATAGGGACACAAGAGATTATTGTCCTGATTATTATCATTATCTTTTTGATAGCGGCCTTTTTGTTTTTCTCTAAGTTGTTGAAAAAGTAGGTTTTAATTGCCTTTTTTTGATTGAATTCCTTCTGTGAACTTGTTTTTCAGTTTTATAACTTATTTTTAAGTTGTAAAACTGAAAAATAAGTTATAGCTTTATATTAGTATAAACAACGCATCAAATTATGGAAGAATTAACAAAAAAAGAAGAGGAAGTCATGCAGGTGATCTGGAAACTCAACGAGGTCTTTGTCAAAGATATTATTGAGTATCTGGATCCAAGCAGTTCAATTCCTTATAATACAATCTCCTCGATTGTAAGAATATTGGAAAAGAAAGGGTATGTAGGTTATAAGGCCTTCGGAAAAACTTACCAATATTATCCTTTGATTTCGAAGATGCAATACCGGAAATTATCATTCTCGAGAGTGCTCGATCATTATTTTGATGATTCGGTAGAGAATTTACTCTCTTTTATGGTAAAAGAAAAGAAGCTTTCGGCGGAGGATATTCAGAAAATAGAACAACTCATCAAAAAACAAGAAGATCATGAATAGCTTACTTTATTATTTATTTGAAGTTAACTGCAGTCTGGTAATCGGGGCAGTTCTTTATTTTCTGGTATTCAGACAGCTTTCATTTTTTCAATGGAACCGTTATTTTATCCTAGGTTTATGTTTGTTGAGTCTGCTTCTGCCATTTGGAACTGTACGTTTGGGTGAATTATTTCTTCCGTCGGCAAGTCCGGCTCTCGCTTTTGGACAATCCAATACACTAACTCATTCCATCGGAACTGCGAGTGGTCTCGTGTCAGAAGTAGAAATGGCCGATTCTTTCTGGCATTCTTTTTCGATCGGATATGGCATTGCTTATGGTTATCTGCTTGTATCTTTTGTATTGTTGTGCCGCTTTGCGTTTCGCTATATCCGCTTGTACCGTCGAATTGGACAGTTAAGTCAGTATAAATTTGACGGATTTACAATGGTTGCTCCTTTTGGACATTATGCGAATTGTTCTGTGCAGCATGTCATTGTTATGGAAGAGGATCAGCTCAATACGCCAGAAGGTAAATTGATTTTTGAGCATGAGCGTCAGCATATTGTTTTTAATCATTGCCGGGATAAATGGTTGATAGAAATTTTTCGTTGCCTTTATTGGCTAAATCCATTTGTTTATTGGTTGCGTAGACAGCTGTATTTGCTGCATGAATATCAGGTAGACGAGGTGTTAGCCAATCGATATGGTAACAGCGGCTATGCCCGTTTTCTACTGACTCAAACACAGCAGCCATGTCCCACTGGGTTGCAGAGTAGTTTATTTAAGAATAGACATGAGTTGGTGGAGCGGGTACAGGTTATGATGTCAAAACCTTCCTCCAAAAAGGCAAGATGGCAGTACGTATTGACTATTCCATTACTAGGTCTTTCACTGTTATTTTACTCTTTTATTAATCCACCGAAGAGCACTTGGTTTTCTACTTCTTTAAAAGAAGGAAGTAATCGGTCTAAAACGATCATTCTTGACCCCGGACATGGAGGAAAAGACACGGGTGGTATTTCATCTTTCGGATTGGAAGAAAAATCATTGACCTGGGAAACCTGTTTGCTTTTGAAACAGGAGCTGGAGCGCAAGGGGCACAAAGTCGTATTGTCAAGAGCGGCTGATGAATATAAATTACTCAGAGACCGATCGAACGTTGAAGGGGATTTATTGTTATCAATCCATTTCGACAATGTAAAGGGCAAACAATCTCTTCCTATACGGATATTATATCAGTCGGGGGTTAGTCATACGATGCTAGAAGAGCTTAACCGCAAATTTGCGTTTAGTTTGGGCCAAATGTTGCAACAGAATGGACTGGCTGCGGGTACTCCAGCGATAAATACAAAGCTTGCAATTTTACGCGGTGCTAAAATACCGGCGCTTCTCCTTGAGCTGGAGAACATCAATGCCATTGATAAAAACGTAAAACCTGAATTTATCCATAAACTAGCACAGGCTATAGACCAAAGCTTTGAAGACTAAGCGTTAATTTTCGTAGATATCATGAAGTTTAGGATACTTATAGGGTTATCCATGGCATTGCCATGTCTGTTATCGGCGCAAATAGTCCCCAAAACTAAACAGCAATTAACCGACAGCACGATGCTGCGAAATACTGGATCCGATTCAAGGAGGATAGATACAGTGCTTGTTGAGGGATCAGGGCCTCTCGAACAGCAACTTTTGGATCGGGTCCGTATTCGAACGGGCAGCAATCCCGTTTTATTGAATGGAAATACGTTGGCTGTTTTAAATGCCATTCCGAGTATACAGGTAGACGAATTAGGCAATTTTTCTTTACAGGGAAAAACGGGCGTGTTGATTACCGTCAACGGCAGGCAGACCTATCTCAACGGAACCGCTTTGATCGCCTATTTAAAATCTATCCCGGCAAGCTCTTTAGAGAGCATTGATCTCATGACCATTCCACCAGCAAAATGGAGTGCGGAAGGGGCCGGTGGAGTAATTGATATTCGTATCAAAAAGGATGTCCTGAAAGGTCTAACAGGAAATGTTTTTTTAGGAGCATCAAAAGGAAGGCTTTGGAAATGTAATAATGGCGTGGGGCTGCAGTATGGAATGAAGAAATGGACCTTAAACTCCAGTTTTTCCGTTGCACGCTCTTCGAATTATTTTGATGTTGACCGTAGGCGTGAACTTGCGTATCGTGAAAATGTTCATTATGTGATCGGACAGCTGAATAAAGAGACGAATAGCACGCAGGAATTAAATGGTCGTTTGGGCATGAGTTATCGAATCGACAAGCAGTCGGCTATTGAATTGAACTGGAATTATCTTCGCAATAATTATGAGGAGATAGGCGTCTATCAAAATGATTTTTCAGCCGATGGAACATTTATAAGTGCAGCCTAGGAATACGATTCCTTTTACATTTGTTAAAAAAATGTGGTCTATACGTGTTTTGAATCTCTATTGGGACGAAAATAGATTATATTCAGTACCTTTGCGGTACTTATTATTTTATAAAAGTTAGAAAATATCATGAGTACTCAAAAAGGACCTATTTCTCAATTTATTGAGCATAATTACCGTCACTTTAACGCAGCTGCATTAGTAGACGCTGCAAAAGGTTACGAGGAGCATCTGTTGGATGGTGGAAAAATGTTGATCTCTTTAGGAGGTGCAATGTCTACTGCCGAATTGGGTGTTTCTTTAGCAGAAATGATCCGTCAAGATAAAGTACACTTTATTTCTTGTACTGGTGCCAATTTGGAAGAGGACGTGATGAACCTTGTCGCACACTCACACTACAAAAGAATTCCGAATTATAGAGATTTGACAGCTGAGCAAGAAAGAGAGCTATTGGATAATCACTATAATCGTGTTACAGATACTTGTATTCCAGAAGAGGAAGCTTTTCGTCGTCTGCAAAAACATCTCGAGGATGTTTGGCATGCTGCTGAAGCTAAAGGTGAGCGTTACTTACCACATGAGTTTCTTTATCAAGTTGTTAACTCAGGTGTGTTGGAACAATATTATGAGATCGACCCAAAAGATTCTTGGATTGTTGCAGCCGCTGAGAAAAATTTACCGATCGTATGTCCGGGATGGGAAGATTCAACGACAGGTAATATCTTCGCTTCCAATGTGATAAAAGGTAAATTGAAAGCAAGTACAGTAAAATCGGGTATCGAATACATGATTTACTTGACAGAGTGGTACCGTAACAACTCCGCAGGTAAAGGTGTTGGATTTTTCCAAATCGCAGGCGGTATTTCTGGTGACTTCCCAATCTGTGTAGTTCCGATGATGTATCAGGATCTTGAATGGGAAGAAGTGCCTTTTTGGGCTTATTTCTGTCAGATTTCGGATTCAACAACTTCGTATGGTTCTTATTCTGGTGCTGTTCCAAACGAGAAAATCACTTGGGGCAAATTAGATATTGATACACCTAAATTTATCGTAGAATCTGACGCGACGATCGTTGCGCCATTAATTTTCTCGTATATCTTAGGTCATTAATCTTTTTGACATACAGAAAGGAGCGATTCTTCGCTCCTTTTTCTTTTCTCTTTTTCTTCTTTATCTTTACGGTTTAATATTTCTTTTCCCGATGAGCAATCTTACAACAGATAATCCCGTTGCACTTCAGGCCTTAATGGATGAAACCATCTTTGGAAATGGTTTTAATTTTCAAGCCGATCTGTCTGTACATCCTTTACAGGAGGAGAACAGTACTCATGTGCAATATGCTGACCCCTCATCCTCGACAACGAAAGATACCTCGTATTTGGCAGTGGGATTAGGTGCGGAGCAGGCCGCTATGGCTATTGGGTCCGGCAGGGTTGGCGATACTGTTGACAATCTGGAGGTATTGGGTGGTGAATTTATTTATCAAGGAAATAAGGATCAGGGCATACTATTTATATTGCGCTACGAGCAATATCCCTACTTTTCGCCCGCAGCATTGGACGCCTTTGAAAAAACAATTGGTGCCTTGAAATTGACTAAAGAGACCGTTGCGGTACTCAATTTGGCAAATCCCCATAATCCGAATGATTTTAAGCGCATTATGCAGTTTTTTCAACCGACTAAGATTATATTGTTGGGTGTGGAACCCGCGTCTTTAAAACTTCCATTTATTGAACATAATTCCTACATGAAAGGCCGTATTGCAACGGTTTTTAATACGTTCAGTTTTGAAGAGATGTTTGTCGATGTGAATAAAAAGAAGCTGTTCTGGAACGAATTTAAGACCTTTATTGTTTCCTGATTTTATCAGATACTTGTTCTGAATAAAAATTGGGGTTTAATGCTTATTTTTGGGGGCGTGAATTCATGGAAAGATAGTAACATACTACAACGTGAGGAGCACTGTCAACAAAGAGAAAGAACAAACAAAAAGCTAAATTTGAAGAAGATGCTAGAACTTGTATTTGCAACCAATAATGCCCATAAATTGGAGGAAGTCCAAGCGATCGTGGGAAGTGCTTTTATCATTAAGAGTTTAAATGATATTGACTGTAGCGATGATATTCCAGAGACAGGAGAGACCTTTGAGGAAAATGCCAAGCAGAAAACAGACTATTTGGTTAATAAATATGGACTTTACTGTTTTGGAGATGACTCAGGTTTGGAAATTGATGCATTAAATCGAGAACCGGGAGTTTATTCAGCACGTTATTCGGGATCAAGGGATATGGAAAAGAATATTGATCTTGTCCTACAAAAATTAAGCGATAACCCCAATCGTACAGCGAGATTCAAAACAGTTATTTCATTATATTTGAATGAGCAGCAGCACTTTTTTGAAGGCAGTATCGAGGGGAAAATTATTGAAGAACGTAGAGGTATTGATGGCTTTGGTTATGATCCCATTTTTATTCCGAATGGCTATGATAGGACGTTTGCCGAAATGACAGCGGCAGAAAAAAATAGCATTAGCCATCGAGCGATTGCTGTTGGTAAACTTGCTACATATTTAAAAACGAAATAGGTTAATAACTACCTCATTTGAGTTATAAATAGAAATTTTCATTTCTCTGAGCTAAGGAATGAGTGCGTCTGATACGATCAGGAGATAGCCTTAAATTAAAAAAGCAGCGCAAAACAATTTGTTTTGCGCTGCTTTTCTGTGCGACTCAGTATTGGCGGTTATTTAGCTTTTACTTTTGTTTGAATACTATCTTGAGCAGGTATTATCGCCGATTTATTGGTTGTTGAGTCAGACTTTGCAGCTGCTTTGTCGGTTGCGGTCTTTACATTTGTTTTTGTAGCGCTAACTTTATCCGTTGTTTCAGACGGCTTAGCTGTTTTGGTTACAGCGTTTGTTTTATTGTTTGCAGCGCCCACCTCTTTTTCTTCCTCGAGCGTTTCGGTAGCACCAGCTTTCTTAGCGGCACCTTTTTGAGGGGTCGTTGTTTTATCGCCTTTTTTAATAGACTTCATTGTCCCGGATTCTTCACCTTCTGGTGCAGTCGGAACCGTAAATGACGCTTTTGAAAGATCCCTTTTTCGATTTAATAAATCATCTTTTGATTTAGGTCGATCTTCGGGACGCCAGGTGAAATTCGGAAGAAATTCTTTGTCGGCCGTGACTTCAGCAATGGGATAGACTTTGCCATCCACTTTTCGAATAGATACATATTCCTTCAACTTATTATCTTCCATCAAGATCTTGAAACGACTGCTTCGATCATGTACAAGCTCAGTGGTTACATTGGTCTTTTCATCAATATTGTAAAAGATATTTTCTGCATTGCCATCAACAAACAAACGTTCCATACGGTTATTGGTGAAAAAGCTGGTAATCTTACGACCCTTAATCTGATTGAACTTTAATGAGTCGCTTGTTGCGTTCACCATGAAAGCATTACCGACGAGTAAGGAATTGTCCAATTTCTGATTCTTTACCTGTAAAAATATGGTATCTCCGGAGATTTGTGAGTTTTCGGCCCACATCATTGGTTTTCCCATCAGCCTGAACATCGAATCTTGCATACCATAATACATGGAATCTGCTACAGCCTGCAAGTCTGATTTAAATAATCGTGCATTATAGTAGGCTTTTATAATCCGTGTTTTAGCAGTATCCTGTGCAAGAGAATCTCTTCTATTCTCTTGGGCATTTTTTAAAGCTGCTCCCATCAATTTATCGGATTCACCGCCTTTGGGGATGATCGCTTTTTTACGCAAAACACTATCAGCCTTGAGGTTTTTTTCAATTTCTATCTTGTTTTGATCGCCGACAATAACTGGCGTTTTCTTTGGTGCAATCGGTTTTTTATTTATAAGTGTATCTTGTACTTTTTTAATGCTCTTTTCAAGAACCGGTTTGTCACTGTCTTTTTTAGACAAACTGTCTATTCCCTTGTGAAGGTTAACTCTTGTGTTATCTGATGTACCAGTAGAATCAACTGTTGTTGAGCTGGAATCCTGGTCACCATAATCCACTTCATTGTCATCTTCAATAGCCCCACCTTCACGATTCAATTTAAAATCTTTTGCAATATAATCTCGGCGAAATATCATCTGTGAGAAGAGGGTGTCGGCTGTCATAAAAACAGAATCGACTTGTGAATCAGCCTTAAGGGTTTTACTATTATCGCTTTTGATATTCTTACCTGGATGTTCCTTTTCTTCTAGAACAACTTGCGATGTGGCTTTATTTGATTTGAGTTCATCTTTGTTTTGTTCTTTTTCAATCTTCTTCAATTCCTTGGCTTCATTTTTTCGCTCTTTCTCCGATTTTTGTTGGGCAGGAGACAAAGAAGATACAGAATCTTTTTGTGTTGAATCTTTTTTGACCACCGAAATAATCAGGGGTTTGTCTGTCATTGTAATGGATTCGTTCCTCCCGTTGTACAAACCAAATCCACCATAGGCGTAAAATTTGTCTAAGGTATCAACAAAGACCACATTTTTTACGGCTTTACCGATTCCCACTTGTCTATCGTAGAATAGGCTGTCTCCTTTAAGAAACTTTGTCCCTTCTGTGTAGAGGTTGTTTTTAGAGAAATAAGCCTGGCCCGTTGCCATATGGTATCGGCCTTTTTCAGTATACAGGTTTTCCCCTTTATTTCCCTTGATATTCGTGGGACCATAGAAATCAGTAATGCGTGTATTACCATTATATTTCATGGAGTCTGTGTAGACTTTTACATTGGTCGATCGAACCACAACTTTTTGATTGAAATAAGATTCCCCTGTATTTTCGAAATAAGTAGCTCGCTGGCTTGTAATTGTATCGCTTCCTGATAGAATACGCCCGCCGCTGTAATAATTACCGATTTTACTTCGCATATTGTAGACAAGATGATCGGTCGTTAATACCGATCCACTAGTGCTGACCATTCGAACAGCGTCTGTAAGCGTAGCGAGCTGCATTGCTGCTTCATAATGTAATTTATTGGAAAATATCTGTGTCCCGTCGGGTTGAGTAATGATTACGTTTCCAAAGGCTTCAAAAAATTGTCGGCCAATGTTGTCTTTATGTAAATAGCCACTATCTGATGATAGCGTTGAACCTACATGTTCATAGACTGGACGGTAAAACAAAATATTGCCGTCTTTCCCAGTAATAATATGGGATGACGAAAGAAGCTTTAGTTCATCCTGTTTCTGTGCTTGGACCGACAAGCCAGTTAAAATAAATACAATAAGTGTATAAATGTATTGTTTCACAAGGGCAAAAATATGGATTTTAATTGCTACTTCACTGGATTTCACAAATTTTAAGAGTTGAATTTATCATTCGGACAAAATATACCGTAACTTTGTTCTATGAATGTGCTGGAAAGACTAATGGGCTATATTGAAAAGGAGCATTTGTCGATGCCTCATGATAAAATATTGCTTACGGTGAGTGGGGGAAAGGACTCGATGTTAATGGCACATTTATTTGCAAAAGCAGGGTATACTATTGCTATTGCACATTGCAATTTTCAATTAAGAGGAACAGAATCTGATGAGGATGAAGCTTTAGTTCGGAAATTTGCAACGGAAAATAATGTTCCAATATACGTGAAGCACTTTGATACAAAAGCTTACGCAAAGGACCATCAAATTTCGATTCAAATGGCGGCCCGGGAACTTCGCTATACTTGGTTTGAGAAATTGCGACATGAACTGCAGTTCGATCGAATTGCAGTAGCCCAGCATCTGAACGATCATATCGAAACGGTACTCCTGAACCTTTCACGTGGAACGGGTCTCCAAGGACTCCAGGGTATTTTCCCTATCCGGGAACGCATCATTCGGCCACTACTTTTTCTGAAAGCAAGCGAGATTGAACATTTTGTTGATATGTATGGGATTGCTTATCGAGACGATCAATCCAACTTTTCAACAAAATATGCGCGTAATAAAATAAGAATTGATATCATCCCACATTTTAAAAAACTTCAGCCAGATTTTGAGATGGTCTTCGAGCAGAATATCAATCATTTTAAGGAATCTTATCAGCTGTTGCAGCAATTTGTGGAGCCTATCCGGAGAAAGCTGTTTTATCCTATAGATGAGGGCTGGGGAGTTCGGAAAGAAGACCTGGAGCCCTATATGGATAATTTGCCTTTACTCTATGAGTTGTTTTCGGCTTTTAATTTCTCAAAGGCGGTACTAAGTGATCTTCAACAGGCTTGGACAAGAGAGTCTGGGCGTATTTTTCAATCCGATGCCTACCATATGCTCTTGGATAGAAATGAGCTTTTTATTCGTGAAAAGGAATTTATTTCTCCCGACGAGGCTTTAATCACCTCCGAAACTTCAACTGTGGAGTGGAAACACTATTGTTTTCATGCCAATGTTTCTGCGGATCTAGCTATCGTCAAAGCGAGTGAGGTTGCAAAGCTGGATTATGATGTATTAGTTTTCCCGCTCACGATTCGATCATGGAAAGTTGGCGACAGCTTTTATCCTTTAGGTATGGAAGGGCGGAAGAAGTTAAGCGATTTTTTTATCAATAAGAAGATCAGCTTATTTGAAAAAGAAAATATTCCGATCGTAGTGAATGGAAATGGAGATATCCTATGGGTAGCCAATTATCGCATGGACAATCGTTATAAAATTACCGCCAATACAAAAAAAGTCCTTACTTTAGTTTGCAAAACTGATTAGCAGCAAAAATTGCTGATGTTAATCAGCGCCAAGGGTCTCTGTTTTGAGAATTAATGCCATATGGTTGATAGTCCAAACAATGGGCCCTGGAGGTGACAAAATCTATAGAAATAAAAACGAAGTTATTGAGAAGCTCTGCTATTAGAAAACAATGGTGTGAAGTCTCCAAATTAATAGCTAAATCTTAAGTAAATGAAAGAAGGTGTACTTTATTCGGAAAATCAATATTTAGGTCGTGACCGTGTTTGGATAAGCGTGCGTCTAGTGCTCGTACTTTTTTGTTTCACAGCATTTTATTTGAATTTAGACCATTTGATATCGAGTCAATTGTTCTTTATCGTAGGAGTAGGTATTATCATCACGTCCATTGTCATGATGTATATGGTATTATTCCGTACGGAAGTATTTCAAGACCATATACTGATTAGTGGACTATGGTCTACTCGTGTCGTCAAAATCGATCTTGCCTCTATTACAAAAATAGAAAAGGCGCCTTATAGCACATTCTTTTTCAATAATCCGGTTTATAACCTGCATACAAAAGGAAAGATTAAATTCTTTGCTGGTGGCAAAAATGCTGTTTTTTTAACAGATAAAGATGGTCTTACTTACGTATTGGGAACACAGCGCCAGGAAGAGCTCTATCGAATAATTATGGAAACAAAAGGGCGATTAGGAAAGTCTTAAAATTTGTTAATAAATTCTTATCTGACATTTTAAAGACAACAGTTTATCGAGTTATTGGTTAAATTTGAGAAAATAGCAACGAATTAACTATGGCATTTTTAAAATTTATACTTATTGCATTCGCTGTTTACTTTGTAGTAAGATTCTTATTTAGATTATTTTTACCATTTGCAATGCGTAAGGCAGCTGAAAAGTTGATGAAAAAAGCGCAGCAGCAGGGTGGAGCATACGGTAGCCAAGGATCAGGCGGTACATTTTATTATGAATTTAATGGTCAAGGACAACAGGAAAGTAAAAGGTCTCAGCCCGAAGGGAAGGTACATGTCGATTACATTCCACCGAAGGATGGCCCTGAACGTAAAGGGACTGAAACAGCTGGTGAGTTTGTGGATTTTGAGGAAATAAAATAATTTTTAGCAACCCAAATAGCGTATCTTTGTGCTATGTGGCTGAAGCAACTTTCTGTTCTGAATTTCAAGAATTACTCGGAATCATCTTTGGAATTTCTTCCCGAGGTAAATGCGTTTACAGGGAATAATGGTGTTGGTAAAACCAATCTTTTGGATGCGATTCACTATTTATCACTCTGTAAAAGTTATTTCAATCCAATTGATTCGCAGCATATCAAATCAGGTAATGACTGGTTTATGGTACAGGGTGAGTTTGATAAAGAATCAATTAGTGACTTCATTTCTTGTAGCCTTAAGAAAAATCAGAAAAAGCAGTTTAAAAAAAATAAAAAGGATTATCCCCGACTCGCTGACCATATCGGCTTATTTCCTTTGGTCATGATATCTCCCAATGATAGCATCATCGTAACAGATGGGAGTGAAGAGCGCAGAAAGTTTGTCGATAATGTGATTTCCCAGACAGATAATAAATATTTAGATACCCTAATTATTTATAATAAGTTTTTAGCCCAACGTAATAGTCTCCTTAAACAAGCGCGTCAAACCAGTGTATTGGATCTAGGCCTAATCGAAATTCTCAATTTTCAACTTGAAGAAGTAGGAAATATTATTTTCCAGAAAAGAAGGTCTTTTATGGAGGAATTTCAGCCAGAGTTTGATCGACACTATCAGTTCCTTACCGAGGATGCAGAGTCTGTTCACTTACACTATGAATCGCCTTTAATGGCTGATTCTTTTCTAAATATTTTGGAGAAGAATTTGGAACGTGACCGTATTCTGGAACGCACAACTCAGGGAATACATAAAGATGATCTGATCTTTACCATTCACGGCGGAATGCCCTTAAAAAAGTTTGGCTCCCAGGGCCAACAAAAATCTTTTCTAATTGCACTGAAGCTTGCGCAATATTCTTATCTACAACAGAAAAAAGGTTTTAAGCCTTTACTTCTTTTGGATGACATCTTTGATAAACTTGATGATCGCCGTACACATAAATTGATGCAGATGGTTTCAGAAGATGATTTTGGACAGATTTTCCTGACGGATACAGATTCCATGAGAATTCAGCGAATCTTTGACGAAATCAGCCGCCCTGTTCGTATATTTGATATTGAAGGAGGACAAGTCAATGTATAAGAAGCAAACTAAAAAAAGCCTAGAATTCATTCGGTCAAGCGACGATATGACGATTAAAGAGGGGGTTGAGCGTCTTTTGGAGGCTTATAAGCTACGAAGGAAATTTGATGAAACTTCGATCGCATCTGTTTGGCCTCAATTAATTGGTAAGGCTATTGCTAATCGTACACAGCAGCTATATGTTCGTGATAAAAAACTGTTCGTACGGGTAGAGTCTGCTGTTATTAAGAATGAATTGGCGCTTATGCGAAGGCAAATTCTAGGAAGAGTAAATGAATATGTAGGTCACGTCATTATTGAAGAAGTCGTGATTTTATAAAACCTCCTTTCATGTTAGAGCAACTCTTTTAATATTTTTTCCTATATATGAGGCTAGTGCCTTAAAACTTTTCTCAAACTTCGAGCGTATTGAATTAAAATGAGTATTCTCATTGACGCGACAGCAGAAGAGGAATGGAGCCCAACTATCAAACAGTTTGAAAAGCAACCGGTCGGAAATGCACAGGTTAGATTTGTCCAAGGTGAATTGTTTTGGATTGTTTTTTCCTGGAAAACTACTTATAGAAACAAAGCGCAGAATTGACCTTTTCAACATAGCGATAAAAAGACGGATAGCATATAGTTCTTAACTTTCCACAGGGATCTGTTAGTATAGCTTTTTTATAAACACGCTTTTTAACAAATTTGTCGATGACCGCTAACTTATGCACATTTTTATGTGTATAACTACTTAGTTTTGCACATTTTGTCATTTTTTGGAAACCTTATACTTTGTGTTATTAACAAATTCATGTTGATAAGTGGTTACTTGTGCACATTTTATGTTGATGCGCGTAGGTCATTAAGTTACTTATTAACATTCTCTATGTTAATAAGTAGCTTGTTTTGTTAATAAGTATGTTAACGGGAGTAGTTTATGCACAAATTACCAACAATGACGCTGGGGAAAATTTTGCAAATAGGTCAGTATATAGAATTTCTATTGAAAGTTGGTTTTTATAGGAATTGCTCCAAGTCACCTTTTCCTTCACGAATTACTTCAAAAGTTCCTTCTGTAAGATCAACCACGGTAGATGCGACATTATCGCCATAACCGCCATCTATAACAGCATCAACTAGATCTTCGTATTTTTCGTGAATTAATTCTGGATCGGTAGAATATTCAATAATTTCATCTTCATCGTGAATGGAGGCTGTCACAATAGGGTTGCCTAATTGTCTGACAATTTCACGAACAATATTATTGTCTGGAACACGGATACCCACGGTCTTCTTTTTGGAACTTAGGAGCTTAGGGACTTTAGTTGTTGCGTTAAAAATAAAAGTAAAGGGTCCTGGCAATGCTTTTTTCAATACACGGAATACGGAGGTATCGAAGGATTTTGTGTACTGCGAAATATCTGTTAAATCATAGCAGATAAATGATAGGTTCGCCTTTTCTGGTTTTAGCCCCCTAATTTCACATAAGCGTTCTATGGCTTTTTGTTGCGTGATATCACAGCCAATACCGTATACGGTATCGGTTGGGTAGATAATTACACCACCACGGCGAAGAATATCAACCGCCTGTTCTATTGCCCTGGGATTGGGGTTATCGTTATATATCTTAATGAGCATTTTTATTTTTGTTAAGCACCTGAATTAGGTCTAATCTCAGGCCCTATTGTAGGATGTCAATAGGGCAATGGTTATTATCTGCATTCAGATACACTATATATGAAAGAACAACAGCCAAAATATTTTGTTTTGGCTGTTGTTCTTTAGATTAAAATTCTGCGTTTTTCGGTGTGCGCGGAAATGGTATTACATCGCGGATATTTGTCATTCCGGTTGTGAATAATACCAAGCGCTCAAAGCCTACACCAAATCCTGAATGTGGGACTGAACCAAAGCGTCGTGTATCCAAGAACCACTCCATTTCTTCTGCAGGAATACCAACTTCAGCCATGCGATCGAGTAAGCGATCAAGATTTTCTTCACGTTGCGAACCACCGACCATTTCACCAATACCTGGAAAAAGAATGTCCATGGCACGGACTGTGTTTCTTCCTTGTGCATCCGGCTCATTTTGCTTCATATAAAAGGACTTGATTTCGCGTGGATAGTCTGTTAAGATAACAGGTTTTTTGAAGTGTTTTTCCACCAAATAACGTTCGTGTTCCGATTGTAAATCAGCTCCCCAGTCATCAATTAAATATTTGAATTGTTTCTTCTGGTTTGGTTTGCTACGCTTTAATATTTCAACGGCATCTGTATAGGTTACGCGTTCAAAATCGTTTGTTAAAACAAAGTTCAATTTCTCTACCAGGTTTAATTCTGACCGTTCCGCAGCTGGTTTCGATTTCTCTTCTTCCAATAAGCGATTTGTTAAGAACTCAATTTCTTCTGGACAAGTTTCCAAAGCGTATTTGATGACATATTTCAGCAAAGCTTCGGCCAGATCCATATTGTCTTCCAATTCATAGAAAGCCATTTCTGGTTCGATCATCCAAAATTCGGCTAAGTGACGTGTTGTATTTGAGTTTTCCGCTCTAAATGTAGGGCCGAACGTATAGATGTTTCCAAAGGCCATAGCGCCAAGCTCCCCTTCTAATTGGCCTGATACAGTAAGGTTCGTCGATTTCCCAAAGAAGTCTTCTTTGAAATCGATATCTCCATTTTCTTTACGTGGCGGGTTTTTTAAATCCAAGGTTGTAACCTGGAACATTTCTCCAGCACCTTCCGCATCCGAACCTGTGATGATTGGTGTATGCATGTAGACAAAGTCATTTTCCTGAAAAAACTTGTGTACTGCAAATGCTAAAGCATTACGCACTTTGAATACCGCATTGAATGTTCCGGTACGGAAACGCAAATGCGCAATTTCACGTAAAAATTCTAAGCTATGCTTTTTGGGCTGTAATGGATATTTTTCGGGATCAGAGTCGCCAATAATACTAACTTCTGTCGCTTTAACCTCAACTTTTTGCCCTTTACCCAGTGATTCTACCAATTGACCTTTTACGCGAACTGCTGCTCCAGTGGTGATCCGTTTTAAGATATCTTCAGGTGTATTTTCAAAATCGACTACTGCTTGAATATTATTGATTGACGAACCGTCATTGATTGCTATAAACTGATTGTTACGGAAAGTTCTTACCCAACCTTTAACAACGACCTCTTTGCCAAATTCTGTGGCATTCAATAGTTCCTTTATTCTTGTGTGTTCCATCTTAATTTTTGGAGATTGACTTGTAAAAGATGCTTTGTTAGAAAAGCAATACAAAAATAAGCTATTCTGTTGGTTTATTGGTTATAAATGTTGATTTAATTCACTTGAAGATGGTTCGTTAATGTGCAAAGGAAAAATATTTTCTGAAATAAAGATGGGTGAAAACGCAAAGCAGGGGAAACGACACATAGCTCACTTTGCTATGAAATATCGGATCGGTAGGAAGTGCTTTTTTTTCGTTGTGGCGTACAGAAATAGCCGATAGAAACAAAAAAGCGCGGATTATAACTAATCCGCGCTTTTTGTTATGATGATTAAAGGAACTAACCTTTTAATACTTTTGTTACCAATTCAGCAGCTTCTTTCAATAAGATTGCGGAATAAACTTGTAAACCGGACTCATCAATTAATTTTTTAGCCTCTTCAGCATTCGTACCTTGAAGGCGAACGATGATTGGAACAGGGATGTTACCGATTTCGCTGTAAGCATCAATTACACCTTGAGCAACACGGTCACAACGAACAATACCACCGAAGATATTAATTAAGATCGCTTTTACGTTAGGGTCCTTTAAGATGATATTGAAACCAGCCTTTACAGTTTCAGCGTTAGCAGTACCACCTACGTCCAAGAAATTTGCAGGTTCACCACCAGCTAATTTGATGATGTCCATTGTAGCCATTGCTAAACCAGCACCATTTACCATACAACCTACGTTACCATCTAATTTAACGTAGTTAAGGTTTGATTCACCAGCTTCAACTTCCGTCGGATCTTCTTCAGTTACGTCACGCATAGCAGCGTAATCTGGGTGACGGTACAAAGCGTTCTCATCAAGATTTACCTTCGCATCAACTGCTAAGATCTTGTCGTCTGAAGTTTTTAATACCGGATTGATCTCAAACATAGAAGAGTCTGTAGAATCGTAAGCTTTGTAAAGAGCAGCAACAAATTTTACCATTTCTTTGTGTGCAGCACCAGAAAGACCAAGATTGAAAGCAATTTTACGTGCTTGGAATCCTTGTAAGCCTACTTTTGGATCGATTTCTTCTTTGAAAATCAAGTGTGGTGTTTTTTCTGCAACTTCTTCGATATCCATACCACCTTCTGTAGAGTACATAACGATGTTACGTCCTTTAGCACGGTCTAATAATACAGACATGTAGAATTCTTTTGTTTCGCTCTCGCCTGGATAATAAACGTCTTGAGCTACCAAAACTTTGTTTACTTTTTTACCTTCAGGTCCAGTTTGAGGCGTTACTAATTGCATGCCAATGATGTCAGTTGCTCTTTGTTTGACTTCATCTAAGTTCTTAGCCAACTTGACACCACCACCTTTACCACGGCCACCAGCGTGAATTTGAGCTTTAACAACAACCCAATCAGAATTGTAGTCTTCTTTCATTTTTTTGGCCGCTTCCACAGCTTGCTCTGGAGTATCTGCTACGATACCTTCCTGTACGCGCACACCAAAGCTCTTTAGTATTTGCTTTCCTTGATATTCGTGAATGTTCATTTGCAAAAATATTTGGCGTAAAAATATAATTTTTTGGGGGATAAGACAAGGGATAAGTTGCTCTTTTATCTATTTTTTGACATTTAGACAAAATAAAATGGCTGGAATAGAGAAATAACAGCTTATTTATTCAAACTCGTGGTATCGTAAATTTATTTATCTTTGTCCTATGATGTTACATGCCAAAGGAATTCACAAAGCTTATGGATCATTACCAATTTTGAAAGGTGTTGATATCGCTGTTGAAAAAGGGGAAATCGTCAGTATTGTTGGTGCCTCAGGAGCTGGAAAAAGTACACTGTTGCATATTATTGGTACCTTGGATAAGCCTGATCAGGGGGCAGTTTTCATCAATGGTGTTGATGTTCAAAAATTGAATGCTAAAAAGCTCAGTGCTTTCCGTAATGAACATATTGGTTTTGTTTTTCAATTTCACCATTTGCTGCCTGAATTTACGGCCTTGGAAAACGTATGTATTCCAGCTTTTATTCAGGGAAAAGGGAGATCCGAGGCGGAAGCTAAAGCAAGAGAATTACTGGAATTATTGGGGGTTTCTCATCGTATTGACCACAAGCCCGCTGAAATGTCTGGCGGCGAACAACAACGCGTTTCTGTGGCGCGCGCTTTGATCAATGATCCTTCCATTATTTTGGCCGATGAACCTTCGGGTAATCTTGACTCAGAGAACGCGGCAGCTTTACATCAATTGTTTTTTGATCTTAGACATAAATTTCAACAGACATTTATTATCGTTACTCATAATGAGGAGCTTGCCCGAATTTCGGATCGAACGATCCATATGCGCGATGGGTTAGTCGTGTAACAGTAATCGGGATTATAATTATATTTTTAATGAAGAAAATACTCATAACTTTCGGGACCAGACCTTTGGCGATGCGTATCGCTAAAAGACTTGGGACTGATTTCGAAATATTATATGCAAGTTCAGAAGATATTCCCGAATTGCTTTTAGCCTCAGGGAAATATGCTAAAATTCCAAAAGGTCTTCTTCCTACTTTTGCGCATGAGATACTCAAATTAAGTTTAGACCAAGAGGTTGATTATGTGTTGCCTCTGGGTGGTTTTGAGCTGGAGCCATTGTCCACTGCCAAGGTTTTATTTGAGGAATATCAGATCTCCGTTCTTGTCCCCGATAAACAGCAGCTTGAAACTATTCCTGTTATGGAAAATCCACCTGCTGAATTGCCTTATAAACTCCTTTCGAAGGGGAACAATTTATTGGATTCGACGAGATTTGACAGGCCATTGGATGGATTGTTTGTCACTTCGGATTCAGGCGAGGACTTAGCGCTAATTTGTGTGTCCAAATAGAATCTTATTGTTGTGGCCAGTGTCATTAAGGTTTTAACGATGTCGACACAACCCTTAATTTTAAGCTTTTACTTATCATGATGTTTCCAGAAGATAAAAAGGTATATGTTTTTGAATTGGATGATGTTGTTTTTCCTAAAAAGGATTACTTACTTCAAGTATATTATCTTTTTGCTAGTTTTATAGAATTTACAGAGACTGTTCCTGCGCAAGCAGATTTGGTTCAATTTATGAAAAATCACCTTGAGCATCAAGGTGAGTATTTATTGTTCGAACATGCGCAGCAAACTTTTGGATTTGATCCAAAATATAAAGAGAATTTTGAGCGGCTTCATGTCAATGCAATTTTGCCGCTACGGTTACATTTGTTTGATCATATTAATACGCTGTTTAAGCAATTAAAAGCGGCAGATAAACATGTATGTATTTTGACGAAAGGAAATCCGCTAGAACAACTCAATAAAGTTAAATTTGTGGATTGGGGTGAATATGGGGATGATATAAAGGTTTATTTTAAAGATGAACTTGTTTTTAGGGAAATTGATCCATTGGAGTTCCTCGCCAAGGAGTTTACCGTTGAAACGGCTGCAATTCAATTTGTAGACTAAGTTTACAGTCAGTATCTTTGTTGAATCTACCAACAATAATTGCCATTAAAGTCGTTGTCGATATTGTTGAGAAAAAATTATGATTAGGGATATAAAAGCCCTATTTTTATATAAAGCCCTTGGATTTATGAATAAAGTGAACAAGCCTGCCACGATTAAAGAAATTGCCAAGAAGCTCAAAATCAGTCCTTCGACAGTTTCTAGAGCATTGAATGATCACCCAAGTATTGGACTGGTAACAACAATGCGGGTTAAAAAAATGGCCGAAGAATTGAATTATGAACCCAATCAGACGGCTATATTCTTCAAGCAGCGTAAAACTTTTACGATTGCTGTAATCTTACCGAGTTTGTCTGAACCGTTTTTTTCTTTCGCCATTAGTGAAATTGAAAATGTTGCATCAGAACACCGATATACAGTTCTGATGGGGCAATCCTTGGATGATCCTGATCGGGAAGAGCAAATTTTAAAAACATTTAAAAACCATCGTGTTGACGGGATTTTAATGTCCATAGGTAAAAAGACGACCAATTTGGAATTTATTGAGAAATTGGAATCGTCCGGTATCCCGATTGTTTTCTTTGACTGTGTGCCTAGTTTACCCAATATCAATAAAGTACAAAGTGATCTTTCTACGGGTATGAACGAAGCTGTGGACGCCTTCGTAGCCCGTGGACACAAAGTTATCGCGCTTGTAAATGGGCCGAAAACACTGCCCGCTAGTGAAGACAGAAAAGTAGCTTACCTATCGGCAATGAAAAGGAATGGGATGGATATTCTGGAGAAGAATATCATCGAAACGGATTTGAGTACGGAAGGAAACGAGAAAGCGATGGATCATATATTCGCGATGTCTGAGCGGCCTTCAGCCATTATATCTTTTAATGACTTTGTTACACTTGATTTGATGAAAGCAGCCAGACAAAAGGGTCTTGTCTTAAATCAAGATATTTTCTTTATTAGTTATGCCAACTATCCGTTATGGCAATATATGGAAAATCCGCCAATGGGGCGCATAGAGCAATTTCCAGGCATGCAAGCGCGTAAAGCCGCTGAAATCTTATTTGAACGCATTGACAATACCGAAATTGTCGATCAACAGATCGTCTTTAAGTCACGATTGGTTATGTAATCGCTATTATCCATTCGGCAATAAAACTAAAAAGGGGAAAANNTTTTCCCCTTTTTAGTTTTATTTTTTTTAATACTACAAGTGGATCACTTCACCGTAAGCATCAGCACAAGCTTCCATAATCGCTTCACTCATTGTTGGGTGAGGATGGATCGTTTTAATCATTTCATGACCTGTTGTTTCCAATTTGCGGGCAACAACAACTTCTGCAATCATCTCGGTCACATTGGCTCCGATAAGGTGTGCGCCTAGAAACTCACCATATTTAGCGTCAAAGATAACTTTAACAAAGCCATCTTTCGCACCAGCAGCTGAAGCTTTTCCTGAAGCTGAGAATGGGAATTTACCAACTTTAATTTCATAGCCGGCTTCTTTTGCCGCTTTTTCGGTATAACCTACAGAAGCAATTTCTGGGGAGCAATAGGTACAGCCTGGGATATTATTGTAGTCAATAGGTTCAACATGTAGCCCTTTGATTTTTTCAACACATGTGATCCCTTCTGCTGAGGCAACGTGAGCCAGGGCTTGGCCTTTAACGATGTCACCGATAGCATATACACCTTCGATGTTTGTTTTGTAGAAATCATCTACAACAACACGGCCGCGATCAGTTTTTACACCAACCTCTTCCAAGCCGATATTTTCGATATTTGGAGCGATACCAACAGCCGATAATACAATCTCTGCTTCGATAACTTCAATACCTTTTTCTGTTTTGATTGAAACTTTGCTCAACTCACCTGTTGTGTCAACGGATTGAACTTCAGATTTCGTTAAGATGGTGATACCTTGTTTCTTTAAGCTTTTCTCTAATTGTTTTGAAATTTCTTCATCTTCAACAGGAACGATTCTATCCATAAACTCTACGATCGTTACCTTTGTTCCGATTGCATTATAGAAATAAGCGAATTCAACACCGATTGCACCGGAGCCAACAACAACTAAAGACTTTGGTTGCTCAGGAAGTGTCATTGCCTGACGGTAACCGATGATTTTTTTACCATCTTGCGGTAAATTAGGCAATTCACGTGAACGTGCACCAGTCGCTAGGATGGTATGTTTTGCCGAATATTCTTTAGTAGAACCGTCTGCTCCTTTCACATCGATTTTACCACCTTTTTTAATTTTTGCAGTTCCATTGATGACGTCGATTTTATTCTTTTTCATCAAGAACTGAATACCTTTACTCATTCCTTCAGCAACCCCGCGACTTCTTTTGACAATAGCGTCAAAATCAGCCTCACCACCTTGAACATTGATGCCGAAATCAGCGGCATGGTTTAAATATTCAAATACCTGAGCACTTTTCAATAATGCTTTTGTAGGGATACAGCCCCAGTTTAGACAGATTCCGCCTAATGATTCGCGTTCAATAATCGCTGTTTTGAACCCTAACTGAGCGGCTCTAATGGCAGCAACATACCCGCCTGGACCACTACCGATTACAATGATGTCGTAATTCATATAAATAAATATTCTGTAGTTGAGTGTTATAGCTTCAAATGACAAAATATGTGAAGCATATATTCATTCAAAAGTACGCATTTTTTCTGATGAATATGAACTATTTATTGTAAAATTGGCGGTTTCTGATAAAACGCTGTCGCTGTTTCTAGCTGAATGTCACATCCTGGTCAAAGGGGGAAAAATAATAGTTAAAGCGTTTTTAGTGTCTTATTTTTGAAGTTCACAATGCACAGTTTATCATTATGTTAAGAATATTCAGACAGATCGCCTTGTGGGAAGCTATCTCCACCATTTGCTTGTTTTTTATTGCTATGCCCTTGAAGTATTTTGCGGGAATCCCCGAAGCTGTCAAAATAGCCGGTTCCATTCATGGCTTCTTTGTTGTTATTTTTGTGGTTATGCTGATTATGTCAACAGTAGAATACAAGTGGCCTATATTAAAAGCGGTAAAATATTTCTTAGCATCCTTGATCCCTATTTTTGGCTTTTGGGTGGAATTGGACCTTAAAAAAGAAATCGAAGGAAAAAGACAGAAGTCATAGTATTTGTATAAAAATTCAAATGCATGATTTTTATAAAGGTTCAGGAAGAGGTAAGAGAAGGAATTGGATTGCGAATAGACCAGAGGAATCGCCTGTATTCAATGGACGAATACGTGTGTCCCTCTCCTTTGCGGGAGATATCAATTAATAAGACAGGAGAGAGATGTTTAATCCTCTCTACCTGTCTTCTCAATACCCATATACGCATAGGTAATGCTATCCCTTCCGTGGGGAGCAGGATTACCTTCTTCATCCAGGTTTACAAAGACCAATTTATCGATTGATAGAATTGTTTTTCTGGATATTTTATTGCGGACCTCGCAGCGCATCGTTAACGATGTTGTTCCAAAATTGATCGCTTCAATACCCAGTTCAAGTATATCGCCTTGTTTGGCTGAGCTTACAAAGTTAATTTCTGAAATAAATTTCGTAACCACTTTGGGGTTTCCTAATTGAACGATAGCATAAATGACCGCTTCTTCATCAATCCATCGCAGGAGTGTTCCGCCAAATAATGTTCCATTGGGATTTAGGTCTTCGGGTTTGACCCACTTTCTTGTGTAAAAATTCATCGTGTTTAGGTAGTTAAGAGAAAGGGGAAAAGTTTTCTTTTCCCCTTACGTTTCGATATTTATCGCCTAAGCGTGTATTGCTCTATTTGCTGTAGCTGCTAGCGCCGCCTCTTTGATTGCTTCCGTGTAGGTTGGGTGTGCGTGGCAAATACGTGCGATATCTTCTGCAGATGCACGGTATTCCATAGCTACGGTTGCCTCACCAATCATATCTGCTGCACGAGGACCGATCATATGTACACCTAATACTTCGTCAGTTGTCGCGTCTGCCAGTACTTTTACAAAACCGTCGGTGTCACCCGATGCTTTTGCACGACCAGAAGCTTTGAAAGAGAATGATCCAGCTTTGTATTTTACACCAGCCTCTTTAAGTTGTTCTTCCGTCTTGCCAACAGAAGCAACTTCAGGCCAAGTATAAACAACACCTGGAATCAAATTATAATCAATATGTGGTTTTTGACCTGCGATATATTCTGCAACATATACACCTTCGTCCTCAGCTTTGTGTGCCAACATTGCTCCAGTGATCACATCACCAATTGCAAATACACCTTGCACTGCTGTTTCCAGATGGGCATTAACGGGGATTTTCTTACCTCTTTCTTCTACTGTGATGCCGATATTTTCTAATCCTAAACCTTCAGAATACGCGGTACGACCAACGGCTACGATACAGTAGTCGCCTTCTAAAGTTACTTCTTGTCCTTTTGGATCTTCAGCAGTTACTTTTACAACTTTACCTTTCGCGGAAGCTCCAGTCACTTTATGACCTAAATAGAACTCCATGCCCAATGATTTTTTCAAAACACGTTGTAGTTCTTTTCCTAAGCCACCATCCATTGTACCGATGATAGATTTTGCAAATTCAACAACAGATACTTTTGAACCCAAACGCGCATAAACTGAACCGAGTTCCAAACCGATAACACCACCACCAATGACAATAAGGTGTTTTGGTATTTCTTTTAGGTTAAGTGCTTCGGTTGAGGTAATGATTCTTTTTTTATCAACAGGTAAGAAAGGCAATGAAGTCGGTTTCGATCCCGTTGCGATAATTACATTTTTAGCAGTGATCTGCTCTGTAGAACCATCTGCTTTCGTTATTTTGATGGTGTTTTTGTCCACAAATGAACCCACACCCTGAAAACTGTCAATTTTATTCTTCTTAAATAAGAAGGTGATACCGGCAGTATTTTGGGCAATGACATCGTCTTTACGAGCAATCATCTTTGCCATGTCTACTTTCAGATCTTTCAAACTGATGCCAAATGCATCAAAATTGTGCGCAGCATTGTGGTAATGCTCCGAAGAATCTAAAAGCGCTTTTGAAGGAATACATCCAACGTTAAGACAAGTACCACCAAATGTGCTATATTTTTCAATAACAGCTGTTTTTAATCCTAATTGGGCACAACGGATAGCTCCTACATATCCGCCTGGACCACTTCCGATTACAATTACGTCGTATTGCATTGATTACGTTTTATTTTTTTGTAGCACAAATTTAATGATTATTAATGGGATAGGAAATCAAAACTTACGATTTGTGATCAAAGACCCTTACTTTACATTTTTTTGATAAAAGAATGGAAATTATGCACCTTGGGGAGGAACGGGGCGGTGCTTTAAAGGGGGATAGATCTAAAAAAGGATATTCAAAATATGAATATCCTTTTTTACTTATTTGTTATTCTGCAACAATTTTTCCTTGCATAACACCATAGTGACCAGGGAAGCTACAAATAAACGTATAAACTCCTTTTTCAAGTGTAAATGTGATTTTATCAGTTTCTCCAGGTCCCAATAATTTGGTGTGCGAAACAATTGAAGATAAAGCTGATTTTGGAATATATTCGTCTGCAGCAGCTGCAGCAGCCTCAGCACCGAAAGTTGGAAGGTCAACACCTGGTTTTAGGATAACGACGTTATGTCCCATGGACTCTTTCGGCATAGTACCTGCATTTTTGAAGGATAATTCTACTGGTTCACCCGCTTTTACACGGAAAAGATCCTTATTATATTTCATTTGATCGTTACCTTCTAAAGATAAGCTGTTGGAAATAGCTACGTTTTCAATACCAGGCACTGTTTCTGTTGCTTGGCTTTCGGTTGAAGTTGTCGCTTCTGTACCAGTTGATTTTTCAGACTTGTCACTGTTTCCACCACAAGATGCAATTGATAAAGCAACTGCAACTGCTGGTATCATAAAAAGTTTTTTCATTTGAATGATTGTTTGTTTATCTTTTATTTATTGTAGGCATTTCCGCAGCCTCTAGCGGTTTAGTGATGAAGTTATGACGAACTTGATTCCTTTCTGGATGTGCGTTCATGAGAAATAACATCAAAACATATTGTTTATGTTCTAAAATTAATGATTTCATTGATAAATTGAAACTATCATTTCAATTTTGACAATAAAGTATCAATTGTTTTATATAATTTGATAGGATCAAATGGCTTTCCGACGACTTCATTGGCTCCTGCATCGAGCGCTTCCTGTTGTTCGGCTTGAAGCACAGAGGCTGAAATGGAAATAATCGGCATGTTTGCGATTATCGGATTCGTGTTTCGACGTATTTCCTTGATTGCTTCAAAACCACTCATGAGTGGCATATGGGCGTCCATAAACACCAGATCAATTTTTTTCTTATTGATTTCTTCTAACGCAATGAGGCCGTTTGTCGCCAAAGTGATATCGCAATTCCAGCTCTTCAGGATATTCGCCAGCATAAAACTGTTTAATTCATTGTCTTCAGCAATCAAAATCATCGGAAAGTTGAACTTGGGTAATTCTGTATAGAGTACCTGCGTTTCTTTCTCTACCGGTTTGTCTTTGATTTTATCAAAGGTACATTCAAAAGAAAATATACTTCCTTTACCGTATTCACTTGAAGCAAAAACCCGACCGTTGAGCAGCGCAGCAATACGTTTTACAATTGCAAGACCTAGTCCTGTACCGCCAAACTTTTTGGTGATACTATCCTCTCCCTGTTCAAACGCAATAAATATTTTCTCCAGGGCATCTTCTACAATGCCGATCCCTGTGTCTATTACCTGAAACCCTAAACAAATGCTATGGTTATCTTCTGCTAGGAGTTGAATCTTTAATACAACAGAGCCTTCCGAGGTGAATTTAAAACTATTGGAGATAAAGTTGGTCAGTATTTGTTTTAATCGAAGTGGATCGGTTAGAAAATAACTTGTGATCCGATCGTCCACATCAATTGAAAAATCCAGGCCTTTGTAGACCGCTTTATCAATGAAGAGATTGTTTAGATCATCCGTAATATCATGTACAGAGGTAGATTCCATATTAAGTTTCATCATACCCGAGTCAACTTTAGATAGGTCGAGTATGTCGTTGATAATAGTCAACAGATTTTGAGAGGCAGAATCCAATTTATTGATCCAATTTTCTTGCTCTAGCGTGAGCTGCGAGTTTTTTAGCATCTGTGTAATGCCCATAATACCGTTAATCGGGGTACGGATCTCATGGCTCATATTGGCCAAAAAGGTTTCCTTGGATTTTCGAGCAAGATCGGCCTCTTCTTTAGCTTTGAGAATCGCCTGTTTTGATTCTTCTAAGGCTATGTTTTTCTCTTTAATTTCTTGCTGTATCAGTAATTGCTGGACAAAAGATTTTACTTTCGCGATCGTTGCTTCCGGGTTAAGCGGTTTATATAAATAATCCACAGCTCCACTATTTAGTCCCTGAATAAGGTATTTGTCTTCTTTTGAGATTGCTGTTACCATAATAGGGATAATATGGTTTGTTTTCGGATTCTTCTTTAGGAAGGAAACAAATTCAAAACCATTGATCTCGGGCATCTGTACGTCAACAAGTGCTAAATCAATATCCTCTTTCCAACAGATTTTTAGAGCTTCGTTGGGATCTGTGCTCGTCACTATATTTATATTTTCGATATCCTCCAGTAATGCTGTTAGACTGATAATATTTTCAATTTTATCATCGACAATCAATATATTTACCTTCTTCATTTTAGCAAATCTAAATACAATTTTAAGTCAACTGTTTGACGTAGTCCTTTATTTCTTGAATGCTCAAAATGCGTTCCTGCGCATCGAGTTGAATAGCTGCTTCGGGCATGATGGGAACTTCAGCAGTCACAGGGTCTTGTACAAATGTCTTCCCGCCGTATCGTTTTATCATTAATAATCCTTGTGCACCATCCTGATTCGCCCCAGAGAATAAAATAGCTGTACAATTTTCTTTATATATTTCGGCTACGGATTCAAAAGTCACATCAATTGATGGTCTGGAATATTGAACAGGTTCTGAGATATCCAAAGAAAAGCTATAGTCTGGTTCAACTAAAAGATGATAGCCTGCAGGGGCAAAATAGATCGTTCCATTTTCTATCGCTTCCTTATCATCTGCAGTTTTTATTTTTTGAACAAGTGCTTTAGATAGCGTGTCCTCAATACTAGAAGCATACTTAGGGTTTCTGTGTACGATGACAATAACGGGTATGCGAATCGGCCGTTCCAATGACTTTAAAATATTTAGAATCACACTAAACCCACCTGCAGACCCCGCTAATAAAAGAATTTTTCTTTCCATTACCTACTACCCAATTTTTTGGTAAATATTCTGTTTTTTGTTTACGATCTTAAATTTAGCAGCATCTTTATAGTTGATTAAAGACTCTTTTGCTCCCAAACATAAGAAGCCCAGATGGCAAAGTGAATGATAGAATAAATCCAGGACTTTATTTTGCAATTCAGTATCAAAATAGATCAATACATTACGGCAGGTAATCAGTTGAAATTCATTAAAAACGCCATCGGATACCAAACTATGTATGGAGAAAAGGACATTTTTTTTAAGACTATTATTAATGGTAGCGGCGTTGTACATCGCTGTATAATAATCTGACAATGAGTTTTTCGGTTCCGTCTTAATAAAATTTTCCGAGTATTCCTTAACTTTCGTAAGCGAATAAATACCGCGTTTTGCCTTTTCTAACACTTTGCCATTGATATCGGTGCCATAGATAAACGCCCGTTGGTAAAGATTTGCTTCTTCTAATAAGATGGCTAGCGAATAGACTTCTTCGCCAGTCGAACAACCTGCACTCCAGAGTTTGATATGTGGATAAGTTGCGAGATAGGGAAATACATCCGTTTTTACAGCTTTATAAAAATCGGGATCCCTAAACATTTCAGTCACATTGACTGTAATTTCCTGTAGGAAATAGGTGCTGAATCCGGGCTGATTGATCAAATTGGACTTTAGCTCCTGTAGATTGAGCTTGTTAAGTTCCATTATTCTAGTCACACGTCTTTTTAAAGAAGCTCTTGTATAGCCGGACACATCATATCCGTGGAGATTTTTGACTATATCAATAACTTCTTCTAACTCCTCAAAATTGATCATTGCTACTATTTTATCAGTTAACTCAGCCATACGCGCATTAGGGATATTAATTTGTCAACATCAACCGGTTTACTAATATAATCGTTTGCACCAACAGCAATTGTTTTTTCCCGATCACCTTTCATGGCTTTCGCTGTCACAGCAATAATTGGAAGGTTTGCAAATTTCTTGTTTGCCCTTATTTTTTCAATAGCTTCATAACCATCCATCACGGGCATCATGATATCCATTAAGACAAGGTCAATCTGTTCATTTCGTTCAAGAATATCTAATGCCTCCTGACCATTGTTGGCAATTTCAATGTTCATATCATAGCTTTCAAACGCCGTGCTAAGGGCAAATATATTTCGCATATCGTCATCTGCTAGTAGTACTGTTTTGGAAGCTAAATTGTTTTCAGCAATGACAGAAGCTCCGGCGTGATTGAACATATTGTATTCGCGCTTATTGCTGCGGATTTTATTTAAGAATAAATTAACTTCATCGATCAGGCGATTATTTGATTTCGCTGACTTAAGGACCATCGCTTGGCTGTGATGCAAAATTTCGGAAGTCTGCTCTGTGGTGAGTTCCATTGCCGTATTGATGATAATAGGTAAATCCCTAAATTGATCGTTCGATTTGATTTCATTCAGGAGTTCAATGCCCGATTTGTCAGGAAGGTTTAGGTCCATAATGATGCAGTCAAACAATTTCTCTTGATCTAATAAATCGAGAGCCTGTCTCGCATTGAAGGCCTGAAATATCTGAATGTGCTGTTCTTCCAAAGATTGTTTGATAAAATCGCTTTGGATTTCCTGATCTTCCACCAGCAGAATTTTTTTCAGTGGATGACTAGTCGATGCTTTTATTTTTAAGAATGTTTCAGCCAAAGATTCTTCTGACACAGGTTTAGCCATAAACCCGATGGCTCCGGCAGAAATAGGTTCGTCATGTAAAAATGTTCCTGCCGACATCATGTGCACAGGAATCTCCTTGGTGCTGTCGATTTTTTTGAGGTTACGAAGAACTTCCCAGCCGTCCATTTTAGGCAACATAATATCTAGGATAATCGCGGCAGGGCGTAAATTCTGTGCTTTTTGTAGCCCATCTTGCCCATCATAGCTGATGTATACATCGTAGCCGTTTTGTTCGGCGTAGTCTTTTAGAATATCTGCAAAAATGAAATCGTCTTCAATAATCAGCAGTTTATTGTGTTTTCCATCGTTGTCGATTGACTTTGTTTTTTCGACTATAGGATTTTCCTTCGGAATTTGTGTTGGCGGATTACTTTCTTTTTCGATAGATGGTACTTTCGGAACCTGAATTTCTTGTTCTAGCGGGATACTGAAGGTGAAAATACTACCTTCACCAACCTTACTGGATAAGATTATTTTCCCTTTTAATAAGCTAGCAATTTCGCGGCATATCGATAAGCCTAAACCTGTGCCACCATATTTACGGCTCGTTGAGCCATCTTCCTGTTTAAAAGCATCAAAGATAAGCTCTTGTTTTTCAGGGGCGATCCCGATACCGTTATCTTTGACCGTAAAAAGAAGATTTTCTGCTTCAGCTATTATTCCTAAAGAAACTTCGCCTTTTTCACTTGTAAACTTGAACGCATTCGATAATAAATTCTTGAGGACTTGTTGTATACGATGTTCATCGCCAATGAATTCCTGCGGTGCATTTACATTGACATCGAGTAAGAAGTGAATATCTTTCGACGCTGCGGTATCGATGAAAAAATCTTTAATATAATTGACAAGGTCGTACGTGTTGATACGTTCTTTTTGGACTTCAACCTTCCCCGATTCAATTTTTGCCAGATCCAACAATTCGTTAATTAAATGTAGGAGATCTGAGCCGGCACTATGAATAACAGAAGCATACTTTATTTGGTCTTCACTGAGGTTTTTCTTTTTGTTATCCTGAAGTAATTTGGCAAGAATGAGAATACTATTGAGTGGTGTCCGCAATTCATGGCTCATATTGGCCATAAATTCAGATTTATATTTGCTCGACAGCTCTACTTCCTCTATTTTTTGAGCTATGGCCTGACGGGCTTTTTCCAGATCTTCATTTTGTGCAAAGAGCAATTTGGCCTTCTCGTCCAGCTCATTATTGGTTTGGATAAGCTCTTCCTGCTGTACTCTAAGCTCTTCCTCAGAAGCCTCCAACAAATGTGTCTTATGGATTAACTCCTCATTGGTTGTTCTCAATTCCTCCTGTTGAGTCTCTAATTCCTCTGTTTGTTGTTGAAGTTCCTCATAAAGATCAGCAAGCTTTCCATGCGTTTGGGCTACTTTTATGATAACGGCAATGTTATCTTTTGCTTTATCCAAGAAGTTAAATCGCAGTTGCTCGTCCTTCGCATTAATAATTGGGCAACAAATTTCCATGATACCGACACACTGGTTTTCATAAGAGAAGGGTACAATATAAATCTCAGTTTCTAAGCGGTCGGATAATGAGGTTTCTAAGATAAGATGCTTGTGGTCGACGTCCTTTATTTTAACGACTTCATGATTGTTTGCGACTTCGCCCAAAATACCATCGTTTTCCTTAAACGTTCGTTTGATAAACTGTGTGGAGGAAATGCCAATTTTGTGGCAAAGCTGATACTCCTGATAGTTATCATCGAAAATATAAATAGTCCCACCTAAAGCTTTTGTCGTGGAAGCAATAGCATGTAGGCTTATTTCGGCAATTTTCTTGTCTGTATAGTCACCCCGTAATTGTTCGTCGATGCCATTAATAGCATTCAAAATCCAGTTATCACTGTTGGTCTGGTCTTGCAATAGTTGGAGGCGGTTGTTGGATTCTTGCTGACTTTTCATTGTAGACCTCAGAAATCTAGAGATCGAGGAAATTTTGGCGAGAATATAGAAAAATCCACTTAAGCCAATGGCGATGAAAAGGTAAGTAATGTACTGGGCCAGTTGTAGTTCATTTCTAGATCTTTCTAAGAGTCTTGCCCTTTGATCCAATAAGTCTCTCGACATGAGATCGATCTGATTTAATATCGAGGCTTTTCGCTCGTGAATATTATGGGATATGGATTGTGTTTCCTTCGTGTTATCAATATCCTGCTCAAAGTCGTAAAATGCAACAATATCCTTTCGGATGTTTTCAGTGCTGTTTGGCTGAACATGATAGAAATCATCTTTTAGACTTAAAGATCGTAACAGTTCATCCATTTTTTTTAATTCCATTTTATAAGGAATAAATAGTGAAGCGTCTTTCTTATTCAGGTAATCAAGTTTGATGTCATTTACCTCGTCTACACTTGATTTGATTTCATTAATGATATTGAATCTATTTTCGGCGACACGAACAATACTTCGCTCGTTATTTAAGTTATGATGCAGCGATATGAAAAAATATAGGGCTGAAAGGAAGATAAGTGAAAAAGAAATGATCACTCCAATGGTAATTTGCTTTCTATAATTTTTTCGATCCATGTGAGAATGAGTTTATTGTTTTACTTTTCTGTAGGTATTGTGTTTCGATGGTACCTGGGGAAAAAGATATATGTAAAATAACAAAAAAACTTGCTATTCCTAAAATAATCAAAAGTCAGCATAGAAACAAACCTATACAGCAGTCAAGGATCCCCACCAATATAATCTATTTGCGCACAACATCGACTTTTTATTGCGTAAGCGTAACTTAGACCATTTTTTTGTCTTTTCATTCTTAGTCGCAGCACATTGGGGGCAATTAGTGATCAGGTTTGATCTTTCAACAGTATTTGTTCAGTGCTAGTTCAGTGATTGTTCAGTACTTGTTCAGTGATTACTCAGTATGAACTGAATATTGAGTGACTGACCACTGTATAATAATAGATGGAAAACTGTAGTAAGCTTTAAAGTGATATGAAGGTCTGTCAAACCGATTGTTATTTCGATTATTGATAATAAGATATTATGGTAATCATCAAATAGTAGAATCTATAAAATAGAAGAAGAAAAAATACTTATAAAAACAAAACCCTGATGATGGGCACCAGGGTTCGTTACTAACCAATTATAAACCTAAATTATGAAAAGACTTTTTAAGGGCTTCTAAACTAAATTAGTTGCCGTGTTGTGCCGTGAAAACTAAAAATGATTGTTTTTTAAATCTTATGCAAACTTTAAGTCAATAACTCTTCTGACTGCTTGCTGTTAGTGTTTCATAGCGAGATAACCTTTAATTATCTTCTACAAAGATACGGTAAATATACCGTAGCATCCAAATATTTTTAAGAATAAGTTGCTAATACAACTATGTTGTGACACACAAATGATATTTTGGCTTATCTGAATAATTATCTGACAGTGTTGTCAATTAGATCAGTATCGCTTCGCGAATTATTACTCGAAATGCCTTACTTTTACAAAAAATATATTTATGGTATTGACTGAATTTAAATCGATAAAAGCATTTGTATTGGATGTAGATGGTGTGCTGACTGATGGTACTGTGCAAGTTAATGAAGAAGGGCATCAGTTACGTACATTTCATATAAAAGATGGCTATGCCATGCAGTTGGCGATCAAGAAAGGTTATCCGATTTTTATCATCACAGGTGGAGGTTCGAAGGGCGTCGAGCAGCGGATGAAAGGTTTGGGGATCAAAGAAGTCTATTCAAAAGTTACGGACAAGCTTTCTAAAATGAAAGAACTTGCTTGTGATTACAAGCTTGAATTAAATCAATTGATGTACATCGGCGACGATATCCCTGATCTTAGCTGCATGAAGTCCGTTGGTATAGCTGTTTCTCCGGCAGATGCAGTAGAAGAGATCAAGAAAATTTCACATTATGTGTCTGGTTTTTGTGGCGGAAAGGGAGTTGTACGTGAATTGATCGAAAAGGTAATGAAAGTACAAGGCAACTGGTATGAGGATGAAACGGTAAAAAGCATATAGGGATGTTGAAAAATCTAAAAAATAGAACAATTATATTAGGGTCTCAGTCTCCACGGAGAAAGCAGCTGTTAGCAGGGCTTGGACTGACATTTGAAGTCGACGTACGGGAAACGGCAGAATATGTGGATCCGAATTTGTCTGCAGCTGAGGTCGTTCGTCAAATTGCTATTTGTAAAGCGGAAGCATTTGCGGATAAAAAAGATTGTTTGGTTATCTGTGCCGATACTATTGTGGTATCGGATAAGGGCGAAATCTTAGGTAAGCCCAAAGATGAACAGGAAGCCAGAGAAACGCTAACAAACTTGTCTGGTCAGAAACATGTGGTGCTGACTGCTGTAGCGATCTCATGGGAGGGTAAGATGAGCACTTTTGTCGAGACGACAACTGTTTATTTTTACGAACTAGAGCTGGATGAAATCGATCATTATGTTACTCAATTTTCGCCACTAGATAAAGCAGGTTCTTATGGAATACAGGAATGGATCGGCTTAATCGCCATAAAAAAGATAGAAGGGGAATACAATAATGTGGTCGGATTACCCACGGCAAAGCTTTATCAAGAATTGAAAAAGTTAATATAAAAAAAGCGGCTTTTGCCGCTTTTTTATTACTCTTTGATTTTTTTTAGCTTACCTGTTATTTGATGAAATAACGAACGCCGGTGTAGAACATGCGTCCTGTTAAAGGACCCCAAAGCATTGACGTATCAAAATAGTTTCCAAAGGGTTGATCCGCGGCAAGGATTGGCATATTTTGGAAATAATTAGACAGATTTTCTCCGCCCACATACACGGTGAAGTTTTTCTCTTTCCCAAAAGTTTTGCTAATCTGCGCATTCATTGTCGCATAAGCCTTTGATGCTGTAGGCATTTGATATTCAACGGGGTTCTCTGCTGTTGATGGAATGCGTTTTTGTCCAACGACATTCAATGTATAATCTACACTCCAGCCAGAATGGTGATTATATGCCAGGTTGACAAAACCACGGTGTTTGGCCAATAGCGGTTTGGTCTTTCTGCCACTTTCAAAATCAGTTTGAACATCAAGTAAGCGATAGGCCAACCTCGTTTCAAAATGTGGTGCTGGCATCAAGCGAAATTCTGTTTGCAAACTATTGGAGAAAGATTTTCCATTCAAATTATAAAAATTGATCTCTCGGGGATTTTCGTAATCGACCACGACCTGATTAGAGAAGCTGTTATGGAAAAATTCAACTGATGCCGAAGCCTCACGTCCGAAGATCCGCATACTTTGGTCTATCGCTATTCCGCTATTCCAGGAGACTTCAGGTTGTAGGCCATAAGCCTTATCGTATATATTAGGCGATTGGATAACCAATTTTCTGCTACTAGCCAATACTGCCGTGTTCTCCGCAAATATATTTGCAGTACGTTGACCTCTTCCTGAGCTAGCTCGAACTGTTGTTCCCGAAAGCGGGGCATAACGTAAATGGATGCGTGGTGTTGTAAACCATCCATACAGGGAGTTGTAGTCTTGGCGAAGACCAATAATGGCATCAAATTTTTCTGATGGACTATAGGTATATTCTGCAAATGCTCCCGAAACCACTTCTTTCCTTTTGAAGTTTTGATCTTTTAAATACCACTCATTGTAATTGTCATAATTAATGGAGGCACCAACGCGATACTTGTGGGCGACTGTCCCGATAATATCTTGAAATAAGAGATTAGCATATCCATTTTGTTGCTCCGAATCGTAGTTATTGAGCCCAAAATAGCTTTTTTGATTGTAGTTTGATCCTGCAAGCTGGAGACCTATGCTGCGGTGCTTATTTTCGGGGAACACATAACCAATTTTAGCAAAACCTTCTACGCGTTCGATATCAAATCCCAAACCATACCGATTTGTCGTACCCTTATCTGTCTTTTTGTTAAAATCAATCTGTCCGCCTGTACGGTCGTCATTGAGATATTTAACCCCAAATTGTACCATAAGCCCTTTTCCATTTTCATAAAACCAGCGGTTGACACCAGAGAATAGATTGCCAACGGGTATATCTCTAAAACCGTTGTGACTAAAGTTCATGGATTTATTGTACATGAAATTGTCATGCAGGAGCACTGCAGTGGACCAATGCTGACCAATTTTTTGTGAAAGATTTAAGTTGACATCTGTACGTCCCATGTTGTTTGCATAGGCATTAAAAAACAATTTTTCTGAATTTTGAGGTTTCTTCAATTCGACATTGATCTGTCCGGCCATGTTTTCGAAACCGTTGGCTACGGAACCGATACCTTTCGCAATTTGAATTGATTCAATCCATGTCCCTGCAATAGAATTTAAACCTAAAGGAGAAGCGAGCCCACGTGGCCCAGGTAAATTTTCAACGGTTAATTGGGTATAAATACCGCTAAGGCCTAGCATTTGAATCTGTTTACTGCCTGTTACTGCATCAGCACTGACGACATCGACGGAGGCGTTGGTTTCAAAGCTTTCGCTTAAATCACAGCAAGCGGCTTTGAATAACTCTTTTCCGGTAAGAACTTCTAGTCGTGCAGGTGTCATACGGTCAATATAATTTGAGCGTCGTGTTCCTTTAACCTCGACTTCCATCAACACATTACCCTTCGCTGTAATCATAATGACTTCATGCAGATCTTTGATGGTGATGGTGTCAGATTTCATCCCTACATAACTTACAACCAATTTGTTGAACCCTTCTTTGTGGTCCAATTTAAATACACCATTTTCGTTTGTCCTTGTGTTTTTGGTTGGAAGGTTGGCCCAGTGTAAATTGGCGCCAATGATGGGTTTAAGATCCCCCTTTTCATTTTCTTCAACAACAACACCGGTAACGGTATGTGGATGATCATGGTTATCGGTTGTCACCGCTTTCTTTTCGGGTACTTTGCCATTTTCCAGTCGCGGATACATACAGCATTCATGGAGTTTAGCATAGGATTCATCAGTGGCCACCAGGTTGTCAACATCATGACCAACCTGAGCAATATTTTTCTTGATTGCCTCCAACTGAACTTTTTGGGGGTTATATTTGATTTGCAATAGGTTGTCTCTTGCATTCCAAATGGCCGTTTCTACGCCATGCATTTTTGCGGCCGTTTCAATACGTTTTTTACACATAGCGCAATTTCCAGCCACTGTAAGTGTGCGGGTACTGTCGGTCTGTGCCTGTACAAATGCCAGAAAAAATAAGGATAGGATGGTCGTTGTATATAGTTTTTTGAAAATTTGATTCATCATTTTAATTAAGAGTATTCGCTTCAACTAGCATTTAATTTTTATCTTCATGATATCGCGCAACCACATGCAAGGGGTACGGATTTATTTTTTTCAGTTCTACAATTTTTTTGCTGAATGATTTAAAATCCACTTTTTTGTTCCGTGATAAGCTACGAAAAGATGAATGTTGGGAATAACAGTCTGCTATTCTCGCGAGATATAAAAACTATAGTGGACTTCGATCAATTCAAGAAAATGAACTGCGTTCAGTGAAAAGAGGTGATATTAAATTCTAAAATTTTGATTGAGAATAAAAACAGGAGGGCTCTGTCTATTGTAACTCGCAAAATCGGTATACGTTAGTTTAGAAAAATCGTCTTCCTCCCCAGCGAAATGATAATAATTAAGTATCCAATGAAGCGTAATTATTGCAGGAGAAAAATGGTTAAAATCAAGATTTTGTGTTACTCTGCTGAATTTATCGACCTTTTGTGCTTCGATCTTAACATCTTTACAGCTTCCTGTTTCATGACAGTGTTTCTGCTGTTTTTTTGCAGACTTGGCACACAGAGGGCAGGCCATATTATGGCTTTCCGATAACGATACACTTTGTGTTTCCCCTTGGCAAAAATGAAGATGCACTGAGGCACCACTTGCTGCGAGCAAATAGAAAAATAGGCCGATTAATAGTGCAATTTTCTTCATCGAAGCAAAAATAAAGAAAATATGTAATTTTTTTTTGTAATATTTTGGATAAATGTTATAACTTGTAGTAACAAATGAAAAACTAAAATTTACCAAAGTTATGAATTTATTATTTATCAATCCGGTCAGCTCGTATTTGCTAGCTATCTTTTTGATTGTTGGGGCAATTCTATTGTACAAGGGATTTTACCATCTGGCTCGTCGTATACAGGAATAGTACAGTATGTTCGGTGTTTTTTAGGAGCACTTTACAGGGAAACAGCCTATGTAGTTTAGTCCCTTAAATTTGACTGCTCAAGGAAGATTTTATAAGAATGGGAACATTTTCTAGATGCTCCCATTCGTGTTGTTTATCGGCTTAATAAAGGGTCACTTTTTCCGGCATTTCCAATCTCTACACGACCTGCATATCGTTCTTCGAAGTTTAGAAAACCACTGCAAGTAAGGCGGAAGTCGTACCAAAAGTTTTGCTTAGCCAATTCAAAATGTATCGTGATGGATTGTCCACCTTTAAGTTGCAAACTTCTTTTTTCCTTTCCATAGCTGAGATCCTCAAAAATAAGTTGCTCGGTTGTTTTTCCATTGTTTGTACAGGAGAAAGACAAACGGCCAGTAAATGCTGCTTCATTTTTACTTTTTTCATACGTACAGCGGATCTTTATATGTGGATTATCCGCGTCGCCTTTAAATTCCCGATAAAATCCGTTTGGACCATGGATTTCGAGGTGGTACATTCTTTTGTCGAAGGCATCTAGCGGCCAATGGTCTGTTACATGATCTCCTGGAGCAACCGCATAATTTCTGGAGGTTCCAACTTCTCCTTTGTAGCTAGCAGCATGGTAAACTGTAAATGGTGCGCCTGCGGCCTGTTTGCCAAAAATTTTATCTGAAGCCTCAAATGTGACCAGGTAATCCCCTTTGGATTGGTATTCGCCATGCACATAAAGTTCATAAGGAAGGATACATGAATCCCGAAGCCCTTTTTCTTGTTTTGGGAAATAGGGTGAACTGCCGGGGTCTTGCTCTATTTGTTTGATCTCCATTGCGCTAAGCGCTTTGAACCCCATGGGAAGACCTTTGAACTTGGCTTGGTGAATCTCTTGGATAAAAGGTTCCCGCTCCAGCACAATAGGTTTGTTCATGGTTTCGCCATGATAGGGTCTAAATGCCGAAGTTAAGTCTCCACATACGGTACGCCGCCAAGTGCTGATGTTGGTTTCTTTTATATTTTTATTGATTTTGTGATTAATAAACTTCTCCAGGAATTGTAAACTGGAGGTATGGTCAAACACTTGTGAATTGACCCAACCGCCTCTGGTCCACGGAGAAGCAATAATCATCGGTACACGATAGCCAAGACCGATATTGCTTTCTCTTCCGCTTTCAGGATAATATTGCTCATCGCGGCGTACAAATTCCAATGCAGGGTTTATTCCCTCGGATACTTTTCCACTTTCTGTATCATCAGGGTTTGGTGCTGTAAAGGGTGCAAAGTGATCGAAATACCCATCATTCTCATCATAAGTAAGTATAAAAATTGTCTTTTTCCAAACTTCTGGATTTTGGGTGAGAATGTCCATAATTTCGCTGACATACCATGCGCCGAACCAAGGAGAATCGGGGTGGTCAGAAAAAAGCTGGGGCGGAGCTAACCAAGATACGGTTGGAAGTTTACCCTCCTCAACATCTTTTCGGAATTGATACAGGACATCTCCTTTAGGGATCTGTAACTCGCGCTGTTGCCCCCCTTCTTGATAATGCATTGTTTCCAATTCCATATAATCTTGCTGCGCACTGTTGTTAACAAAGGCACGGCGATGAATATCTTTTGTCCGCTCGTCGAGCTTTTCAAAGTTATCGGCTGTATATCGCTGTAATTCTTCTTGAATATGCTTGAGATTTTTCTTTAAATCTTCAAGTGCTTCGGCAGCTGGTGTTTCGCTAATTTTGCGCTCGAGATCTTCTTTTTTTAGAGTCAGGAGCTGGCGATAGCGGGGATGATATTTGACCTGATATTGGGGGAAGTACTCCATCGGATTACAACCAAAATTGGCGAGCCAGCTGTTTGCCTCTCCACTATAACCAGCACTGCTTGAAGAAATTTCATTTTGATAGATTTTCCAGTCTACGCCTAATTCCGAAAGGCGTTCAGGAAAAGTGGTCCATGTTGCTTTCCCGCTAAACTCGGAGTCTCCATTCCAAACTAAGGCTTTTCCTGTCAGATTTTCCCGGATATTGGCCGTCCAGAAATAAAGCCGGTTTGGATTCGTGCCGGTGATGCTCGAACAAAAGTGTTGGTCACAGATTGTGAAAGAGTCTGCCAGAGAATAGTAAAAAGGGATATCTTCACGGGTATAATGTCCCATAGTCAACGGCAGATCGGCAAATTCTTTAAATCCAGAATGTTTTACATCCAACCATCTGTTCATTTTACCCTTATTCCTTGCGTCGGTTTGATCGGTCCAGTTGTGCGGAAGACAGCCCATCCAGGTAACTTTTGAATCTTTGATATCCAATCGGAAGGGGGCAAATGTTTCTCCGGATTTTTGCGTCTGAAACCATACTTTATTTCGATTGGGTTGACGGATAGCTCTTGGGTCATTGAAGCCTCTTACACCACGTAGTGTTCCAAAGGCATGATCAAATGAACGGTTTTCCTGCATTAATAAAACGACGTGTTCGGCATCGTAAAAGGTGCTGCCCAATGCTGGATTAATAGCCATCGCCTTCGCAATAGCGGATGGAATAACATGGGAGAGAGATGCTCCCCCGGCAAGCATAGCCGCTTTCTTTAAAAAATCTCTTCGTGTATCCATGGTTATATCAGTATAGATTTGACGGGCCGCCTATTGCTTGGTTAATTAAGGCAGCAAAGATATTCTCTTTGAAAAAATACATTTTCAAAAACCGTCTTAAAAATAAGAGTTCGATCCAAGAAAAAAGACTTTAGATCGAACTCTTATTAAAAAAATAATGCTTTGCTAATTTTTAGCCTGTAGGTTAAGCTTTGATAGACGAGATAAATGCTGGGATTTGGTCGAGATAATCCGGTTCTTTTAACCGTTTTACAAATGCAGTACCTATAATGGCACCCGCCGTATGCTTACTTGCTTTTTGAAAGGTCGGTTTATCGGAGATACCGAAGCCAACGATCAATGGATTTTTTAATTGGAGATCATGTATCCGCTTAAAGTAAGCTGCTGTATCGTCTCCAACATCAAGTGTTTTACCCGTCGTTGCATTGGAAGAAAGTAAATAAATAAAGCTCCTAGAAAGGCTGTCTATTTTTCTGACGCGTTCTTCAGAAGTCTGCGGTGTTACGATGAATATATTGGCGATTCCATTTTTCTCGAAGGTTTCTTTGTAAAGTTCTTCGTATTCATCCATTGGTAGGTCGGGTATAATGACACCATTAACGCCTACATTTTTACATGCTTCACAGAATCTTTCCACACCAAATTGAAGTACAGGATTAAAGTAGCCCATCAAAAATACGGGGATACTGACATGCTTACGCAGGTCATTCAACTGATTAAATAACTTTTCTACAGTCATACCATTTGCCAAGGCAATTTCAGAACTGTGCTGAATGACAGGTCCATCTGCCACTGGATCGGAATAAGGGAAACCGATTTCCAGAAAGTCCGCGCCGGCATCTTCCAATTTCTTTGCAATATGGATTGTGCTGTCCAATGTTGGATACCCAGCTGTAAAATATATCGATAAAAGGGGGGTACCTTCTTTTTTCTCAATTGTATTCATGCCTTAAAAATCAAAGTATTTCATATAATTATCTAGATCCTTGTCACCACGTCCAGAAAGACAGACAACGACAGTCTCATCGCCTTTAAAAGGTATTTTTTCCAGATAAGCCAGCGCATGAGAACTCTCAATAGCCGGTATGATACCTTCTAATCGCGTAAGCTCAAGACCTGCACGCATCGCTTCGTCGTCAGTCACGCTGACATAGTTACCTCTACCGGATTTGAATAACCAAGCGTGTTGGGGGCCAATACCGGGATAATCGAGTCCCGCCGATATGGAGTAAGGTTCGATGACCTGGCCATCCGCTGTTTGCATAAGTATAGATCGGCTTCCATGTAAAACTCCCTCTTTTCCTAATGCTGTTGTAGCAGCGGATTCGCCTGAATCAACACCGTGGCCAGCGGCCTCTACGGCATACAATTGAACCGATTCTTCATCGAGGTAATGATAGAACATACCTGCCGCATTGGAGCCTCCACCGACACAGGCCAATACAATATCTGGATTTTCTCTTCCTGTTTTTGTCAAGAGCTGTTTTTTCGTTTCGGCAGAAATAATAGACTGAAAGCGAGCAACCATATCGGGATAAGGATGTGGTCCCACAACAGACCCAATGATATAATGGGTGTCGACAGGATTGTTGATCCAATCTCGCAAAGCTTCATTGGTAGCATCCTTTAGCGTTTTGGACCCTGATGTTGCCGGAATAACTTCGGCACCCATCATTTTCATTCGTGCTACATTTGGAGCCTGACGTTGAATATCAACTTCTCCCATGTACACTGCACATTGTATACCTTTGAGCGCACAGACGGTCGCTGTGGCTACGCCATGCTGTCCTGCGCCTGTCTCCGCAATGATGCGCTTTTTGCCCAGGCGTTCCGCTAATAGAATTTGGCCAATGGTATTGTTGATTTTATGCGCTCCGGTATGGTTAAGATCCTCCCGTTTTAAGTAAATCGTAGTTCCATATTTTTCAGATAGACGCTTGGCATGATATAATGGAGAAGGACGTCCGACATAATCGCTGAGCAGTTGGTTAAATTCCTCCTGAAAGCTCTCTTCTTCGATAATTTTGAGATATTCTTCACGTAGCTCTTTCACATTTGGATAGAGCATCTCAGGGATATAGGCTCCTCCAAAGGGACCATAATATCCTTTTTCATTGACTTGATATATACTCATTTTTTAATTGTATTTATACTGTGGCTTAATAGCGCAATATCTTTTAAGCCGGGTTCTACTTCAAATTTTGAATTTAAATCCAGGGCATATAGTCGTGGATCATTTCTTTCTAGCGCTGTTTTGATATTTTCGGGATCTAAACCACCGCTGAGAAAATAGGGGGTAGTAAGTTTGTATTGGTCCAATAGGGACCAGTCAAATTGTACTCCTGTACCACCATAGGAACTACTTTTGGTATCAAATAAAAAGTAGTCCACAACTTTAGCGTAAGGATCAAGCTGTATCCAGTCAAAGTTTTGATCAACTCCGAAGGCTTTCAAGATGATAACCCCTGATTTTTCTTTCAATTTAAGACAGAATTCGACAGATTCATCGCCATGCAATTGAATTACATTTAGTTGGAATTCAGTTATTTTATCTAGAATTGCTGAGAGGCTAGCATTGACGAAAACGCCGACTTTGCTTAGGCCGTCAAGCTCCTTAATGTATGCGGAGGAGCTTTGACCAACATAACGTTTGGATTGATCATAAAATATAAATCCCATATAATCGATGCCCAAGGAAGCTACAGCGGTTATATTGTCGGGATATTTCATACCACAAACTTTTACTTTGACCGCCATTTTATTTTTTGATTAGTTTTTGGAAACTTCGTAAAGCTTTACCTCCCATCAATGAACCTTCTGCTTCATAAAAACAGTCGCCAAAAGATTTTTCGGGGTTAAAGGTCTTGATCGCAAATGCGGCATTGGTCAAAACAACATTGTTCTGCACATCTGTACCCTGATTGTTCAATATCGATAAGAATGTGTGGGCGGTATCCGCTATCGTTTCACCTCCTGTCAGCTCCTGGGCTGAGACTGGGGTGAAACCAAGCTCTTCCATGTTGTAGTAATTTTCCCCTTGGTTGTTGATTAACTTAAAATCACCGGTCATGGATATCTCGTCATAACCGTCCAAAGCATGAATAATGGAATATTGTTTGTTGGTGTTTTGGTATAAATAACCATACAGTCTTGCCAATTCTAAACTAAATACACCAACAGACTGAAATCTAGGATTGGAAGGATTTGTCAATGGCCCTAGCATGTTAAAGAAAGTCTTAACACCCAATGCACGACGTATCGGGGCAACAGTTTTCATTGCAGGGTGAAACAATGGTGCATGGAGAAAACAGATGTTGGCTTCATCAAGCTGGCGTTGTAGTTCAGCCTTATCGTTGCTGAATTGATAGCCTAAATATTCCATGACATTGGAAGAACCACAGCTCGAAGATACCCCGATATTACCGTGTTTTGCGACATGGTAACCAGCCCCAGCTGTGATAAAAGATGCTATTGTCGAGATATTAAAGGTATTTTTACCATCCCCACCTGTACCGCAAAGGTCAATTAAATCATAACCATCAAAATCCAGTTTGAGACATAAATCATACATCGCATCCCTAAACCCTCCAAGCTCTTCAACGCGAATGCTGCGCATACCATAAGCGGTCATAAATGCCGCAATTTGGTGGCTGTCATATTTGCCCATGGCAATGTTGGTTAGAATCTCGTAGGCCTCTTGCCGAGAAAATGTCTTGTATTCAAATAAATGCGCTAAAATTTCTTTCATGGTAATTTAAATAAAAAAAGGGCTTACCTTATTTAGGCAAGCCCATCATATCTTGACGTATTAATCAAATAATGCAATAGGAATTTGCCACAACGTTATTCGTTGTGCCACCACCAAGCTTTATTTGAGACAGTTGTTATCATTGTTGTTTTTATTAATACAAATATGGTTGATAGAATTATAAAATGCAAGTGTTTTTATTGAAAAATTTTTAAGAAAGCATCATTGGCTTAATATTGCTAACAAATATGCTTTAAAATAAAACCTGATAAGCGCGCATTTATGTAAGCCTGAGCGTGATATTTAAGGGTTATAAGAGCAAGGATCTGATAAAATGGGGGCGATGAAAACAAGATGAAAATTAATAGAATACAAAATGGGCCTTATTGTTACCTTTAGAGACTAATGTAAAAGAAGCTATTTTTCTATCACGAATAACGGCAGCAAATACAAAACGCTTGAGGTATTTGACAAAGTAGACTTGTTGTGGATCAATACCTTCGAGATCGATATCACTTGTTTCTTTTCTTCCCGCTTGAGCAAAGCTAAGATATTCCAGTTGGTTGATATTCTTGCTCTGTACATTTATCCTGATTTCATCGATGCTTGCCAATAAGTATTCTTGCAGGTCTTCGTTTAATTTTTTTGATGTGATTAGATCTTGACTTAGTATAATATCAGTAGCTAGACTAGGATCATGTAAACGTTGGACAAACCTTTTTAAAACAACACTATATTCATTGGATGTTTGTTGTTCCTGAGCAAATGAGCTTTGGCTGACCATACAGCTAATCAATAGGAACAACAATAGCTTTAATTTTATCTTCATATCTGTAAGACTTAGCTTCATCTAAATGGATTAAAACTAGGGAATAAAAAAACTCGGGAGCTAATCGGTATACACCATACTGAGGTGTCTCCGAAAAGAGGGGGATGTTTTCAATAAAAAACGCCTTTATTAAAAAGGCGTTTTTTATTTTTTAGTATTCATCTTCATTGAAGAAGAAATCGTCTTTTGTTGGATAGTCGGGCCAAATTTCTTCGATATTTTCATATGGCTCACCATCGTCCTCAAGAGATTGTAAGTTTTCAATCACCTCAACAGGTGCACCCGAACGAATAGCGTAATCGATTAATTCATCTTTTGTTGCTGGCCATGGTGCATCTTCTAGATGCGAAGCTAATTCTAATGTCCAATACATATAAAAACAATTTAAGTTCTCTATTTTCGCAAAACTATGATTTAATTTAACTTAAGCAAGTAAATCACGTGTTATTTTTGTGGTTTTAATGTAAGTAGTTGATTTTTAACGTTATAATATTTTTAGATATTCTCAAAATCACTTCCCTTTTCGTTTAACGCATTAAGTCTTGGGGACACGGATTTAATATCAGGATTTGGATAATCATTTTCGATCAAGCCATCTCGCATGCGTACAATACGGTGTGCATGTAATGCGATATCCTCTTCATGAGTCACTAGGATAATGGTATTGCCCTTGGAGTGAATTTCTTCCAGTAGACCCATAATTTCAATAGACGTTTTGGTATCAAGGTTTCCTGTTGGCTCATCGGCAAGTATAATGGATGGATCGTTGATCAACGCTCTTGCAACAGCCACACGTTGTCGTTGTCCTCCTGAGAGCTCGTTCGGCCTATGATCCATACGATGTCCTAAGCCGACACTTTCCAATGCTGCAGTAGCTTTTTCCTCACGTTTAACTTTATTATAGCCCGCATAAATTAGGGGAAGTGCAACATTTTCAAGTGCTGTATTCTTTGGTAATAGGTTAAACGTTTGAAAGACAAAACCAATTTCTTTGTTTCTTACTTCGGCGAGTTCATCGTCAGTCATGTCACTCACATTAATCCCGTTGAGGATATATTCTCCCCGGCTAGGGGTATCCAAACAACCGAGAATGTTCATTAACGTGGACTTGCCTGATCCTGAAGGCCCCATTAAGGCAACAAATTCTCCTTTATGGATGTTGAGTGTAACGGAGCTTAAGGCATGAATTGTTTCTGCACCAATTTGGTACTCTCTGGCAATATCCTTGATTTCGATTAAGATCTTTCCTGACATATTTTTTGGAGGTTCTCTAGGTTATGAAAATACGATTTATTCTTCATAATCCAATAGGAATGCATTTTGTCATATACAACTTTTTCTAGTTCCGATGCATTATCATCGTTAAAATATTTAGTCTCTATCGGCTTGAATACATGTATTTTAACTATTCCCGGCCGAGATCCTCTTTTCGAGCCGTCATCGAAAAAGATATCCCAGGCATTTTCTATAATAATGGGTACTGTGGGAACGTCATTCTGAATAGCAATTCGAAAGGCTCCGGATTTAAATGCGTGAATCTGTGGGGGGAAACTATCGTCGATTTTTCCTTCTGGGAAGATAACCACACTTCTTCCGCTTCGGACGAGTTCATTGGCACGTTGAAAAGCCTTGAAAGAAGATACTTTACTTCTTCTTGTGACCGGGATATCTATTGTTTTGAAAAAAATGCGTGTAACCGGGTTTTTAAGCAGGGAAGCTTTTCCAATAAATGAAAAAGGAGCGGGGCACAAGTAGGTGAGAGCTGTTATATCCAAGACCGAAGTATGATTGGGACACAATACCATGGAACGGTTCCAATCTATTTTTGATTCATAGCTCACCTTAAAAAATACACCAGCTAAGGCCGAACCACCAACTGATACCCAGCGTCGCATACGGGCAATCCGAGCATAATTTTTTTCGGGACGTCGTGCTAAAAAATAGATGTAAGGGAAAAACAGAAGAAAAACAAGTAGAACGCTGATAAAATACCAATACCGATGGAGTTTTTTGAGCAATAGGATCATACAAGTCAACTAATTTTGACCTAAAGTAAAAAAAGAAAATGGATAATTAATTATCCATTTTCTTTTTTAGTCTACTGTAAAACCATACTTCTTGTAAATACGCTTGGCTGTTGGCGAGTCCATGAATTTTAAAAAGTCATCTGCAGCCTGCGTATGCGGTGCGTTTTTCAATTTTGCAGCAACGTAAGTTGCGGTTGTATTTTGCGCATCAGGAATGGTAATCCCTTCGACAGGATGGCCAATTAGTTTTTGATAAACGACTTCAGAAGCCCAAACTGGAGCCGCATCAGCCTGTCCATACAATACACGCATGGGGCTTTCGCGATGGTGGATCTTAGTCAGATAAGTGCTGCCGTCGTTGACCTTATCTTCCATGATTTTTTTGACGAGTTGTTCGCCCCCGGCTTTTCTATAGGATGCTTTGATCTGCTCCCCAATTCCTTCCCATTGGGGATTAGGCATGCTGATACGAACTTTGTCATTCCCCAGATCATTCAATGTGCTAATATTAGCGGGATTTCCTTTTGGAACCATCAAACAGATATTGTTATAGCAATACACCTGCGTATGGCTAAAATAATCTGCCATTTCGTTGATCGCCCGTTTACTCGCCGTGTAAATATCGGGTTTATGCGTAATGCGTAGATTGCCTATCGTAATTGAACCGACTTTAATCTGCTTGGCTAAAATGCCTGGTGGCAGTGTTTCAACAAAAATACGTTCGTATTGTGGGTATTCTTGTTTGAATGATGCGAGTAGATCATCGACGACCATAAATTGATTGCCAGCGAAAAAAACGGTAAGCTGCGGATTCTCGATATCACCATATAAATCTGGAATATTGTCTATTCCGGGTACCGTAAAATTTAACGCCGATTCTGGTGGAGTATTCCAGGGCGGATCAAAACGATGTTCTTGTGCCTTAATTTCCTGGACACCCAATAATGCTATTGTTAGACCAAGCAGTAGAAAATTTCTCATTATACTATGGTTTAACGATAACCCAACCTTCATTTGCGCGTAAGATTAATTCACCATTTCCGCTAGGAACATAACCTATAAAATCAAATAGCTCTTCTTTGGCAATATGTTTCTCTTCCAACGTATTCAGGCATTGCGCTACGATAACGCCTTTCTCGACGAGATCTTTCAAGGGTTTCTCGTATTGGCTGTTCTTTTTTAGGTAGGCTTCGGTACCGCCAGAAAATGCAACCAGTTCAATTTGTAAACGTCCTTTTAATCGCGGGTCCTTCAAGACATTGTTAATATTGCGAATTGCTTTTTCAATTGTTTTTGGATCATTGCTGTCCAGTTGATAGATAGCTTTATACGCTTTTTTCTTCGCAACGGCACCGCTGTATTGATGGTTATCGAGCAACAATTTATTGTCCTGTGCTTTCGCTTGAATAGTCATTATCGCTAATAAAATACAAGCGATTGTAAATTGTTTTTTCATATTTATTATTGATTTAAAGGGATATGTATGTTTAAAAATTAAAAGGTCCGAGTTTATGTTGTTCTATACTAATGTTATCGGCATAAGGTGGATAGGGGCTATCTTTGGGCTTTTTGCTTAGATTAGGATAGTCCAATTGCTTATCTGTTTTTTGAGGTCTATCGAAAGAATTGATATACGCCGCCACATCATAGGCTTCGTCGTCTTTCAACTGAGGTGCATCATAAGTTGCGCCTAAAGGCATATTCGCTTTGATAAAACGGGCCGCGGTAAGCAATCGTGCCATCCCCGCGCCATCATTGTAGCTGTCTTTACCCCATAAGGGTGGATATTGATATCCTTTGCCAGCTGTTTGAGGCAGCCCCTGTCCATCTCGTCCATGACAACTGGCACATTTGTTCTCAAAGACCACTTGACCATGTTTCAGGTCCGCCGCACGGTTGGGAATATCCATTTTTATAAATCCTTGGCCTGCCAACCGACCTTTATTAACTGTATTCACGCTGATGTTCTTAATATAGGTGACAATAGCCCTCATTTCCTTGCTGTTTTCGGGAATAGCTCGACCATTCATACTCCGCTCAAAACAACCATTGATGCGCTCTTCAAGTGATTCAATCTTATTTTCTCGTCCAATATAGGTTGGAAAGACATTGGTGAGCCCGACGTAAGGAGCAGCAAAAGCCTTTGTGCCGCCATTAAGATGGCAGCTGCTACAGGCCAGCCTGTTTCCAATCTTGACTTCACCATCATAAAAATAATCGTATGTGTTTTTAATTAGCTTTTCACCATAACTGGCCATTTCACCTTCGGGGCTATCTTTGAAGGAGATTTCCTTAAATTGGGAAACGTGTGTAATAAGGGAGTCGTTGTGTATATCAATAGCATCTGCTTGGTTTTTCCGATTCTCATGTTTGAGTGGAAACACACATAAAGTTGTACAAGTAATGACCAATGCGACGATGATCCAGCTGAGTGCCTTTAAGTAATTTGTAAGTTTTTTATAATCCATTCCGCTAATTCATTTGTACAAATCTATGCGGCTCCAACCTGGAATTAAAACGAAGTTTGTTTATGAGACATAACATTTGGTTATAACTTGAAGTTTTGCCGTAGACAGAATTGCAGAAACTGGTTGGGCGTACCGGCAAGTCCTCCATATAAATGGGTAAAATAGAAGTAACGTTCTATTGTCAATTGTGGAATATCGACAATGGTCAATAGATTATTTAACACTTCTTTTTGCACCGTATGAATTGACAAAAAAGCAAAGCTGTTGCGACGGGCAAGGTAGCCTTTGATACTCTCTGTTGAAGGTAAGATCATTTCTATCTGTACTTCGGATAGATTGATGCGGTTATCTTTTAGTGCGTTCTCAATAATTGTTCGTGTACCCGAGCCCTGCTCGCGTAGTACCAAGGGTAAGCGTGTGATATCGGATAATACTGGATTTTTTAATTGATCTAATAGTGGGTTTTGGCTATTTGTGACAAGAACCAGTTCATCCTTCATAAAAGGAATGTATTTCAGGGCCCGGTTGTCGGTAGACCCCTCCGTGATACCTAAATCCAATGTTTTATCAATAAGCTGTTCCTCAATACTGCGGCTATTGGATTGAAAAGACTGAATACGGTTGTTGGGGTATTGGGATAGAAAATCAGCAAGTAGAGCGGGTAAAACATATTGGGAGATGGTTGTGCTGGCTCCCAACACCAGATTTCCTTTTCGTCCTTCTTGCAATTCCTGTATTTCTTGGCCCGCCTGATTGTATAGATTAATAATCTGTTGGGCATATTTATAAAGAATTTGACCTGAATCGGTTAAATTAAGATTGTTACCCTTTCTTTCGAAGAGTGGTACGCCAAGTTTCTTTTCTAGTTCTTGGATGTTTTTGCTTACTGCTGGTTGCGAGATAAAAAGGGCAGCGGCCGTTTTGGTGAAGTTAAGGTGCTGAGCAGCAGTGTAAAATACAATTAAGCGGAAGTCAAAATCCATAAAACGATAAAGGGTTATTTCTAAAATTTAAAAATAACCCTTTATCTAATGAAAAACTAAATTATTTGCTTAGTTCCGCGTAATATTTATGAAATAAAGGTATTGTTGAAATTCCCATTAGGTAATTCTCAATACCATATTTTTCATTTGGCGAGTGCAGGTTGTCACTATCCAAACCGAAGCCTAGAAGTACTGTTTTTAAACCCAATACTTCCTCAAAAAGAGCAACGATTGGAATAGATCCGCCACCCCGAGTTGGGATCGGTTGAACACCAAATGTTTCATGTAGCGCTCTCTCTGCAGCTTTGTAAGCAATGCTGTCGGTCGGTGTCACGACAGGCTCACCACCATGATGGGGCTTTACTTCAACTTTCACATAATCTGGTGCAATAGATTCAAAATGTTTTTTGAAAAGCTCCGTAATACGGTGAGAGTTTTGGTTTGGTACAAGACGCATGGAGATTTTCGCATTCGCTTTTGATGGAAGTACTGTTTTGGCGCCTTCACCGATATAACCACCCCAGATACCATTTACCTCCAAGGTTGGTCGAATACCGGTGCGTTCTAATGTTGTGAAACCTTTTTCTCCCCAGATATTTTGGATACCCAGGTCTGTTTTGTATTCTTCAATGTCAAAAGGTGCTTCATTTAATGCTTTGCGTTCTTCGGCAGTCAATTCGACAACATCATCATAAAATCCAGGGATAGCGATATGATTGTTTTCGTCATGTAATGATGCAATCAGTTTTGCTAATATCGTCGCCGGATTGGCTACTGCTCCACCATAGACACCGGAGTGTAAATCTCTATTAGGCCCCGTAACTTCAACTTCAACATAAGAAAGGCCGCGTAAGCCAGTTTCTAAAGAAGGTTGCTCCATGCTGATCATCGAGGTATCAGAAATAACGATAACATCTGCTTTCAGCCTTTCTGTATTTTCTTTAACAAACGTGCCCAAATTGACTGAGCCTACTTCCTCTTCACCCTCAATCATAAATTTGATGTTACATGCTAAAGCATCATTTTTAATCATGTATTCGAAGGCTTTTACATGCATATAAAACTGACCTTTATCATCGGCAGAACCACGTGCATAAATTTTGCCATCACGGACCGTCGGTTCGAAAGGAGGGGTATCCCACAGCTCGTAAGGATCAGCAGGTTGTACATCGTAATGACCATATGTCAACACTGTAGGAAGTGCCGGATCGATAATTTTTTCTCCATAAACGATTGGATTACCAGCGGTAGGACAGACTTCTACATTGTCCGCTCCGGCTTCACGCAATTTCTGAGCAACAAAGTCAGCAGTTTTTTCCACATCTCCTTTAAATTTAGGATCGGCACTTACTGATGGTAAACGCAATAAATCAAACAACTCATCTAAAAAACGTTGCTTGTTTGCTTCTACATATTCTTTAATGTTTTGCATATTGTTTGTGTTTGAAACAAATTTACACAAATCGACACATTTAACTCAATTTGTTGTAACCTTTTCGGGAATAGCCGTGACTAATGTAAAAACTAATTCAAATAATTATGGAAAAGCAATCAGTAGCAGCCGTTTTGGGCGTCGGATTATTTACGTGTATTACCTTGTGTGTTTATTTTATTATGCGTTATCGAAGTGCCACAGTACACCTACCTAGCGAAAGTAGGAAAAAGGAGTCTTTGGATTGGCAAAAACCAGGAATTTTGGTCCTTGGTATCGGAGTAGGCCTGTTCATTGTCGGGATTTTGGATAACTATATCAATACAGACTTGCCAGATTCACTTGCCGTAGCAATTTTGATTATTTCTGCAGGAGTTGCGATGATAATTGCTAACCGATTGGATAAAAAACGCGATATTTAACCCGTCAATGGATGAAATCTATATTCGAAAAGTTCTGTCAGGTGATGTGGAGTCTTATCGTTATTTTATAAAAACGTATAAGGATATGGCATTTTCTGTCGCTCTTTCTATTGTGAAGGAAGAGCATTTGGCAGAAGATGCCGTTCAGGATGCATTTATAAAATGCTATCAATCGCTGTCTTCCTTTAAAGGGAAATCTAAATTTAGTACCTGGTTTTACCGGATTGTGGTGCATGTGGCTTTTAATGCCGTTCGACATAAGAAACTGGACCTGGTCAATTTTGATCTTTCCCACCATGACACATCGCATGAGGATTCTGTATTAGATGAAATAATCGCGCATGAAAGAAAAGAAATGATCAACGATGCACTCACTATCCTGCCCGCCCGGGAATCTGTTGCATTACGTTTATTTTATTTAGAAGAACAGTCTATGGATGAAATTCAGGAAATTATGGGCTGGACATTGGCAAATACAAAAGTGATCTTACACCGGGCCCGTAAAAATATGCAGATCATCTTGAGTCAGTTAATTAAAAAAGCAGAGTATTATGGATAAGCAGCAGGAAAAATTCAGAAGGGTTATGCAAATGAGCAAAATAGAAATGCCATTCGACGATTTTGAACAACGGATCATGGGCAGCATCTTAGCGCTTGAGAAAGATAAAGAAAAAGCCCTGTCAAATAAAAAGTATGCGATTACATTTTTTCTCCTTGGGACTGTTTGCGGAATCCTGTTAAATAATTATCTGATGGCCAAAATTGAAGTTGCAGATATAACCCCGGATCTTAAAAATTATAGTGCGATAGCTTGTCAAATATCTTTTGCCCTATTGATATGCTTCTTTTGTCTGCAGTTGTGGCGGTTGATCAATATGCAACAGAAAAAACATTATCAAGTCTAGCAAAAAATCTTTTTTTGAGTAAAGGTATAGGACCTGAGTTTTTGTACAAAGGACTTCCTATTTCGTTCAAATAGTGGGGGCGTGGGCCAAAATTAGTTTTTTTAGAAATAAAATTAAATTTACTGTAACAAAACATTGGTTTTATCTACTAATGTTATATTGATATTAATTTACTATCCAACAATTTTATGAAAAGAGTTTTACAAATGCTCTTATTTTTCATTTTTGCTATTCCTGGTCTGGCTTTGGGTCAATCCAAGATTGCTGGAAAAATAAGTGATGTAAAGGACCAACTAAAGTTATCAGACGCAACAGTTATGCTATTGACTGCTAAAGATTCTATATTAACAGGCTTTACCCGGTCTGATGAAAATGGTCTATTTTCCTTAGCCAAGCCCGATACAGGATCTTATGTGCTTATTGTGAGTTACCCCAAGTATGGTGATTTTTATACGGAGATCCAATCCGGTGTGGATTATTCCAAATTGGCTATTGGCCTAACAAACACAGCTACATTATTACAAGAAGTCATCGTTACGGGCCGTATCCCAATCACCATTAAAGGTGATACCACTGAATATGACGCCGGCAGTTTTAAAGTTGAGAAGAATGCCAAAGTTGAAGACCTGTTGAAAGCTTTGCCCGGCATCACGGTTGATGCATCTGGAAAGATTACTGCACAAGGTAAAACAGTCAAAAAAGTATTGGTAGACGGCGAGGAATTTTTTGGCGATGATCCGACGCTGGTAACGCGCAACATCCGATCGGATATGGTGGATAAAGTTCAGGTTTACGAGAAAAAATCCGAGCAGGCAGAGCGAACAGGAGTGGATGATGGTCAGCGTGAGCAAACTATCAATGTAAAGCTAAAAGAAGGCTCTAAAAATGGCATGTTCGGAAAAGCGCTTCTTGGTGGTGGAACCGACGACTACTATATGGGGCAATTGATGTTGAACAAGTTTAAGGGTTCGCAAAAAATATCAGTTTATGGGCTTTTCGGTAATAATGGTACCACAAGCATGAACTGGCAGGATGCCCAAAAGTATGGTGGTGATTCAGGTGTATCCTATGGTGATGACGGATCGATGAGCTGGTCTAATTTTACGGATCCTTTTTCTGGACAAGGAGTTATTGGTGTACCTAAAGCCATAAATTCGGGCGTTAACTTCTCGGATAAATTTGATAAAGATAAACATACAGTCAACATTAACTATAAATACGGAAGATTGAGCAGTGATGGAAATGATGAGACGATTACAACAGGTTTGATCAATAACAAATCGGTGAAGAATATAGATTCCGAAAATGACCAGCATCGTGCGAATCTGAAATATGACCTGAAATTAGATTCGTTAAATCTCCTAACCATACGAGGTGGAGCATCAAGAAAGAATCTTTGGTCAGATAACAAACGTGAAGCTTATCAGTTTGGCCAAAACGCAGACACAACCATTGCCGAGAATACAAGGGAATTGGTGAAAAATAATATCAACGAGTTCAACTTGAGTACCTATTTTACCCATAAATTCAAGAAAAAGGGACGTTCTTTTACATTTGATGGTCAATGGAAAAGAAATGAAATGAAAGGTACTGGGCATTTAAATTCTGACCTGAGAAATTATAGCTTAAAAACAGATTCAACTACAGATCAAAGTAAGGTACGTAACAATACAAGTGATGTGCTAAGCGCTTCAATTTCCTATACCGAACCTTTGTCCAAAATTTGGAACCTTGTTGTGGGAACTGGAATTGAGCAAAGTAATAGTAGTTCCATCGTGGAGTCTTTCAATAAGGATGGAGAGGGAAATTACACGCAATTGGATCGTCGTTTCAGTAATAACTATGATTTTGATAGAAGCAGCAATAGGTACAAATTGGCTATAGTCCATACAACTGAAAAATTTAAGTTCACTGTGGCTAATAATTTCAATAATGACAAATTGAAACAGTTCAATAACTATACAAGCGAGGGGATTACAAGAAGTTACTTTACTTACAATCCAAATGTAAGTGCAGGCTATTCCTTTACAAAAACTAAGGGGTTATGGATGAATTATACCGGTAAAAATCAATTGCCTTCTTTGAGCCAGATCCAACCGATATTAGACAACTCAGACCAGATTAATCGCTATTTGGGAAATGAAAACCTAAAACCTTCTTTTAGAAATTCATTGAATCTGAATTATAATTCGTTCCGTGTGTTGACCGGGAATTACGTGTATGTCGGCGGTAATATTTCTACCGAAAGAAACCCGATAACACAAAATATTGATACATTGAACGGGATCAATACATATACTTGGAATAACGTTGAGGGTAAGACCAATACTTCCCTGAACGTATGGTCTGGAGTTTATTTCAAGTTGAGCAAAAAACTTGGCCTGTCCAACTCGCCACAGTTTTATGTGAATATGAGTGATAATTATAATATGTTCAATCACCAATTGAATAAAGTAAATACGACGAACTTTAATTTTACGTATAATTTTAAAAGAGATACCAAGACAGGTTTAAATTTTGACCTGAACTTTAGTCCACAATATCGTTTGATGAAATCAAGTTTGGAACGCAATACCAATAGCAATGGTTTCGTATTCGCGTCCAACGGAAGTGTGGAGTATTTCTTCAACAAAACATTTAAGGTTTACACGAATTATACCTACTCCTACGAGGCAGCGACCAAAGCTTTTGATGAGAAGTTTGAGCAGTTTTTGTTGCATCCGGGTGTAAGCAAGAAATTCTTGAAAAATGAATCGTTGGTGTTGGATTTTATTATCAATGATGTTCTTAACCAAAACAAGGGCTTTAGTCGTTCGGCATCGACTTCTGTCTTTACGCAACGTCGATATGATACGATACGCAGATATTATATGCTTAAACTATCATGGGATTTTACAAAAATGTTTTTATAAAATATTAAGCGAAATACAATGTTAAAATATATCTTTTTTCTCTTCTTCTGTTGTTCAGCCTTTGGTCTTAAAGCACAGTATACGTTGTTTGGTCGATCGGGAACTATTTCCTACGATAAGACGATGTATATGAAGAATATCGTAAGTAAAAAATTCATCGCTAAAGCCGATGATAACTCAAAACAATTTTTTGAGCGTATAATACCGAGATTACCAGAAAGTGCCGTGTTAAAGAAGTCTATGAAATTTAATACCACGGAGACTTTGTTTGAGTCGGTAAAAGACGAGAGCCTGGATGCGGAGATTAAGCAGTATATTATGATGCTTGCGCTAGACTTTGATGCATCCACACTTTCAAATATGTCCAACCGATCTTTTTTGAGATACAATGATATTGTAGGTGAAAAAATTATTGTTCAGGATTCCATGAAGCGTATCAAATGGAAAATCACCGATGAATACCGTGAGATCGCTGGGTACAATTGCAGGAGAGCCAATGGTATTACACCGGATTCCATTTATGTCATTGGATATTACTGCAATGAAATTCCGATCAGTGGTGGCCCAGAGTCCATCAATGGTCTCCCCGGAATGATTTTAGGCTTGGTTGTACCTAGTCAGCACGTTTCCTATTTTGCAACAAAAGTTGAACTCAGCAACACCGTAGTGATGGACAAAAAGAAATTCGAGAATACCAAAGTCAAACGAATGACAAGAAAGGCCATGACAGATCAGATTACAAGTGTGCTGTCTCAACACATGAATAAAGAAACTGTTCAATTTATTATGGAACTCGGTAATTTATAACAATCACAGTATGCTATTCACATCATATGTTGTGTATTTCTAACTGTTTAGATAAAAAAGCTCTTCAAAAGAAGAGCTTTTTTTATGGCTTTTATTTTGTATTGCATTGTTAGTCAATTGTTTGTTTTATTTTTTAATACCTTTTTATTGCTTGTATTTTTTTTGAGATAAACTAAAATTAACTGAAACAAAATATTAGTTTTGTGCACGAATTTTATTATTTATATAATTATATACTATCCAAAACCATATTATGAAAAGAGTGGGGCAACTACTTTTACTTCTTTTATTCTGTTTCTGCGGAATAGTTCATGCTCAATCGCGAATTGAAGGAAAAATCAGTGATGTAAAGGATCAGCTTAAGCTGCATAATGCAACCATTATGTTGTTAACTGCCAAAGATTCTATTTTGACCAATTTTACCCGTTCAGATGAACAAGGTAAGTTCTCTCTTGAGCGACCAGATACGGGACAATATTTTATCATTGTCACCTATCCGAAGTATGGTGAATATTACGCGGAGATCTTGCCAGGGCAGCATTACAATAACCTATCTATTGGAATGACCAGCAGCGCAACCTTGCTGGAGGAAGTCATTGTAATGGGACGGGTGCCCATTAGTATCAAGGGGGACACAACGGAATATGATGCTGGAAGTTTTAAAGTGGAAAAGAACGCCAAAGTTGAAGATTTGTTGAAAGTCTTACCTGGGATTACCGTCGATGCCTCTGGAAAAATTACTGCCCAAGGAAAAACAGTGAAGAAAATGCTTGTTGACGGGGAAGAGTTCTTTGGTGACGATCCCATTTTAGTAAGCCGGAATATTCGTTCTGATATGGTTGATAAAATTCAGGTTTATGAAAAGAAGTCTGATAAGGCTGAGAAAACAGGAATTGATGACGGTGAACGTACACAGACAATCAACGTGAAACTAAAAGAGGAAGCTAGACGCGGAATATTCGGAAAAGTTGATGTCGGTGGAGGTAGCGATAAATTCTACGCTGGACAGGGCTTTTTGAACTATTTTAACCAATCGTTTAAAGCTTCGGCTTATTTGATTGCAAGTAATACAGGCAAGAGTGGGCTCAGTTATGAGGAAGTATCAAACATGGGGGGAGACTACGATAGAGGCGATAATTTTAATGGTGAAGGTATTCCTAAGTCCTTGAATACGGGATTTCTATATTCAGATAAAACCGCTAACAAAAAACATGCTTGGCGGATCGACTATAAGCATATCCGATCTGATGTTGATCTGGATCGCAGTGTGTTTACGCGCAATGCGGCACGCGACACGATATTGACTAGCAATAGCAGCACATTGGCGTCAAATGAGAACAGAAGGCATAATATTGGTTTGAAATATGAATTTAAGGTCGATTCCATGTCGGATTTAACGGTCTGGGCAGGTGCAAACAAAAGACATGATAATAGTTCTTCAGAGACACAATCAACTACTGTAAATCAATTTGATCAAAAGATCAACAATAACATGCGGAAGTTTACGAACGATTCTAAGTCAGAACAGTATAATGCCTCAGCACTCTATGTAAGACGTTTTAAAAAGAAAGGCCGTTCGTTATCATTCAACTATTTTACATCGGGTAATAAACAGGATGGTGAGCAAGATTTGTTTTCTAAACTCAAATTTTACAAAGAAGGGAATGCTGAAAGAGATTCGACTCTCGACCAGAAGAAATTTGTGAAAAACAGCTCTTTTTCCACGGGCGGTGAATTCGCTTATTCCGAACCGATTTCAAAAAAGATGATCCTTTCTTTTGAATATGGATTGAATCTCAACAGAAATAACAACGCAGTTAGATCTTTCGATAAAAATCAGCATACCGGTACTTTTGATAGGCTAGATAGTTTGTATAGCAATGATTTCTTATATAAAACGATAAAAAACACCTATAATTTCGCAATTAATTATAAACCCCTGGAAAAGCTAGTGATCAATGTCTCGAATAAGTTCGAAAACAGTAATCTGTCACAGTTAAACCGGATGGAAAATTCGAGACTCTCACGATCTTTTTTTGTCTATAATCCGGTGGCTAATGTTAATTATGAAATACAAAAAAATAAATCGATCAATCTGGAATATCAGGGTACCAATGGTTTGCCTTCTTTGAATCAGATCCAGCCACTCCGGTCGAATTTGGACCCTTTGAATGAATATCTAGGTAATGAAAATTTGAAACCCTCCTACACCAATAATTTGAATCTAAGCTTTAGAACGTATTCCGTGTTGGAAGATAAGTTTATAGGTATATTTTTGAGTGCATCACGTACCAACAATGCTTTGGTGCAAAATACAACGATTGATTCATTGGGCAAGACGACATTTGTCTGGGGAAATTTGAATCATAACAGCAATAATCAAATTAGCATCAGGCCAATGTATTACGGCAAATTATGGAAAAAAATTCAATTGAGACATGGTGGCGGTCCATCGGTATCTTTCAGCAACAATTATAACTATGTCAATACTGTTTTGGCGAATGCCAAAGTGCAGCGTTATGCGATCAATTATAGTCTACAGCGATCGACCACCAAAGGCTTGGACTTTGGTATTGAATTGTCTCCAGGATATCTTATACAAGACAATTCCATCGGTGCAATGGAAGATAGTAAGGGATTTACGTTTTCATCTGAAGGAAACCTAAAGTATTTTCTTCCGGCAAAATTTATTGTGCGGGCAGATTTTAGCTATACGTATCAGGCACCCACGGCGGTGTACAGTAAAAAATTTGAACGATTTGTGCTGAGCCCTGCATTGTCAAAAAAATTCCGAAAAGATGAAAAGCTCGAATTGACCTTTATGGTTAATGACCTCTTCAAACAGAATGTGGGTTTTGACAGAAGTCAAAATGGAACACTACTGACCGAACGCCGATACAATACAATCAGTAGATATTATATGGTTAAGCTCACTTGGGAAATAAATAAAATGCTCGTAAAATCGAAATAAAATGAAAGATATCAAAAATTTACTCGTCCTATTGCTGTTCTTTTTCTGGGGAGCTACAGCTGTTGGACAATATGCTTATTTTCCTACACAAGGAACAATTACGTATGACAAGACTGTGTTTCTTAAAAACCTCCTCAAACGCTATGCAACTTATGCAAAAGACGAGGATACACGAAACTCCATCAAAGAAATGATGGGGCAGATTCCCGAAAATCAGGTGTTGAAAAAGAAACTGACCTTCTCCAATGATGAGGTGCTCTATGAGCATATTGCTGAAGAGTATTCGGACGTTGTTAGTGGCTTGATGCGCTCTGGAATTTTTGAGTCGGGGATAAGTGGCTATCAGAATCTGAAAAGTAAAGCCTTTAATTCTGTCTTTGAGTTAGGTGGGGAAAGGGTTGTCGTGGCGGATTCGACATTGAAGATCAAGTGGAAAATTACGAATGAGTACCGTGAAATTGCAGGTTATCCCTGCCGCAGGGCCAATGGACTTGTATTGGATTCCATCTATGCCGTTGCTTTTTATACGGATCAAATCCCTGTTTCAGGAGGTCCTTCGGCCTTTAATGGATTACCGGGGATGATCCTTGGTTTGGCCGTTCCAGAACTACATTACAATATGTTTGCGACAAAGGTGGAATTGGGCGCTGTAAATCCTTCATCGGCAACATTGTTGAAAAAGAAAGATAAACCCTTGACCAGGCAGCAGGTTTATGATAAACTGAAGTCCTCTTTCGGTGATTACCTGGGTATTAAGATTTATAATTTGGTGATGGCCTGTACATTTCTGTAAAAGCCAACAAAAAAGGCCTTTCATTTGAAAGGCCCTTTTTATGTCTAACTTCGAAAAAAAACTATTTTCCGTCGTTTTTCTTAGCAGTAACTTCGTTACGAAGTTCTTGTGCTAAGGTTTTGATTTCTTGTAATCCTTTACGTACACGTGTACCAGCTGCAGAATTACCATTGTTGAAGAACTTGTCTGCATCAGCTTCGATAGAAGCTACTAACTCTTTTAATTTTACGTAGTTTTCCATTTTTTTATAATTATAATTTTAGTTTTTATGGTTTTTCCTAAACACTCCTTAAATATACAAAAACGAATCAAATAGAAAATAAATTTCGTTTTTTTTTATCGAAAAAGCTTAAAAAAAACTATTCAACAATCTTAAGTTCGTCAATAATGTTAGTTGCACCGGCAAATTTATCGATGATAAATAATACATAACGGATATCAACTGAAATTGTACGTTGTAGCTTATGGTCGAAGATCACATCGCCAGCCATTGCTTCAATGTTACCATCAAAAGCTAGGCCAATTAATTCACCGTTGCCATTTATCACTGGTGAACCTGAGTTTCCGCCTGTTATGTCATTGTCACTTAGGAAGTTTACTGGTAAATGTCCTTTTTTGTCCGCATAGCGGCCATAGTCCTTATTATTGTACAGATCCATCAAACGCTGTGGCAAATCAAACTCCTCGTCGCCCTTTTTGTATTTTGCAATAGTACCTTTTAACGTCGTGTAAAAGTTCTTGTCAGCATCGTTACGCGGGTCTTGTGGTAAGCCTTTGATCGAGCCGTAAGTTAAACGTAAAGTACTGTTCGCATCCGGATAGAATTTACCTTTTGGATTAGAAGCCAATACACCAGCAACATATTTGCGATAAGCACCTTCAAATTTGTCGTCTTGTGCTTTCCAGCTAGGATCTACTTGACGATATCTGTTAAGTAGGGCCGAAGAAAGTTTATACAATGGATCATTGGCTAAGATTTCAGCGTTAGGGGTAGCCAGATAATTGTTCAAACGTTCCGCTGAAGCGAAGATGCTGTTCTTCACAGATTCTTTGACATACGCCGTAAAATCGCCATTGTTTTTAGCCGCCAATTCTGCAATATATGGTGCAATATTTCCTGCTTTTTTAGCGTAAAGATTCAATTCGTCAATCAATACCTGCTCTTCAAGCGGCATATACATTTTTTCATAACCTGCATCGATGGCCGACTTTAAACGAGGAAGAATAGCATTTCTTCTTGCTTCATCTCCAGCAGCATAAACTTCTAAACCGGATCCGATTGTATACGGTAACGCTGCCATTGCGCTAGAACGCAGCATGCCCATTAAATAATTGTCATGTCTAGCTTTCTCGTTTGTCGAAGCATAAAATTCGTTGATTGTTTTGATGACATCACCGTACTCTGCTTTGTTAGCAGCTTTATTTGCCCATTTGTCAAATTTAGCTTCGTCTTTTGCTTTCGCTTCCGCCGTTTTATGTAATGTCAAAGCGTCAATCATTCCTTGACGGTTTTTCCAGTAATTCGCTACTTGAGAGTATTTCGAAGCGTAGTTCAATTTGACTGCCTGGTCTTGGTCCATGAATTTTTTCATGGCATCCATACCTGTTTTAGAAGCTTCTACCCAAGCTGGATAAGCGAATTTAACATTTTGGTTGATGCCACCAGAAGGCATCCAACGATTGGTGCGACCTGGATATCCTAAGATCATTGCAAAATCTCCTTCTTGAACACCTTTTAAGCTGACAGGTAGGAAATGTTTCGGTTTCAAAGGAACATTATCTTGTGCATACTCTGCGGGATTACCATTTTTATCAGCATATACGCGGAAAATCGAGAAATCTCCGGTATGACGGGGCCATTCCCAGTTATCGGTATCACCACCAAATTTACCGATGCTATTTGGAGGCGTGCCCACCAACCGAACGTCATTGTAATCTTGGTATACAAAGTAATAATACTCATTGCCTTGATAGAACGATTTTACTTCAACCACATACTTGCCATTTTCGCTATTTTCCTTTTGGATTTTAGCAGTCTCAGCAGCAATGATCTTTTTACGTTCATCTTCAGACATTTTGTTGTTGACCAAACCTAAGATTCGTTTTGAAACATCATCCATACGCACAAAAAAGCGAACCGATAGAGACTTAGGTTTTAACTCTTCATTTTTGGATTTGGCCCAAAAACCATTTGTTAAATGATCATTTTCTGGTGTAGAAAGTTCTGCAATAGCACCATATCCACAGTGATGGTTGGTGAATACCAATCCTTGATCAGAAACGATCTCAGCGGTACAGCCACCATTGAATTGTACGATTGCATCCTTTAAGCTCGAGTGGTTAATGCTGTAGATTTCTTCGGCACTTAAGCGAAGTCCTTTTTTCTGCATATCTGACTCATTCAGACGCTTTAGATACATTAAAAACCACATTCCCTCATCGGCAAATGCAGCAAAGCTTGTTGTGATGAACAACAAACACATCCATAATTTTTTCATATCAACCTGATAAAAAGTTTGTTTATACAGTACAAAAATGCTTTAATTCTCTTAAAAACCAAAATATTAGACTTTATAATATGCTTTTTGCCAATTTTTATGTCAATTGAAAGTAAATGTGTACCGTATTGGTTGTCAAGGAAAGTCAAATGGACTCTTTTCCTTATCTTTGCAAGATGCAGCAATCATTTGAAAATTTTAAATTCAATAAACAGATCTTAAATGCGATAGCGGAGGCGGGGTATCAACAACCGACAGAGATCCAGGAAAAGGCAATTACGCCAATATTGGCCGGGCAGGATGTGATGGGTATCGCTCAGACTGGAACTGGAAAAACGGCGGCGTTCGTTTTGCCCATGCTGATGAAGCTAAAGTATGCTCAGGGAAATGATGCGCGTGCGTTGATTTTGACACCAACGAGGGAATTGGCCATGCAAATCGAAGAAAATATTAAACTGTTTTCTACTTATCTTGATTTGCGTTCAGTGGTACTTTATGGTGGATTAGGGCCAAAAACTCAAATAGAAGCACTCGAAAAAGGAGTGGATATTATTGTTGCAACTCCGGGTCGATTTTTGGACCTGTACCTGGAAGGACATATTGGCGTTAAGTCACTTAAATTTTTGGTCTTAGATGAGGCCGATAAGATGATGGATATGGGCTTTATCAGTAAGATCCATCGCGTGCTTGAAATTGTACCACGCAAACGGCAGAACTTACTGTTCTCAGCAACAATGAGTGAGCTTGTCCGCAAAATTGCAGGCGATTTCTTAGCATTTCCGACGGTTATTGAAGTGTCCGAACAAGCTACACCAGCGAAGACGGTAAGCCAGGCGCTCTATATCGTTCCCAACCAAAAGACAAAATTGAATTTACTTCAACATCTCCTAAAAGATGATGAAGCGTTTAGCCGATTGATTGTTTTCTGTAAAACAAAGCAGGTAGCAGATAATGTTTTCCACTTTTTGGAACGCAAATATGGTAAAGATGAGGTTCGTGTTATTCATGCCAATAAAGGCCAGAACACACGCATCAACTCTATTAATGCATTTAAGGAAGGAAATATCCGGATTTTGGTCGCAACGGATGTGGCGGCGCGAGGACTTGATGTTTCTAATGTAAGCCATGTGATCAACTTTGAAGTACCTATTGTTATTGAAGATTACGTACATCGTATTGGACGTACCGGGCGAGCGTTCAATGAGGGGGACGCCATCACGTTCTGTAATGAGGCCGAGAAATATTATGTTCGCAAAATCGAAAAATTGATCAAGCAAAGTATCCCTGTGCACGCACTCCCAGAGGATGTCTTTATCGAGAAAACACCTTTTCATGAAAAACAGGATATTGCGCGCGAGATTGATAATCAAAAGCGAAAAGATGATCCTGATTTCCAAGGTGCTTTTCACGAGAAAAAATACGTTATCAAACAGAAAGAAGTGCGCGAGGCACAACGAGCTTCGGGATTTAAACCAAGAGCAAAAAGTAAAAGTAAATCTGCAGGTGGAAAATCGGGGGGAGCAAATCGTAATTTTAAAAAACGTTAATTTATTGTGCGCTTTACACCACTAAATATCGCTAGTGCATGCCTTGTTGCCTGGTTTGTTATGGAAAACCCCAATGATGAAAAGGCCTTATTTACATGGGGTGCATTTATCCTATTGTTGTTGATATTGACAGTCATTGATATTGTATTTAGGGTCTTTGTAAAGCCAAATAAAAAAATGTGGTTATTACAATTGGCATTTTTGATAGTCGTTTGTGTCACCAGTTTAATTGTTAAAGTTACCTTTGGGTAAAAGGTAAAATTTAAAAATAAAGACGAGTTAGGTTGTAAATCGATGACAAATATAGTCTCTGTTTCAAAAAACATAGCTCAATAAAAATAGCTCAATAATATTAAAATGAAAAAAGCTGAAATAAAATTACAGGTAGCGTTAGATGAAAACAACGTGCCTGAAAATATCATGTGGTCGTCTACAGATGGAAATAATGCAGAGGAATTACCTGCAAAAGCCATGTTTTTAGCCCTATGGGATTCACATTATAAAAATTCAATGCGTATCGATCTTTGGACTAAAGATATGCCTTACGATGAGATGAAACGTTTTTTCTATGAAACACTTCAAACATTGGGCGACTCCTTTATCCGTTCTTCAGGCGGTGATCCAATGGCAGAAAAGGTTATTGGCGACTTGCGTGATTACTGTGCGCATTTTGCAGATAAAATGGAAGTTTTAATGCCACAACAATAGTTTTAAACGCTTAACAGAAATTTGACCATGCAATACTTCTTAGTAAAATCTGAACCATTTAAATATAGCTGGGAACAATTTAATAAAGATGGCCGTACATTTTGGGATGGTGTTCGTAATTACCAAGCTAGGAATAATATCAAAGCTATGAAAGAAGGTGATTTGGTCCTGTTCTACCATAGCAATGAAGGAAAAGAAGTTGTCGGCGTGGCCAAAGTCGTCAAGGAATTTTATCAGGATCCGACAACAGATGACGAGCGTTGGGTCGTTGTGGATCTGGCACCTGTAGAGACGCTGAAGAAATCCGTTACGTTGGAAACCATTAAGGCTGATGCGCAGTTGCAGGATATCGCTTTGGTCAGACAGGGGCGTCTGTCTGTGATGCCGTTGAAGCCGGAGGAGTTTGATCGGATTTTAGCGCTCGGTAACGGGTAAACTACCGCAAATAAATAAACCCAGTGTATGGGGATATAACAAAAAAGGGAAAACAAGCTGTTTTCCCTTTTTTATTATTTGCACGGTATGTAAGCCATAAAAATTAGGTATTAATTCTTTTGGCTAAAAAGACTAACCAGCGCTTTTAATTTTTTTGCATTCTCAGGCTTTAATTTCCCCGCGAGAATAAGGCGCAGCTCTCTTCGTTGTAATGCATCTTCGTAAGCTTTGTGTTCTATGTCTGTTTCAGGAATTAGTACCGGCACAGCTTTGGGGTTGTTATCCGCATCAACAGCAACAAAGGTATAATAAGCTTCGTTAGTTTTTACACGGGTGCCTTCCGGTAAATTAGATGCGAAAATTTCCATGCGTACTTCCAAAGAACTATTAAACGCACGTGTTACTTGAGCTTGTATCGTGACGACCTCACCCAGTTTAATGGAGCGCTTAAAAGATACGTTGTCAACAGATACTGTGACGACGACATTGCTACAGTGTTTTTGAGCAGCAATAGCCGAACAGATATCCATCCAATACAATAAACGGCCACCCATCAAATTTCCAAATGTATTGGTATCGTTGGGTAATACCAATTCGTTCATCTCTGTGTATGACTCTCGCGCAAATTTCTCTATCATATCATTTTTTGTCATTATCGTCCAAACGTTTTGAATTGATGATCTATGATTGCCAAAGCATCCGTAAATGACGTCGGCACATAACCCAATTCAGCGTTAGATCTAGTCAGATCAAAGCCTGTCTGCCGTGGCCTGTTTTCTGCCTGTCCAATGCTGGCAGCGCTGATCTCCGAAATCAATCCTTTGTCTAGTTGCCAGAAGTCTGCAATTTTGTAGACAGCCTCATTGATTGACATAAGCTCTGCTCCTGAAATATGAAATATTCCCTGTGCTTCTCGGTCAATAGCGAGTTGGCAAGCATAAGCTAAATCATCCACAAAGGTAGGCATTCTCCATTGGTCATTGACTACTTTTATAGGTTCATTTTGTGACAACTTACTTTTGGCCCATAATACGAGATTCGAACGATTGGGGTCAGCATTGATTCCATAGACTAATATTGTGCGAAGGATAGCATAATGACAGCCCGATTGTGCAAGCACTTGTTCGGAAGCATATTTACTTTTCCCATATTCACTTTGTGGATTGGGAAGATCTGTTTCATTATAAGGGGCATTTTTTTTGCCATCAAATACAAAGTCCGTAGATAAGTGGACCAATTGGGTCTGATGTGTAGTACAATAGGAGGCAAGATAGGCCACAAGATCGACGTTAAGCGATTGACATGCGGCTTGATCTGCTTCACAAGCTTCCACACTTGTCATGGCTGCTGTATGTACAATTGCATCAAAAGTTTGTGCAGCTAAAAAATCTGTCAGTTTTTCCCGATCCGATAGGTCTACTTGATAGAAAGTATAATTCACTTGATTCGGGTTGCGATTTGGACCCTTCGAAATGGCAACAACATCATATTGGTCATTTTTTGCAAGTAAATCAACGACTTTTTGGCCGAGGAATCCATTGGATCCTGTCACTAGTATTTTTTTCATCAACAATAATTAAATGATATCCAAGCACCCGTTTATAAAGACTCGTTTGCAGGGACTTAAGTGCGCTGTTTAGTTTATTCGTGTATGTCTACAAACTCGTGGACTAATCTCTGTTATAGCATTTGAGCATATAAAAAGCTAGATTATCACTTGCTGTTAAAGACAAATCCGCTTTTTTTGTTTTAGTTGGTCCATATAAAGTCCATTTTACTGGATTGTTTCATGATATTTTCAACCACTGTTTTTTCTAGATCTAAAATGGATTTTAAAGCATTGTAATCAATTTTATCGGCATCATCGGTCGGCATATGGTAGTCTGGGTGTCCACCAGTATGGAAAAACAACACCGGTATATTCTTTTTGTAGAATGAAGTTTGGTCAGATCCGCCATTACCATCCTTACTAAGATTAAATTTTATAGGGGCCTGAACATCTTTGAATATAGCCGGCCATTCACTGCTTGTTCCATAGCCGATTACAGCAAGGCCATTGCTGGGATTATAACGGCCAATCATATCCATATTCAGCATGGCTGTGATTTTCTCCAATGGGAGCGTAGGGTGTTCCGTAAAATATTTTGAACCTACTAATCCCAATTCTTCTGCCCCGAAAGCGATAAATAATAGGTTGTAAGGTTTTTTTTCCTTGTTGCTGCTAAAGTAACGTGCGAGCTCCAATAAACCAGCGGTACCAGAGGCATTATCGTCGGCTCCGTTATGGATTTTGCCTACTCCTAGGGAATCCTTTGAGCTTCCTTGACGACCTGTTCCCAGGTGATCGTAATGTGCGCCTATAACAACTGTTAAGTCGGCACCATTGTCAAGAAATCCAATGATATTATCTGCATTGCGAATGCTGTCTGCAACTTTTACTTTCCAGACTTTGGCTTTGAAGGATTGGCGGTAGCCTTTTTCACCTTTAGGCTCAAGTTTGTATTTTTTGAATTCCTTTTCAATATAATCTGCAGCTTTAAAGACTTCCTTACTGCCCGTTCCTCGTCCTTGCATTTTGTCGTCAGCGAGGTAATAAATATGTTTCTTTAAGTTGGAAACTTCGATCTGCTGCGCCTGTGCTATTTGGATTCCTAGTTGGCAGCAAAGTGTCAGAAGTAGACTAATGTTTTTCATGCGAATAGTAGAGTTTAGAAGTTGTATTGGGTTATATGTAAAAAAAATAAAAGCCTTGCGATTAACAAGGCTTTTAAGGAATATTTCGTTAATCTTCAACGATTTCGCTGTGTATGCTGGATTTTTCTTCTTTTTCGGTTTTAAAATACCGTTTTTGAAATAACAGGATTAAAACCACCCCAACAGAAATCGCCGAGTCTGCAATGTTGAATACAGGTCGGAAAAAGAGAAACTCTTCACCGCCCCAAAAGGGCACCCAAGAAGGGAAGTTACCTTGAATCAATGGGAAATAAAGCATATCGACTACTTTCCCGTGTAGGAAGGAAGAATAACCACCACCTGCTGGAAACAAACTCGCTTTATCATACCAGGTGCTTTCACTAAAGATGACACCGTAAAAAGCAGAATCGATGATATTTCCAAGTGCACCGGCAAGAATTAAGGCAACATTTAAGATGAAACCCCGGTTGTACTTATTTTTGATCATGTAATGCAGGCCGTATCCAATACCCGCTACGGCTAAAATACGAAATACCGTCAAAAATAATTTTCCATAATCACCGCCAAATTCCATCCCATAGGCCATTCCATTGTTTTCAATAAAATGAATCTGGAAAAATTTGCCCAATACATGGTGGCTTTGTCCGATTGTCATGGATAACTTAACCCAGATCTTCGACAATTGGTCTATTAAAAGTATCGCGACAATAAGCGCGATCGGTTTCGTATAACCCTTCATTGTGTTATAAAAATGGTCTTTGCCTAAACAAAGACCATATATTTAATGCCTAAAATTAATATTGTTTGTTTTTCGCTTCGATGCTCAACGTTGTATGTGGAACAGCTTTCAAACGTTCTTTTTGAATCAGTTTCCCTGTTTCTCTACAGATACCATACGTTTTGTTCTCGATGCGCACCAACGCTGCTTCTAGGTTGTCGATAAATTTCTTTTGACGAGCAGCCAATTGGTTTGTTTGCTCTTTTTCCAAAGTAGCTGAACCGTCTTCCAATGTCTTGTACGTTCCAGCAGTATCGTCGGTACCATTAGCATTACTGTTATTTAGCGTTGCGGTCAACGAGGAAAGCTCTTCTTTTGCTATTCTAAGCTTGTCCAAGATAATATCTTTGAATTCTTGTAATTCTGAATCGCTATAGCGTGTTTTCTCGTTGTTGTTTGCCATAATTTAATTTTTTTGGATTAATGCCTTAAGTTCTTTGCCATCGATCTCGATGGTCTCTCCTTCAGTTAGTGAATCTTCAAATACCAATGAATCGGCCAGAATTTCGGTGCAAATATACGATAAATTTTCGTTGGCAGCATTAACCACTTCTGAAGCAGCTGTTAACTTTACGTTAATTCTATCAGTTACTTCTAATCCTTTATCCTTCCTTAGATTTTGTAGGCGGTTGATCAATTCTCTTGACAAACCTTCTTTTTTCAATTCTTCGGTGATATGTACATCTAATGCTACGGTCAATTTACCTAGGTTCGCTACCTGCCATCCCTCGACGTCTTCTGCTATAATTTCTACATCGCTCAATAGAATCGTATATGGCGTGCCTGCTAGGGCCAATTCGCCTGTTGATTCCAATGAACTTATTTGATCTATAGTCAACGATTGGATAGACGAAGAAACTAACTTCATATCCTTACCAACTTTCGCGCCAAGAGCTTTAAAATTTGGTTTTATTTTTTTCTTAATGATACCGGTGGTGTCCGTAATAAACTCGATATCTTTGATATTCGTCTCCGAAAGTATCAGATCTTTTACTTTTTCTACCTTTTCCTGGAAGGCACTATCAAGTACCGGAACCAAAATTTTGTTTAATGGTTGACGTACGTTGATGGAGGTTTTCTTACGCAAGGAAAGTGTCAAAGACGAGATGTCCTGCGCTAACGCCATACGTTCTTCCAGATCTTTGTCGACTAGACTATCATTGTAAACCGGGAAATTCGCTAAGTGAACGGATTCAACTTGTTCCTTATTCGTTGCTGCATTCAAATCCAGGAATAACCTGTCCGAGAAGAAAGGTGATATTGGCGACATCAATTTCGCAATCGTATCAAGACATGTATAAAGTGTCTGATAGGCCGAAATTTTGTCTTCTGTATAATCTCCTTTCCAGAAGCGACGACGGCAAAGACGGACATACCAGTTGCTGAGATGTTCATCAACAAAGTTTTGAATAGCACGCGCTGCTTTTGTAGGCTCGTAATCCGCCAAGTATTCGTCTACTTCCTTGGTCAACGAATTTAACAAGGAGATAATCCAACGATCAATTTCAGGACGTTTCTCCAACGCAATATCGGATTCTGCATAGGAGAACTTATCGATATTGGCATACAATGCAAAAAAAGCGTAGGTATTATATAAAGTACCAAAGAATTTACGACGGACTTCATCCAACCCTTCCATATTGAATTTAAGGTTGTCCCATGGAGCGGCATTGCTGATCATGTACCAGCGTGTTGCATCGGCACTGTATTGATCGATCGTCGAGAATGGATCCACACCGTTGCCCAGGCGTTTGGACATCTTATTTCCATTTTTATCCAATACCAGGCCATTGGAAACGACGTTTTTGAAGGAAACCGATTTGTACATCATCGTAGAAATCGCATGTAAGGTGAAAAACCAGCCCCGTGTTTGATCAACCCCTTCAGCAATAAAGTCTGCCGGGTATGCATGATCGAATCCAGCTTTAAAAGGAAATTGTTCCCCTTTGGCTAATTTTTCGTGATCCAGTCCCCATTGCGCATAAGGCATTGCCCCCGAATCAAACCAGACGTCGATCAGATCAGGTTCGCGGAATAACTTTTGTCCGGCATCAGAAACCAAGACGATATCGTCCACATATGGACGGTGAAGATCCAGTTGCTCGGTGTCGAATTTATCCAAATAAGCTTTATTCTTCGCTTTTTCATCGTTAGACAAAACATCAGAGGTCAAAGAAGCTTCCAATAAAGACTTTAATTCAGGTAAGGAACCGATACAAACCTCTTCATTTTCGTCTTCTGAACGCCAGATAGGAAGTGGAGTTCCCCAGTAACGCGAACGCGAAAGGTTCCAGTCTACCAAGTTTTCTAACCAGTTTCCAAAGCGGCCGGTACCGGTTGCTTCAGGTTTCCAGTTGATGGTTTTATTTAAGGCAACCAAATCTTCTTTCACTGCTGTGGTGCGGATAAACCAGCTGTCTAGCGGATAGTAAAGAACAGGTTTGTCTGTACGCCAACAATGCGGATAGGTGTGCTCATATTTTTTGACATCAAAAGCTTTGTTGTCCTCTTTTAGTTTGATAGAGATCAACACGTCTGTGGGTTTGAAATCTTCTTTTGAACGTTCCTCTGCACTGTAATATTCCTCTTTGACAAATCTTCCGGCAAAATCGGTGATTTCACTTACAAAACGTCCCGTACGGTCCACAGTAGGAACCTCTTTTCCGTTTTCATCTTTTACCAAGATGCCCGGTACACCATGTTCTTTTGCGACACGAAAGTCATCCGCACCATACGTAGGGGCTGCATGGACGATACCCGTACCATCCTCGGTCGTAACAAAGTCGCCTGGAATAACGCGGAAAGCATTTTCTTGTAAATCCTCGCTGGTGATATAAGGCAACAATTGCTCATAACGCAAGCCAACAAGCTCTTCGCCCACAAATTCTGCTGCAAGCTCCCAAGGAATTACTTTGTCGCCCAATTTATAGTCTTGGAAGGATGCATTTTCGCCTTCTGCTTTAAAATGTTTGCTGATCAGATCTTTCGCTAATACGACGGATACAGGCGCACCGGTATATTTATTGAACGTTCGGATCTTCACATAATTTATTTTCTTGCCTACAACCAGAGCTGTGTTGGATGGTAAAGTCCATGGTGTGGTGGTCCAGGCAATGAATGCAACATCCTCCGCATCGTCGTCAACTAATTTTTCTATAGCTGGATGAAGCTGACTTTTGATCAGTCTAAATTCTGCAACGATGGTGGTATCTTTCACATCTTTATAGGTGCCGGGCTGGTTAAGTTCATGTGAACTCAATCCCGTACCTGCTGCCGGAGAGTAAGGCTGTATCGTATAACCCTTGTACAAAAGACCTTTTTTGTAAAGTTCTTTCAATAAATACCATAAGGTTTCGATGTATTCATTCTTGTAAGTAATATAAGGATGTTCAAGGTCAACCCAATACCCCATTTTGGTGGTTAGGTCATTCCATACATCGGTATATTTCATTACCTCCTTGCGACAAGCGTCATTATATTGTTCTACGGTAATCTTTTTGCCGATATCCTCTTTTGTGATTCCAAGAGCTTTTTCGACAGCAAGTTCAATGGGCAGGCCATGGGTATCCCAGCCGCCTTTTCTTTTCACTTGGTAACCTTTCAAAGTCTTGTAACGACAGAAAATATCCTTAATCGTACGTGCCATCACGTGGTGAATCCCGGGCATGCCATTTGCAGAAGGCGGACCTTCAAAAAATGTATAGGTCTTGCTTTCAGGACGATTATTGATACTTTTTTCGAATATTTTTTCCTGTTCCCAACGGGTCAAAATCTCTTTACCTATCTCGGGTAAATTTAACTGCTTATATTCTTTGTACATCAGACTGTTGTATGCTTCTTTTATAAAGGTCGCTAATTTAGTGATTTATGATGGAAAATGAAAGAGGGCTTTGTTGTACTAATCTCATTAAATCGAGGTCGAACTTTTTGAAATCTCTCCTCGATCAACCGACAAAAAATGAGTGTGGTGTCTACTACGACAAAGGGACTACCTATGGCAGTCCCTTTCTTATTTCATTTGTACTGAAATTCAGTTATGCTGAAAAACTGCTTCCACATCCGCAGGTACTTGTTGCATTGGGGTTATTAAATGTGAAGCCCCTTGCATCGAGTCCCGATTTGAAGTCGATTTCCATTCCGGCAAGATATAGGCCATGTGCTTTGTTCATAAAGATGCGGATTCCTTGAATTTCGTATTCGTTATCGCCGTCCTTTTTCTGGTCAAAGCCCAAGATATAACTCATACCGGAACAACCGCCGCCTTCAACACCGACACGTAAACCAAAATCATCAGAGATTTCTTGTTGATCCTTTAATTTATTTAGTTCCTTGATTGCCCCCTCTGTTAAAGAAACAGGAGCAACTGCTGTATGTTCTGTACTCATTTTAATAGTGTTTTAGCCAATCCAATACAAAAATACATTTTTTTAACGGCAAATTGCTTGACCTGGATTTTTTGACATTTTCGAAACATTCAATTCTTTGTCCGCTTATTTTGTCCGATAGTACCATAAAATGATCCCGACCTAATTAGGTAATTCGCATTAATAAGGCTGTTTTTCTAAGAACATTTAATTAAATAGGACTTTTTGTCGATATTCTTTATGGAATATGCTATCTTTGAGGCATTAAAATAAACTACAAAATTTACTTTACAACATTTAAAAACAATGGAAAGAGATCAAGCCATTTTTAATTTAATAGCTGATGAGCTTAAACGCCAAGAAGAAGGTATTGAATTAATTGCTTCAGAGAACTTTGTTTCAAAACAAGTGATGGAAGCTGCTGGTTCAGTGTTGACAAATAAATATGCAGAAGGCCTCCCAGGAAAACGTTACTATGGAGGTTGTGAAGTTGTGGATGAGATCGAAACCATCGCAATTGACCGTGCAAAACAATTATTTGGCGCAGAATGGGTAAATGTTCAGCCTCACTCTGGTGCTCAAGCAAATGCGGCTGTTTTTTTGGCGACAATCAAACCTGGCGACAAAATTTTAGGTCTTGATTTATCTCACGGTGGTCACTTGACACACGGTTCGCCAGCGAACTTATCGGGTAAGATCTATCAACCATTATTTTATGGTGTAAAAGAAGACACTGGTTTAATTGACTATGAGCAATTGGAAGAAACAGCGCTTCGTGAAAAACCAAAGATGATTATCTGTGGTGCTTCTGCTTATTCTCGTGATTGGGATTACGCACGCATCCGTAAAGTTGCAGACGAAATTGGTGCTATCGTGATGGCAGATATTTCTCACCCTGCAGGTTTAATCGCGCGTGGTTTATTGAATGATCCACTTCCACATTGCCATATTGTTACAACAACGACGCACAAAACGCTTCGTGGCCCTCGTGGTGGTATGATCATGGTCGGTAAAGATTTTGAAAATCCATGGGGTATCAAAACACCTAAAGGTGAAATCCGTACAATCACACAATTATTGGATTTAGCTGTATTCCCAGGTACACAAGGTGGTCCTTTAGAACATACAATCGCTGCTAAAGCAATCGCTTATGGTGAGGCTTTATCCGATGAGTATATGGAATATATCGTTCAGGTAAAGAAAAATGCAGCTGCATTGGCGCAATTCTTTGTAGAAAGAGATTATAAGATCATCTCTGGTGGTACAGACAATCACTTGATGTTGGTGGATCTACGCAATAAAGATATTTCTGGTAAAGAAGCCGAAGCTGTATTGGGTAAAGCGGGTATCACAACAAATAAAAATATGGTTCCTTTCGATACACGTTCTCCTTTTGTGACTTCAGGTGTACGTTTTGGTACTGCTGCAATCACTACACGTGGTATTAAAGAGAATGAAATTATTCAAATCGGTGAATTGATCGATGAGGCATTGAAAAATGCATCTAATGATGCGCAACTGGATTTGATCCATGGTAAAGTAAAAGCAATGATGGCTGAGTTCCCATTGTATAAATAAGACTTTTTCCATAGGAATAGAAAAAGCGGAATTACCGATGCGGTGGTTCCGCTTTTTTATCCCGTCTTTTTTTCTACTGCTATTTTAGAAAGAATAGTTCCGTTACAGTCTCGTATCAACTTAACTTTTTAGACGAACTTAACAACAATCTTATACGGACTTTAAACGGATTTTATAGGTATTCATCCGAATGAGGTCCCTATAAGGTCCCTATTAGCTCCCTATAAAGTCCGTATGAAGTAGTAACTTTAAAACTTGTTATTTTGGAGCTGTTCGAGGTTGTTATTCCATCTTGTCTGAAGGGGCGTACTGTGGTCGAAGAACCTTTATTTTGGAATTATGAGGTAGATAACTTATTTTTAAATGTTAAAAAATCTTAAAATAAATTGTAATAATTTGATTACTCATTTATTTTACGGTAATTTGGTTTTAGATTAATTGATTGTTTTACAATAAGAAAGGATAGTTTATACGGCAAACATTTACATTTTAACACAGAACTGATAATTTATTTGCGAACTGCTAAAAAAGTAAGTGACGTATGAGACTTTTAAAAAGTAAAAGCGATCAAGAGTTGATCCAAATGTATGTCGGCGGCCAAGAGTCCGGTCTAGAGGCATTGTTGAATCGATATAAATCGAAAATATATACTTCCATATATATGAAAGTTAAAGATGAATATCTTGCTGAAGATATTTTCCAGGAGACTTTCATAAAAATCATCAACACCTTAAAATCCGGTAAATATAATGAAGAAGGTAAATTTTTACCTTGGGCTATACGTATAGCGCACAATATGATTGTTGACTTTTTTAGAAAAGCAAAACGTGCTCCGAATATTGTGAATGCCGACGGGTTTGATATTTTTGAGGTGCTCGAATTTAGTGATGAAAGCGCAGAGTCAAAAATGCTCAAACAGCAGGTTGATGTAGACCTTAAAAAAATGATTCAAAAGCTTCCGGACGATCAAAAAGAAGTGCTTATTATGCGTCACTTTTGTGATATGAGTTTTAAAGATATTGCGGAGATAACCGAAGTAAGTATCAATACTGCTTTAGGGAGGATGCGCTACGCATTGAGCAATTTACGTAAAATGATTGAAGGTACTGATCTTACCCTGCAAATGGGCTATTTATAATAAAGGGGGCATTTTTTAATGCCCCTTTTTATTTGCATTCCTAATTGGAGCCATAGGAAGTCTCGACGCTTTTGTAGTTTCTCGTCTTTTGTCTTAGTTTCTCATCTTTGTCTTAATAGTATAGCAAGGCTACAATCCGTTGAGCATCGTGTTTTCAAAAGCCATTTGCTTCAATAATAAGCTCCCTGATCGAACTTGAAATAAAACGCATCTCCAATACTCACCGATGAGACTACATCTTGGATTCTTGTTAAATAGCGCAGGTGTTTCACTGTACGAAGCTGAAAATGGAGTCTGCCCAAATGATCTGGCAATTATGTCATGTGGAGATCAGATGAACCTGTTCTTTTTGTCAGGTCAAAGACTTTTTTTATCTTAGAAATTCATGCATATGCCTTTTTTCGACGATTGGAATAAGGTTTGATAGTCATATAATAAAATAAAACGATTGAATAGCTATGTACTTGATTTTATTTATTGGAATAATGGTGGTAAGCCTGATTGTCCAAACAAGATTCAAAAACAAATTTAAGAAATACGCCGAAATGCCTTTGAGCAATGGGATGTCTGGAGCTGAGATTGCGCAAAAAATGTTGAATGATAACGGTATATATGATGTAAAGGTAGTGTCTATTCCAGATCGCTTGGGAGATCACTATAATCCGTCAGATAAAACCGTAAATTTAAGTCCTGAAGTTTACAGTGGCCGCAGTGTTGCAGCTGCAGCAGTAGCGGCGCACGAATGTGGCCATGCTGTACAGCACGCCAAAGCCTATAAATGGTTGGGATTCCGTTCGGCAATGGTTCCGATGGTAAATGTGGCCTCTAAAATGACATCATGGGTATTGATGCTGGGTGTTATGCTATTTGCTTTTTCCAAAGGGGGTAACCCATGGCTTTTAGCTGTTGGAGTGGGGGCTTTGGCTATTACGACCCTGTTCTCTTTTATCACCTTGCCCGTAGAGTTTGATGCGTCGAACCGCGCACTGGAATGGTTAAACCATGCTGGTGTAACCTATAATGGCGAAGAACATGACGGTGCGAAAGATGCTTTGAAATGGGCAGCGATGACTTATGTCGTAGCGGCGTTAAGTGCGTTGGTAACACTTTTGTATTATGCGTCTATTTTATTCGGTGGCCGTAGAAGTGATTAAATACGGATATTGTAACTTTATCCTACAAAAATGTGATTATTTTTCATAGTCGCATTTTTTATGGGGTGTTAATGAGGTTACTATAGACAATTTTTTTAACTTTGCTGTTTATATAGAATAAGATTCAGATTTTATGTTTTCAAATCTTCAAGATAAGTTAGATAGGGCCTTTAAAGTATTAAAAGGACAGGGGAGTATTACCGAGATCAACGTTGCAGAAACGATGAAAGAAATTCGCAAAGCGTTGTTGGATGCCGATGTGAATTATAAAACTGCCAAAACTTTTACCGACGATGTTAAACAAAAAGCTTTAGGCGAAAATGTGCTGACAAGTATTTCCCCGGGCCAATTGTTGACGAAGATCATGAACGATGAGTTGACAGCTTTGATGGGCGGATCTGTTACGGAGCTTGAGACTGGAAAAAATCCAACAGTCATTCTAATTGCGGGTTTGAATGGTGCTGGTAAAACAACTTTCTCCGGTAAGTTGGCCTTGTACCTTAAAGATAAAAAGAATAAAAAACCATTGTTGGTGGCTGGTGACGTTTATCGCCCTGCAGCGATCGATCAATTGGAAGTGCTTGCCGAACAAGTGGGCGTACCAGTGTATGTGAATCGTGAATCTAACGATCCTATTGCGATTGCCAAAGCCGGTGTGGAAGAAGCAAAACGCAATGGAAATAATGTCGTAATCATCGATACAGCCGGTCGTTTGGCCATCGATGAGCCTTTAATGGTTGAGATTACAGCAGTTAAAGAGGCGACAAAGCCAGACGAAATCCTATTTGTTGTGGATTCAATGACTGGTCAAGATGCCGTGAATACAGCTAAGACGTTCAACGACCGTCTGGACTTTACAGGTGTAGTATTGACTAAGTTGGATGGTGATACACGCGGTGGTGCAGCTTTATCGATTAAATCTGTCGTTAATAAGCCTATCAAGTTTATTGGTACAGGTGAAAAGATGGATGCATTGGATGTATTCCACCCTGATCGTATGGCCTCTCGTATTTTGGGTATGGGTGACGTGGTATCCTTAGTGGAACGTGCACAGCAACAGTTTGACGAGAAGCAAGCCGCAGAGCTCCAAAAGAAAATCCGTAAGAATAAATTCGATTTCAACGATTTTAAATCCCAGATTCAACAAATCAAGAAAATGGGTAATATGAAAGACCTCATGGGAATGATCCCTGGCGTTGGGAAAGCAATGAAAGATATTGAAGTCGATGACAATGCTTTCAAACCCATTGAAGCGATTATCGATTCCATGACACCTTTTGAACGCGAAAACCCAGATGTCATTGATCAAAAACGTCGTTTACGTATTGCGAAGGGATCAGGTACTGATATTAATGAAGTGAATAAGTTATTGAAACAATTTGGTGATATGCGTAAAGTCATGAAGCAGATGTCTAATCCGGCGATGGCGGCTAAATTGATGCGTAATATGCCCAAAATGCCAGGAAAAATGTAATTTTTGGAGAATAGTTACATCATAAGAAGGGCATCGTTTTATACGATGCCCTCTTTTTTTTCTGAAAATGTCTGATCTTATTGGCCAGAAAGAACCTTCAGTCCGCTTTCATTGCTGTTGGTGTCTGCAAAGTCATGAAGGTTTTGAACATGGCATTGCTCTTTCGATTAATTTTCGGTTGCTGCTAAGTGCTGCACCAGATGAATTGGGGACTGCTTGCAGACCGGATACGGGGCATTAATGCCTTAAAATTCGAACTGTTTTTAAAGAAATAATTCGTAATTTCAAGTTCCTCACCCGAGTAAACGAAATATTTGTTAAATTTGTAATTATTATGGATGACCCCGCGCAATTATCGGAATACGGCAAAATCCTTATCATTCTGCTGATAGGGGCGCTGTTAGTCTGTGCGACCATTTTTCTAGCACGTTTAATCTCTCCGAAAAAGAATAATCCCATCAAATCTGGTACTTACGAATGTGGAGAGGATCCCATTGGTTCTTCTTGGGTTCAGTTTAATCCACGGTTCTATGTTATTGCCCTTGTATTTTTACTTTTTGATGTAGAACTTATTTTTATTTTTCCATGGGCCACTGTATTTGGACAGTCCGAATATATTGCGGCAGATGGAAGATGGGGGTGGTTTACCATGATTGAAATGGCTATGTTCATTGGCATTTTAATTTTAGGATTGGTTTTTGTTTGGAAAAAGGGCGATTTGGAATGGGTTAAACCGAATGTGTCCTTACCTAAAGTTCCTGTAGCTATCCCGGATAGTGCCTATGCAAGCCTGAATAGTAGGACGTATCAGGTGCGTGATTATGCAGGTCTTGGAGATGAAACTGTCGCGCACAAAACGACGACAGATGAACAGGTGTCGACGCCGAAACCAGCCTTTAAACCTCGATTTAAAAAACCTGAGTAAGCATGAGTTTAGATAGTCAATTGCAGAATAATGGTGTTATTGTTGCCAAATTAGATGATTTGCTGAATTGGGCAAGGTTGTCTTCAATGTGGCCCATGAGCTTTGGTATTGCTTGCTGTGCCATTGAAATGATGGGGGCAATGGCTTCAACGTATGATTTAGACCGGATGGGCGTATTCCCAAGGCCTTCTCCACGGCAATCCGACGTGATCATTATTGCTGGAACGGTTACTTTTAAGATGGCCGATCGTATCAAGAAACTATATGAACAGATGCCCGATCCTAAATATGTTATCTCGATGGGCTCTTGCTCCAACTGTGGCGGTCCATATTGGCAGCATGGTTATCATGTGGTCAAAGGGGTAGATCGAGTGATCCCTGTGGATGTTTATGTCCAGGGCTGTCCGCCACGTCCCGAGGCATTAATTGGTGCTTTTATTGAGTTGCAAAAAAAGATAGACAAAGAAAGCTTGTTGGGTGAGCAATTGTTCAGCGGAAAAGCTTAAAAGATAAATTTTATAAGATTTTAAATCAATTATGGCAAAAGATTTTTATGGTGAATTGCAATTGGGTATTCTTGGCGGTGGTCAACTGGGAAGAATGCTCATCCAGGAAGCCATTAATTACAATGTAAATGTTCATGTATTGGACCCGGATAAGAATGCTCCTTGTCGCAAGTTGTGCAATAAATTTGAATGTGGTTCATTGGGCGATTTTGAAACGGTCTATAATTTCGGTAAGGATTTGGACATGATCACGATCGAGATTGAGAAGGTGAATGTAGATGCTTTAGAGAAACTGGAAGGCGAGGGCGTTATCGTGTACCCACAATCACGTATCATTCGTCTGATTCAAGATAAAGGTCTGCAAAAGCAATTTTTTAAACAAAATGATATCCCCACTTCGGCATTTCAATTGATATCCAATAAAGATAATTTAGTGAATGCCTCGTTAAACTTACCCTATATCCAGAAATTGCGTAAGGATGGATACGATGGGAAAGGGGTAAAGAAGATTGTTAACCAACAAGATATACAAGATGCTTTCGAAGAACCCAGCTTAATTGAAGAATGGGTAGATTTTGAAAAAGAAATTGCGGTCATTGTTGCCCGGAATGATAAAGGTGAGGTGTCTACATTTCCAATGGTAGAGATGGAATTTAATCCTCAGGCTAACTTGGTGGAATTTTTGATTGCGCCGTCTTTGTATGGTGTAGAGATCCAACAACGCGCTGAGGCTATAGCAAAAAAGATTGCCGATGATCTACAGATCGTGGGTATATTGGCTGTAGAGATGTTCCTAACGAAAAATGGTGATATTCTGGTCAATGAATTGGCTCCGCGTCCGCATAATAGTGGTCACCAGACCATAGAGGGTAATTATGTGTCGCAATTTGCACAGCATTTAAGAGCTATCTTCAATCTACCGTTAGGTGATACCAGATGCAGAACGAACGCCGTTATGATTAACCTGTTAGGTGAACCTGGCTATGAAGGATTGGCCAAATACGAGGGTGTAGAAGAGGTGTTGGCAATGGAAGGCGTATATATCCATTTATATGGAAAGAAATATACGAAGCCATTCCGTAAGATGGGCCATGTTTGTATTATCAATGATGACCGGGAGAAAGCGATCTTCAATGCAAGAAAAGTACAAGAAATATTAAAAATTAAAGCTTAAACAATACTATGTCAGTCAATAATAAGGCCCAGGTAGGCATTATCATGGGAAGCAAATCAGATCTTCCTGTTATGCAGGATGCGATAGATGTGCTCAAAACCCTTGGGGTGGAATTTGAGGTAACGATCGTCTCAGCACATCGTACACCACAACGTATGTTTGATTATGCCAAAAATGCAGCATTTCGTGGTTTGAAAGTTATTATTGCTGGAGCGGGTGGTGCGGCGCATTTGCCCGGAATGGTCGCTTCAATTACACATTTACCTGTAATAGGCGTACCTGTAAAATCATCAAATTCCATTGATGGATGGGACTCGGTACTTTCTATCCTTCAGATGCCCAATGGTATTCCTGTAGCAACTGTCGCTTTAAATGCGGCGAAGAATGCAGGTATATTGGCAGCTCAGATTCTGGGTACACATGATGAAACAATCAGCAAGAATATCATCGAATTTAAAGAAGAGTTGGCGAGAAAAGTAATCGAGACCGCAGTAGAAGTCGAAGATACCGAATTCTAAGCTGACAATCTTACAAAATAAAAAAGGGGAGCATTGCTCCCTTTTTTTATTTTGTAAGATTTGCCTGAACATAATCGTAACTTTTTTTGAGACTTTCGATCTTATCTGGCATATAGATATTGTCTTGCTCGACAAATGCATATTTAAGTCCGGCTTTATTCTTTTCTTTGACGATTTCAGGGAAGTTGATGCTTCCGGTCCCCACTTCGGTATACTTGATGTCATTGAAGATTTGCTCAATCGGCAATTTTCCATCTTTGGGCCATTCAATGGGATTGGATTTTGTTTTATCCATATCTTTGACATGCCATAGTTTAAAACGGTTGGGGAATTTTTCAAACAAGGCTATCGGGTTTTTACCCGCTTTTTCTGCCCAGAAAAGGTCTAATTCAAAATCGACCAAATCAGGTTCAGTGAATGCTAACATCACCTCTTCACCGGTCGTATTATTGCCCAGATCCCTAAATTCCCAGAAATGGTTGTGGTAGGCAACTTTTAGACCCAATTTTTTAGCCTGTTCACCAGCTTTATTCAATTGCTCGGCAGCATAGAGATAATCATCTTTTTTCAATGCATTCAGATCAAACATCGGTGTCACAGGAGCAATTACATATTCTTGGCCAAGTTCTTTTGCTGCATCAAAATAAGCCGCAAGATCTTCTTTGTCGGTATGCGCTTTACTGAGGTATTTGGACATATCGTAATGGCCTGAATGTGTTTTTAGACCGTTATCATCCAATATTTTCTTCAACTCTTTGTAAGGCAATTTCCAGAACTGCTTGGCTGTGGCGTCTATCCCATAGAGCTCAACATGTTTATACCCAATTTTGGCAATTTGTTCCAAAGATCCTTTCGGATCTTTATCCATTAAATCGCGAATGGAATACAGCTGTACGCCTATATTCTGTAATGGATTGTCGCTGATTGCACCGGCTTTATTTTGACAAGATATAAAGTTGGGCACCAGATAAGCTGCCGAAAGACCTATTCCAGCTTGCTTTAAAAATTGACGACGAGAATTGTTCATCATATAATTGATTACTTGTTAGTGTACAATGTACAATTATTTGTTCAGAAATCAATGGTACAACAGGGAATATTTTTGAAGTGTATGCTGAATCTTAACCCATAAAATTTTTGGAAGGTCAATGTCTTGTAGGTTGGGAAGAGTTCTTTTTAGGGGAGGAGTGCGGAGTTCTTCACACCAATAAAAAAGGTCTGAATATTTTTCAGACCTTTTTTCTATTCAAGTAGGAAAACTTAAACAGTCATGATATCTTTTTCTTTCAGTTCAGCCAATTTATCAACTTTTACAATGAATGCATCTGTTAATTTTTGAACTTCACCTTCAGCAGTTTTGATTTCATCTTCAGAAGCGCCGTCATTTTTTAATTTTTTGATGGATTCGTTGACATCTTTACGGATATTACGTACACCAATACGGCCTCTTTCAGTTTCTTCTTTTACTTTCTTAACCAAATCACGTCTTCTTTCTTCTGTTAAAGGAGGAATATTCAGACGAATAACGATACCGTCATTCTGTGGGTTGATTCCTAGGTTAGCGTCAGTGATAGCTTTTTCAATTGCGTTGATGAGCGATTTTTCCCAAGGTTGGATAACAATAGTCCGTGCATCAGTTGTATTGATGTTGGCCACTTGTGAAAGTGGAGTGGCGCTACCATAATAGTCTACTGAAATTCCATCTAACATCGATGGAGAAGCTTTACCCGCACGAATTTTAGTTAATTCGGATTCGGTGTGAGCAACTGCTTTGGACATCTTGTCTTTACAATCGTCCAATTCAATTGAAATTAGTTCGTTCATATAAGATTACGTTTTTTACAGATTTAAATTATTTAACCACAGTTCCGACATGTTCACCATTAGCAAGTTTCAATAAGTTGCCTGGTTTGTTCATATCAAATACGATGATCGGTAATTTGTTTTCTTGACAAAGGGTAAAGGCTGTCATATCCATAACATTTAATCCTTTCTCATAAACCTCTGTGAATGATATTTCTTCAAATTTTGTTGCAGTAGGATCTTTTTCAGGATCTGCGGTGTAAATACCATCCACACGGGTTCCTTTCAATACGGCATCCGCATTGATTTCGATTGCACGCAAAGATGCAGCGGTATCCGTTGTGAAATAAGGGTTTCCTGTACCAGCTCCGAAAATAACAATACGGCCTTTTTCCAAATGGCGTACAGCTCTTCTGCGAATAAATGGTTCGCAGATTTGCTCCATTTTGATCGCAGTAAGCAAACGTGTCTTTTTCCCAACTTTCTCAAGCGCATCTTGAAGTGCCATGCTGTTGATGACTGTGGCAAGCATGCCCATATAGTCTGCTTGAACACGGTCCATGCCTGATTTTTCGGCGCTTAGACCACGATATATATTACCGCCACCGATAACAATTGCAATTTCTAAACCTTGATCGTGAAGTTCTTTGATATCATTAGCGTATTGTGATACACGGTTAATATCGATACCGTAGCTTTGGTCACCCATTAAGGATTCACCGCTAAGTTTTAATAAGATACGTTTGTATTTCATAATTGTTTTTTTGGAAATTTTCCAAAGGTCAAAGATAAAATATTTTTTTTATCCCTTAAGCCTAAAATAATATTTATTGTGCTTTTATTGTTTGATTAATGACTTCTCCGTAATACTGTTCATATAAAGGCATAATATTGGACAATTGGAATTTTTTCGCATGATTTAATGCCGCTTCCTTAAATTTTTCTAAGCGCTCTCCATCTTCCAAGATATAAATCGCATTCTTTGCCATATCTTCAACATCACCAACAGCACTGAGAAATCCAGTGACGCCGTTTTCATTCAGCTCAGGTAACCCTCCAGTATTGGAAGAGATAACTGGAACTTGACAAGCCATGGCTTCTAAGGCCGCAAGACCGAAACTTTCCGAACTTGAAGGCATCAGAAATAGATCTGATACAGACAATATTTCTTCCACTGCATCCTGTTTCCCCAAGAAACGGACGTCCTTGCATACATCAAGTTCTCTGGATAGCTCTTCTGCATTTCGACGCTCAGGGCCGTCACCTACCATCAATAATTTGGAAGGGATAACATCATGTACTTTCTTAAAAATACGGATGACATCTTCTGTATTTTTGACTTTTCTAAAGTTGGACGTATGGACCAATATACGCTCATTGCCGGGGGCAATGGCTTTTTTGAAATGTGACCGATCTTTATTGCTAAATCTGTCGAGGTCAATAAAGTTGGGAATCACTTTGATATCGCGCGTAATATCAAAATATTGAAGCGTCTGATCTTTCAGATTCTGTGATACAGCGGTTACGCCATCGGACTGATTGATGGAGAATGTTACGACCGGACTAAAACTCTTGTCTTTGCCAACCAATGTAATATCCGTCCCGTGTAAAGTCGTCACGACAGGAATATTAATGCCGTAGGTAGTGAGTAAGATCTGTTTGGCCATAAATGCCGCTGATGCATGTGGAATGGCATAGTGGACGTGGATCAAATCCAACTTTTCGAAGCGAACAACATCAACCAGTTTGCTGGCTAACGCAGATTCATAGGGTAGAAAATCAAAAAGAGGATACTGCGAAACAGCTACCTCATGATAGTATAGGTTTTCAGAAAAGAAATCCAGACGTGCAGGTTGTCGATAGGTTATAAAATGAATCTCATGTCCATTTGCGGCCAAGGCCTTTCCTAGTTCGGTTGCAACTACACCACTTCCACCAAAGGTGGGATAACAAACAATTCCTATTTTCATCTGCGTAATTATGTCTGAGCGCATATTTTAACGGCATCCCGTTATAAACGCTGTTTATTTTTTGTTAAAAGGCTCCCGGGAACCTCGTGTTAGTACTTTGATTGTCGTTGTTCAAGACTCGCAATGTCCATTACATACAAACGCTATTCATTCATGTGGCACCGACGAAGTTCTTTAGCTTGACAATTGCCCTCTTATTTTACTTTATGATAATAAGGTAAATTGAAGATGCTTATTCCTGAATTTTGTGTTGCAAATTTCGTCTATTTATGCGTAAAATAACAAAAACCAATTGCCATAGTTTTGTGAATTTTTTGATTGGTTAAAAAGCACTATCTTTAAATAGATATTAAATCGGTATATGGATAACTTTATAAGTGATATTTCAGGACAGCAATTTCCTTCGGAACAACGTATTTTGGGGGCTTCAATCCGACAACCCATTTTTAAGCTGATAAAAAAGGAATATCCAGGTTTTAGTAAGGACAAGTATATCGCCGCAAGTGAGTTGACACGATTTAAAGAAACTTATATCGCCGAATTTCTGAAAGATGAGTCTGGACAGTTAAGTCAATTGGATCAGCAGGTCATCAACAGTTTTAAGGAAAATAAAGTGATCAGCGCAAGTTTGGATGGAGATAATATGGAGCCAGTCAGCGTAGGAGACCGGGTTGCCGATAAAGTGGCTGAGTTTGGCGGAAGCTGGACCTTTATTATTTCCTTTGTCTTATTTTTGATTGTCTGGATTGCGGCCAATATCTTTTGGTTAAATAATAAAGGCTTTGATCCTTATCCCTTTATTTTACTGAACCTGATTTTGTCCTGCGTAGCTGCTTTGCAAGCTCCAGTTATTATGATGAGTCAAAACAGACAGGAAGATAAGGATCGTGAACGTGCAAGAAATGACTATATGGTCAACTTAAAGGCTGAACTCGAAATCAGGGAATTGCATGAGAAAATAGATCATCTCATTATCCGCAAAGAACAAGAACTTGTCGAAGTACAACGGGATCAAGTGGAAAAATTGAGCTTTCTATTAAAAAAGATGGAAAAAATAGAAGAAGCATTTAAAAATAAATGAATTTAGAAAGAGTAATAGGAGAACTTACGTTTAAGTTTTCCAGATCGGGTGGAGCAGGTGGACAACATGTAAACAAGGTGTCATCGAAAGTATTGTTGCAGTGGGATGTTGCGCTATCCACAGCTGCTTCTGTTGAAGAAAAAGCAATGATTTTCAACGCGTTGGCAAACCGTATCAATAAAGAAGGAATACTGCAATTGGAGTGCGATATCGATCGGTCGCAGATCCGTAATAAAGAAATCGCAATCGATCGCTTTAAGCGTATAGTGGAAGGCGCACTTGTGCCAGCAAAACCCCGTAAAAAAACCAAAACTCCGTATTCGAGTGTGCTGAAAAGACTGGATCGAAAGAAACAGCAGTCTCAATTGAAAGCCTCAAGGAAAAAGAATTTCGACGAATAAAGATGACAATATCACGTATTGTTGTAAATTAATTGTTTAATTATCAGTATTTTGTATTTTAAACTAATTTATTAGTTGTAAAACTATGATTTTAGTTATAACTTGTGTATTGATTTATTATTTTGGTATTTATTTTATTCCTGAGGAGTTATGGAGGATTTTAAAGAGTTAACGAAAGCTGAGGAGCAGATTATGCAAGAGCTCTGGGAGATGGGCCGTGGCTTTGTCAAAGAAATTATTGATCGACTTCCGGAGCCGAAACCGGCCTATAACACGGTCTCGACCATCGTTCGTATTCTCGAAACAAAGGGCTTTGTAAGGCATGAATCTTTTGGTAAAAGTCATCAATATTTACCAAAGATTTCAAAACAGGAATATAAGAAAGGTATCACAGGAAAGTTATTAACGAATTATTTTGATAATTCGCCCAAGCGTATGCTCTCTTATTTTTTGGAAGAGAATAGGCTGGACATCAAAGAACTTGATGACATCTTATCGATCATCGAACGTAATAAATAACAACCAATACCCTTTTATAAACTTTTTGATTATGATTTCTTATTGATTGTCAATATTTCATTGATTATCAGTTTTGTGCTCTACAAACTGATTTTTAGAAAACTTACTTTTTTTCAATGGAACCGGATCTATCTGATTGGAATGGTTGTATTTTCCTTATTAGCTCCTGTGGGTATTTTTATTGAATTACCCAAGACGGAAATGATTTCCAATCATATTCCACAGGTCGACTTAGGAACATATATGGATGTCGAAATCGGGAGCCCGATCGAAAAAAAACCTCTTTTTTTGTTGGATATTCTTGCCAAGATCTATTGGATAGGAGCGGGAATCGCCTTTTTTTTCTTGGCGATACGGATCAAGCAACTTGTTCGGGTATTGCGTTCTTCTCCTGAGTACCTGAGTTTTTCTTTTTTTAATCGGGTTGTGATTGGAAAATCGATTAAAAACAAGAAGAATATTGCATGGCATGAGCAGGTTCATGCTGAGCAGGGACATTCCTATGATTTACTGTTGATTGAGCTACTTAAAATTTTCAATTGGTTCAATCCTGTTGTGTATTTCTTTCAAAAGGAAATAAGGTTTCAACACGAGTATATTGTAGATGAAATTTGCTCGACCGATAAAGTGGCTTATGCAGAAATGCTGGTTGCTCATGCATTACGTACAGATCAATTGGCTTTTTCACATGAGTTTTCCAATCATTCTTTTTTAAAGCAGCGCATCACGATGTTATTTAAAGATAAATCTGTACAAAGACAACGCTTGTTATATGTGATTGTGCTGCCCATGTTATTGGTGGTAGCGGGGTCTACGTTGGTCTTTAATACGAGTAGGGCCAAGGCTATGGTAGCGGATGTAGAAGAAAGCGTTAATGGCTTAACTGTGACTGATGAGCAGACATTGCCGAGCCAGTCTGAGGAGCTGAAAAATGGACAGGTAAATGAAGACAGTAAGGTCTACAAAGATCCTGAGATCATGGCTATTCCAGTTGGAGGAATGAAAAAGTATGTCATGGGATTGAGCAGTAGAATCCACGTGAGTGATGAAGCAATCAAAAATAATATGATCGGGGTAATTGTCATCTCAGCCATCGTGGAGAAAAATGGTGAGTTGAGCCATATAAAGGCTAAGAATGATTTGGGCTATGGCTTGGCATCCGCTGTGGAAAATGCTGTAAAAGCAAGTGGGAAATGGAAACCTGCAATCGTCAATGGGAAAGTCGTTCGATCGCTGCTTTCCTTACCCGTTACCGTTGGCGGAAAAACGACGTACTATTGGGAGGAAACTGACACATTGGGCAGAAAGGTCCGGATGTCATCTCATTCATTCCCGGGCGCTGAATCTGGTGAAGAGACGGAAAAACAACTCAAGGAAGTAAAATCGATAAGGACGGAAGATGAGAGCGACCGCTGGAATCTTTCATTGGATTTTCAGTCCGATTTAGTAACTTTTGATAAAGTTGAGGTGCAACCAACACCTATTGGGGGAATGCGATCTTTTATGATCTGGGTAGGCGATAATTTTGTTTTTCCGGAAGCAGCAATTAAACGGGAGGTTAATGGCATTGTTGAAGTGGCTTTTATTGTCGAAAAGGATGGCAGTTTATCCCATGTTGATGTAAAAAAAGATCTTGGTTATGGAACCAAAGAGGCGGCATTGGAGCTCCTAAAAGGTGCGAAAAAATGGAAACCGGGATTAGTTAACGGTAAACCGGTACGCGTGGCTTACACATTGCCGATTCGTTTAAATTTAAAGAAGTAAAGATTAGATCATAAATATGCAGAGCAGATTCATTCAAATTTTCTATTTTATTGTGGTTTTGGCCATGCTTTCTTCCTGTAAGTCCTATAAAGTGGTTCCCAACGGTTTTGCTGTACAAGGTGATGAGTATTTTGTTAATATTAACAAAGAGCTTACGGTATTCCTCGGGGATGATATTATGGAGGATAAAAATTGGCAAGGTAAGACTAATCCGATTAATGCAAAGCAGGTTGACAATCGATTTCGTCGTGTATTACGCCATTTACGCTATTCAGATACCGCGTATCAGGTTTTGTTTTCTGGACATCTGGAAGGAAAATATCAGTATGACATGCTTGCTGTAGTCAACAACTCGCCAAATGTAAAAGGGAAAAAAAATCACCTACTTGATTTAAGTTCTTTTCAACGGGAGCAAAATAAGGAGGGACGATATTTTTATACAACTACAACTTTTAAGGGGCAAAAGCTGCTTCATTTTGTAATTCCGTTTAATGGGCGCCTTTGGCAAGAGAAAATGGTGTCGCTGATCTTTCTTTTCCCGGAGGATTTTACCGATATCGCGTGGGCGAAGGATGTAGTGATGTCTAATGTTGCTATGTATCGCGATCGTTATAAATTTACCCCGAGCCGCACAGAGATTTTATGTCCTGATGATGGTAGTAGCCGTTCGCATTTAGATTATAAAATTCCGGAAGAAAAGGTGAATAAAACAGGTTACATGTTAATGAAAGCTTATGGTGAAGTTGACGGAGAACGAAAACTGGTTGTTTACCGCGTGATGAAGCCTGGTGATTTTTATGGTTCCTTTGTGACTTGTAAAGGGGATTATGAAATTCTATATACCACATTGCAAGACAAGATTGTTTGGCAGACCAAGGTGAATACAGAGCGGGATGTCAAATTCTAACGAAATAAATTGAAAGCCTTGGATCAATAATCCAGGGCTTTCAATTTATTCTTTAAATGTGAAATTTCATTTTGGAGCTGTTCAACTTTCTCCAATAGGTGACTGGCAACCTGAATTCCGGCAGGATTTACTTCAAGATCATAGTAGAGATTTGAAAAGCGTTCCAATTTTTGGAGCTCTTCTTCATCAATATATTGTTCTTCTTGTTGAATGACAATATGTATGAGTCCGTATTCCTCCATGGTTTGCAGGAATGTTGTTTCAACCTTTCTGGACTGGCAGAAGTCGATGACTTTAATGAGTGTCGTTTCCATAAGATTAGTGTTTTAAATCCTTCAATTGTTGGAACAAGGCCTTTTCTTCGGCAGACAGATTATTGGGCATTTGAATATTCAATGTGACATACAGATCGCCAAATTCACCTTCTTTGCGATACAAGGGGAATCCTTTTCCTTTAAGTCGCATTTTTGCACCATTTTGACTTTCGGCTTTAATCTTCAGTTTAACTTTGCCGCCGAATGTATCTAAAGTTGCTTCACCGCCTAAAATAGCTGTATAGAGGTCTATATCAAGTGTTGTGTATAAGTCATTCCCCTGACGTTTAAAACGGGCATCAGGCGTGATGTTGATAGTGATATAGAGATCTCCTTTTGGGCCACCGTTGATGCCCTCTCCGCCATAACCTTTCAGTTTGATCTTTTGACCATCCTCCACGCCAGCATGAATCGTGATGCGGATACTTTTTCCATTGATATTGAAGGTCTGTTGATGTGTCGTGTAAGCTTCTTGTAAGGTTAAGCTGAGCTCCGCATTAAGGTCCTGGCCGCGGAATGTACTTTGGCGGCCTCCTCCGCGTCTGCTACCAAACATCTGTTCGAAGAAATCAGAGAATTGCCCATCATCAAAGTTTCCAGTGTACTCATGGGAACCGCCACCACCAAATGGATTTCCTCCAGCGCCGAATGGATTTCCTCCGTTAGATTGTGACTGACGGTATTGTTGTTGCGCTTTTTCATACTCCTCTCCATGTTGCCAATGTTCACCATATTGGTCATATTTTTTGCGCTTTTCGGGATCGGATAATACTTCATTTGCCTCATTAATCTCCTGAAATCGTTGTTTGGCCTCATTGTCATTGGGGTTGACATCAGGGTGGTATTTACGGGCTAGTTTTCGATATGCTTTTTTGATGTCATCAGCTGAAGCTGTTTTATCAATGCCAAGCACTTTATAGTAATCTACAAAAGCCATAAATTATACTTGTTTTGTATTAAAGATAACAATAATTGTGAATAAAAGGTTTATGCTAAAGGTCATTTTAGTACATAAAAAAGCAAGTAAACAATCATTTACTTGCTTTTTGTATTGTACAAAATAATCCTTGATAAAGCCGATAATTTGACCTTACTCTTTATTACTGTCGATGACCAGGCGATTTTCCCTATTGGCTATTTGCCATGCCGTGTAAAATGCGAGCTTTTCGCGTTTTACCATTAATGGAAAGTCGATCTTGTCATAGGTATCTGCAGGCGTGTGGTAGTCCGGATGCAGGCCCGAAAAATAAAAGACAGAAGGAATACCTTTCTTGGCAAAGTTATAATGATCGGATCTATAGTACAAACGCATAGGATCCTTTGGATTGTCATACATATAGTCAATCTCCAGTTTCGTATGTTTTTCATTCTCATTTTTATTGATCTCATATAACTCGGAGCTCAATTTATCTGAACCGATAGCGTGGATATAATCATGATTGCCTTTGAGATGCTTGTCGTCGACACGGCCGATCATATCGATATTGATGCAAGCAACGGTGTTTTTCAATGGAAATATGGGGTTTTCTGTATAGAACTTGGAACCTAGTAAACCTTTTTCTTCTGCAGCATAGGTGATGAACAAAATACTGCGACGTGGGCCATTTCCTGTTGATTTAGCTTTCGAAAAAGCGCGTGCCAATTCAAGGACGGCTGTTGTGCCCGAGGCATTGTCATCGGCCCCAAAGAAGATATTGCCTTTGGAATCCATTCCATCATGGTCGTAGTGGCCTCCGATCACAACGATTTCGTCTTTTTTATCTGTTCCTCCCAGATAGCCAAGAATGTTTGGATCAGCTAAAGCAGCCGCATTGGTGCCAAACTCAGCTTTAAAATTTGTTGAAATAACAAAGGAATTAGGTTTTCCCGTACGATTAATCTTTGCAACAACAGTAGCAAGGTTAGTTCTCGCCAGGTTTAGTATATAATTTGCGGCATGGTCTGTAATGTTGACTACAGGGATCATTGGCGACTTTTCCGGCGCAGGTTGGTCCACCGCCAAATTGTAACGACCCTCAATAGCACGGTCTCCCGCATCCTCCAAAAGTTGGGACAGCTGACTATTGATCGCTAATACCATTTTGGGATTGTGTTTAAGGATCTCTTTGACTTTTTTATTTCGGGTTGTTGCCCAGTCCGACGCAGTCTTTTTGCTGCTAATCCATGAATTTCCTTTCTCATCTGTTGGCTCATTCTCATTGATCAACATAACGATCTTATTGTGGAGATCCAAGCCCGAGATATCCGAATACTTGGGATCATCTATGCCATAACCAATAAACACGATTTCATTGCTTTCGAAGAATTTGTTCTCGTTGTTGCCAATGACGAAAATGTCCTTACCATGCTGGAAGGGCCTGTCGTTAATACTAAATTGCTTTACTTTAAAGCTGTTGCGAATTAGTTGCAGAGGTTGGAAATAGGATCCGTTGACAGGTGCACTAAGTCCATATTTTTTAAATTCATTGGCAATATATTCTGCTGCCAGACGTCCGCCTTTTTGGCCGGTTCCTCGGCCTTCAAAATCGACAGAAGCTAAAGTGCGCAGATGCTTCTGTGTAGATTCTACCGTGATTTCATCGGCATATTTACTGTTTACGTCCTGTGCATTTGCACAGCTCATCAGAGCGCATGCTATCCAAAGCAGGTTGTATATTTTCTTCATTGTTTATTTTTTACTAGTGTGACTTTCAGTACCTTATTTTGTAATTTAATTAACCAGATCAGCTGCGTATCATCTCCTTAATTGATATAACAGGTGTCGTTATCTGCACAATATATAAAAAAAAGCGGATGAAAAGTGTAATTTGCTTTTCATCCGCTTCTTAAAATATGTTAATTTACCTAACAGCTACAAGCTATTTTGTTTACGCGGTTAGCGTGACGCCCACCTTCGAATTCCGTGTTTATAAATGTGTTGACGATCTTTTTAGCGAGGTCAAGGTCGATAAAACGTGCTGGGATACATACCACGTTCGCATCATTATGCTGACGGGCTAAAGCCGAAATTTCCTCCAACCAACAGATAGCAGCACGAATATTTTGGTGTTTATTAGCTGTGATAGCAACACCATTTGCACTTCCACAAATCAAGACTCCGGCATCAGCTTCTTTATTTTCTACTGCTGATGCAACTGGGTGTGCGAAATCTGGATAATCAACTGAATCTGGAGAGTTTGTTCCAAAGTCTGTTACCTCATAACCCAGTTCATTTAGAAAACTTACCAAAGCTGTTTTGTATTCAAAGCCGGCATGGTCACTTCCAATCGCAATTTTCTTTACGCTGCTCATTTTATTGTTATTTTATTTTTCTTGTGCTAATTTTTTTCTTTTGACATCGGCCGAAACCATGATACTTATCTCATATAATAAGAACATTGGTGCTGCAACGGTCAGCATGGTGATGATATCTGCGGAAGGTGTAATGATAGCTGCTATCACTAAAATAATTACAGTTGCATAACGACGGCTGGCCCGCATAAATTCAGGGGTCATAATGCCTATTTTCGAGAGAATAAATACCAGTATCGGGAGTAGGAAAACAATTCCACAGCCCAATGTTAACGTTGCTATCGTAGAAAGGTAGTTATCAATGGTAATCTGGTTGACGATCTCATCACTTAGGGATACGTTGGCTAGAAAGTTGATGGATAAGGGTACAACAATGTAGTATCCGAAGAGTGCTCCTAAAATAAACAATAAAGAAGAGTAAAAAACAAACCCGCGTGCAGACCGTCTTTCCACATCGGTCAGTGCTGGTTTTACAAATAACCAGATTTCAAAAAGAAGGTAAGGAAAGCCCATCATCAAAGCCATCAATAAACAGGAGTTTATCTGAAGCATAAATTGACCTGCTAGTTCGGTATTGATGATATTAAAAGGAATTTTCTTGACACAGAAGTCCGCTAAATTGAAAGCATCTGCGGCTTTACACATCATGCGATAGGTCCAAAAATTTAGATTCTTTGGCCCCATGATGATATCGTTGAATACGAAATCGTAGAATGTAAAGGCAATACCTGCAAAGATACAGATCGCAATTGCTGAACGGACCAAATGCCATCTCAAAACCTCAAGGTGGTCAAAAAAAGACATTTCCGCTTCTATATTCTTCCCTTTATCTTTAATAGCTTGTATTAGATCTTTCGAATTAGGTGTACTCATAAAAATTGTTTGGAAACAAAAATACCATTCTTATTGTAAAGAATGGTATTTTTTATGTATGTAAAGATAATTTTATTTAATCTTCCGCAGGATATTCCGTTAGGTCGAAAGTTTCCATAAACTTTGTCGTGAAATTGCCGGCTCTAAAGTTAGGGTCGCGCATCAATCTCAAATGCAAAGGAATGGTTGTTTTGATCCCTTCAATGACGAATTCACTCAATGCACGTTCCATAGTACAAATTGCTTCCTCACGTGTTTGCGCAACGGTGATCAATTTAGCAATCATAGAATCATAGTTTGGCGGAATTGAGTAACCAGAATAAACGTGTGTATCTACACGTACACCATGTCCACCTGGTGAGTGGAAGTTGGTGATTTTACCTGGTGAAGGACGGAAATTGTTAAAAGGATCCTCCGCATTGATACGACATTCGATCGCATGCATTCCTGGTTCGTAGTTTTTTCCGGAGATCGGAATTCCTGCGGCCACCTTAATTTGTTCTTTGATCAGATCAAAGTTGATGACTTCTTCCGTTACCGGGTGTTCTACTTGGATACGTGTGTTCATTTCCATAAAGTAGAAGTTGCGGTGTTTGTCAACCAAGAATTCGATTGTACCAGCACCTTCATAGTTTACAGCTTTAGCACCTTTGACAGCAGCCTCTCCCATTTCAGTTCTCAATTCGGGAGTCATAAAAGGTGATGGCGATTCTTCGATCAATTTTTGATGACGACGTTGGATCGAACAGTCACGTTCGGATAGATGACATACTGTACCGAATTGGTCACCCACAATTTGGAATTCGATATGACGCGGTTCCTCTACATATTTTTCAAGGTAGATACCGTCGTTACCGAACGCAGCCGCAGATTCTACACGCGCAGAATCCCAAGCTGGTTCAAACTCTTCGTCTTTCCAAATGATGCGCATACCACGGCCACCACCACCGGCTGTTGCCTTGATGATAACTGGGTAGCCGATTTCATTGGCTAAGGTAATACCTTCTTTTACGTTTGAGATCAAACCATCGGATCCTGGAACAGTAGGAACACCAGCTTTTTTCATGGTATCTTTTGCACGGGATTTATCACCCATTTTCTCGATCTGCTCTGCAGTTGCACCAATAAATTTGATACCGTACTCTGCACAGATAGCTGAGAAACGAGCATTTTCCGACAAGAAACCATATCCTGGGTGAATCGCATCTGCATTTGTTAATTCAGCTGCAGAAATAATATTCGGAATGTTTAAGTAAGAGTCTCTACTCGGTGGAGGACCAATACAAACTGCTTCATCCGCAAATCTTACGTGTAAACTATCGCGATCGGCAGTGGAATATACTGCGACACTCTTGATACCCATTTCACGACAGGTACGGATAATGCGCAGGGCAATCTCGCCTCTATTTGCAATTAATATTTTTTTGAACATTGTATTGAATTATGAAGTTTGCAAAAAATGTAGCCCTTTGGAGGCTACATGTATTCATTTACGTAATTGTAAATTACTTAGGCTCAACTAAGAATAATGGTTGGTCGAACTCAACAGGTTGAGCGTCTTCTACCAAAATCTTAACGATTTTACCTGAAACTTCAGATTCAATTTCGTTGAATAATTTCATTGCTTCAATGATGCATAGTACAGAACCGGTATTGATATCATCACCAACATTGACGAAAGATGGTTTACCAGGTCCAGCCGAACGGTAAAATGTACCGATCATTGGTGATTTGATTGTGATCAAGTTTGCTTCAGCGCTTGCGGCTGGTGCTGCAGGGCTAGCTACTGGAGCTGGTGCCGCTGCTTGTGCAACTTGAGGAGCAGCAATTGGAGCAACAGCAGGAACAGTAGCTGTTACGTACGTAGGCTCTTGATTTGTTTTTATTGTAATTTTAAAATCTTGCTCTTCAATTGAGACTTCATTCACACCTGATTTTGAAACGAATTTAATCAAGTCCTGAATTTGTTTGATATCCATACCCATAGTATTCTAGGTTTTGTTTGTTTCTAAAAAATTCTAACTGTCAAAAGTAATAAATTATACCATAAAATGGACAACTAATACGCCCATTTTAAATAGATGGATCCCCAAGTGAAACCTCCACCGAAAGCAGCAAGGATAAGATTATCTCCTTTCTTCAATTGAGATTCCCATTCCCACAAGCATAAAGGAATAGTACCACTGGTGGTATTTCCATATTTTTGAATGTTCACCATCACTTTTTCTTCCGGAAGCCCCACACGTTCTGCCGTTGCATCAATAATACGTTTGTTGGCCTGATGAGGCACCAACCAAGCAATATCTTCTGACTTTAAGTTATTTTTGACCATAACCTCATGTGCTACATCAGCCATATTGGTTACGGCAAATTTAAACACCGTACGACCTTCTTGGTAAGCGTAATGTAATCCTGCATCTACCGTTGCATGCGACGCCGGATTCAGCGAACCCCCACCTTTGATATTCAAAAACTGTCCTCCGGAACCATCGGTTTTTAAAATAGCATCTTGTATACCCATGCCTTCTTCATTTGGCTCCAATAATACACAGCCACAACCATCACCAAATAGGATACAGGTATTGCGGTCTTGGTAATTGATGACCGAAGACATTTTATCGGCACCGATAACAAGGACTTTTTTATGAGTGCCAGCAGTGATAAATTGTGTTCCTGTATTCAGACCGAACAAGAAACCTGAACAAGCCGCTTGAAGATCAAATCCCCATGCATTTGTAGCTCCGATTTTATCGGCCAGAATATTTGCAGTCGCAGGGAACAGCATATCTGGTGTGCTTGTACAAAAGATAATAAGGTCAATATCTGTAGCAGCTATACCTCTTTTTTTCAATAAACCTTGCACTGCAGGTACAGCAAGATCTGAAGTAGCAAGACCTTCACCTTTTAAGATGCGACGCTCTTTGATTCCCGTTCTGGAAACAATCCATTCGTCGTTGGTGTCGACCATTGTTTCCAATTCTTTGTTAGTAAGGATATAATCCGGAACGTAACCATTTACAGCCGTGATTGCGGCGTGAATCTTTGACATAAATACTCTAATTGAAAATAGATCTGATGCTGTCAATGAACTTAGACTCGATCATATCTCTTGAAAATAAAACCATATTTTTAATGGCCTCAGGTGTCGAAATACCATGGCCAATAATGACAGGAGCATTAACTCCCAAGATCGGGCTACCGCCGTACTGCTCGTAGTTGAATCGGTCGAAGAAATCATCTTTAAAACCTTTTTTCAACGTCACTACATAAAATGATTCTGCGAGTTTCAAGACGACGTTGCCTGTAAATCCATCACAGACGTAAACGTCGGCATGGTCACTGAACAGGTCACGGCCTTCTGCATTTCCGATAAAGTTAATCTTGTCGTTGGCTTTAAGTAGGGGGTAGGTAGAGGTTGTTAGGATGTTTCCTTTTTCTTCTTCTTCTCCGATATTCAATAATCCCACTTTAGGGGTGGATACATTAAACACATGTTCGGCAAAGACACTTCCCAAGATTGCAAATTGGTTCAACATCTCTGGTTTACAGTCCGCATTAGCGCCGACGTCCAATAAGATTCCGAAGCCTGATTTTAATTTGGGAACAATGGATGCTATTGCAGGGCGTAATACGCCTGGGATAGCTTTAACGCTGAACATTGAGCCCACAAGCATGGCGCCAGTATTACCAGCAGAAGCGAATGAGTCAATTTCTTTGTTTTTTAAATATTCAAATCCCTTCGCAATACTTGAGTTGGGTTTTTGAGTTATTGCTTTGGTTGGATGTTCACCCATTGCAATGACTTCTGGAGCCTCCACATATTCAAAGTCAGATGAATTTCCTCCGGCTTGATTGATTAATTGTTTAGTCTCTTCAGTTTTACCAAAAAGGACTATTTTTTGGTCTCCAGTAAGCTGTTTTTGTGCTTCAATAGCACCTGTTATCGTTGCTTTAGGAGCATAATCTCCTCCTAAAATATCTAAACCAATCTTCATCCGTTATTATTTAGTAAATCAATAATACGCAAAAAACATCCCAAAGTAAAGCAAATTTCTAAAATAGTGCTTGTCTGGGATGTTTTGGTGTTATGAAAGGTTTACCTTAGACAACAGCTGTATTTTCAATGATCAATTTACCGTTGTAGTACAAGTTTCCGTCTACAGTATATGCACGGTGAGGTAAATGAACTGCGCCAGTTTCTTTACATACTGTCAAGCTTGGAGCTTCAGCTTTATAATGTGTTCTTCTTTTGTCTCTTCTTGATTTAGAAGTTTTACGTTTTGGATGTGCCATCTCGTATTCTTGTTTTAGTTATTTTTAATATTTCTCAATGCTTCCCAACGTGGGTCGATAATTTCTTCTTCTTTTTGTTCCTCTGAATCAGGCTCGCTTGTAAATAACGCGAGCATCTCAGGATCACATTGTATACCTTGTCCCTGCTCTTCACATTTTACGATATAGGGAACAGCTAAATTAATGTATTCGTATAACAACTCAGCTATATCCAACTCATGGTCGCTTTTGGATAAGATCAACACCTCTTCGGTATTATCTGTCCAATCTTCATCCGTGAATTTGACTAATATTCGTTCTTGAATTGAAATCGGTGACATAAACTCTTTTAAGCAGGTATCACAAGTCAATTGAATTTCGCCTTGGATATCAAAATGCAAAATCAAAAGATTTTCTTGTTTTTGCAATTCAACTTCTGCTTTCAGATTGCCATCTTTTACAATCGAATGTTCGTAGCAGTCAAAGAACTTTTTATTAATGTCAAACTCAAAATTGTGCTTTCCAGCGTTGAGCCCCGAAAAGGGAATTCTGTATTGTTTTAGATGTTTCACAATCTTGCATTTGAGCCTGCAAAGGTATGTATAAAATCATTAGGATAGAAATATTTTTTCAAATATTCCGAAGCAAAGCTTCATATACACCAGTTACAGGACTTATTCATAATAATTTTTGCCTAACTCTATTTTTTCGCGCCCATTTGCCATACGCCATTTGTTGGTATCGCGTAGCGAATAAGCACAGCCGCAATATTCCTGCATATAGAATTTCTCCTTTTTGGAGACTTCAAGCATACGGGCAGAACCACCTTTCTTACGCCAGTTGAAAGTCCAATACTCCATCCCTTCATGGCGGGAGGCAGCACGTAAACCACAATCATTGATCTGCTCCATGTTTTTCCAACGGGAGATACCCAGCGAACTTGAAATCACATCAAAGCCATTGGCAGCCGCATACTCAGCCGTTTTTTCAAAACGCATATCAAAACACATCGTGCAACGGATGCCTCTTTCAGGCTCTTGCTCCATCCCTTTGGCCAAATCAAACCAATGATCAACATCGTAGTCCGCATCAATAAAAGGGATATTATGTTTTTCCGCAAATCGGATGTTCTCGTCTTTGCGTAAATCATATTCTTTGCGGGGATGAATATTGGGATTGTAAAAATAGATTGTAAAATCGATATCCGAAGCAATGAGTGCTTCCATCACTTCTCCAGAACACGGAGCACAGCAGGAGTGTAAAAGTAATTTTTTGCCCTCTCCCGGTAATGTCAACGTCTCCCTTACAAATTCCTTATTTTCCATAATCGTATGTGCTAACAAAAACAAAGGCAATTTTAATCAAAAAGTAGCGGATTGACAAATATTTCCGTTTTACTTATACGGGTTTGCCCCTAAAAGAATCATATAAATTCATTGATATTCTGCATATATTAGTAGATTTGTATGTTTAACGCAATACGCTATTTTTAATAAAAAATATATGAAATTTTCGTTTCAATCCTGTATTATCCTATTCGTTGCCAGTGTAATAGGTTTTACTTCTTGCAAGAAACTGGATGATGAGCCTGTACGAACGGGGGCTACTTTGATCTCTAGATTATATGTTTCTTTCTCGGATTACGACCAGAACAATTCTGCGCTTAAAAACATGATGATTATCGATCCGGCTGATACGACCAATTTAGATAATATCTATCAATATCTTTCTCCGGCAAAAGGGGGCGGACCAATTCTTTTTGATGCTGCTGCCCGGGCTATCTTTCAGGCGAGTGTTACGGCACAGGATACCTTTCTTCAGGTGATTCCATTTGCCAATGAGATCTATGGAATTCCCGGTAATGCAGGTGCTATTGGATACCGCGGTTTTACGAATGTTAGGGGATTGGCCTATTATACGTATGCCCAACAAAATGGTACATCTGGATCTGTAACAACACCATTTCTTTTGGCGGTTACAAATCGCGGAGTAGGTAATTCCATGTTATATGCGATAAGTACACCAAGTGGAAAAGTGGGATCAAAAGGTGGAGCACCAATCATTGACAAACAGATTAACCTTGGGAACCTGGTTCCGAGTTCACTGACTTTATTGAATAGCAATACAAGTGATAGTAATGAGAAATTGGTGCTGATTGGTTTTAATAATGAAGGAACAGAAAATAGAAGTGGTTTTGCTGTATATTCTCAACTCAAACAAGAACTCATCGACCGTCCTCGCGATACCATTGTAGCTTCCACTAGATTTACGCCAGTGATGAAAGTATATATCAATGGTAAAACGGGATTAGGCTCGGTATCCTATGCACCCAAAAAGGGTTTGTTGGCGGTAACTTCCGGTAGTGAAGTGCTATTTTTCAAAGATCCAAAAACCTTATTTAGTGGAGGCACGGACAAAACTGTGGCGCCTGATTACGTCATCGGTGGGGCTAATACAGGCTTAGTAAAACCTTGGGGGATAGCCATTGATGATCGTACGGAACAAGGGAAATTCTTTTATGTTTCTGATCTAACGAATCGTACAATTTCGCGTTTTCCATTGCTAGGTGAAGGCAATATAAAACCCGATATTGCAGCGAAAACCTATGGCTCTTTGACGCCGAATTATATCTTTTTAGATGCTCGTGAAGCTAATATTTTCTAACGTGCAGTTTAAGCAAGCAACTGGAAAAGCGCTTTGATTTCCTGTTGCTTGTTTGAACTTTCATGTTCCTCGTAGGCAGACATCAAGTTTCGCAAAGCTCGTTTAAGGATGGTCACATTATCGCAGGGATAGGTGAATTCTCTATCCGGATTGAGGTTCAGTTGCTTCAAAAATGAATTTACATCGCTTTTTTGCATAACCTGCCCACGATTAAAGGCATTGATGTAAAACAGCACATTTTCATTCCCTTCTTCATCCGAATCCATATACGCCAATACAAAATGCTTGGGTAAATTAATACCGTAGATCGGAATGTCCAATTTTTGTGCAATGATACTGTAAATGCAGGATAGGGTTAAGGGATTCCCCTGTTTGGTATCGAGTACTTGACCAATATAGGAATTCTGTGGATGATGATAATCCTTTGTATTTCCTGTTAGGCCGAAGGAGCCAAAAAGAACATGATTCATCAGGTTCACTTTTTCCAGCGGGCTCATGTCGTAATGCAAACCGCGCCATACCTCAGTTTTGAGGTCTTCTATCGCTAAAACAATCTTATGATCCTCATAAGAAGGATATTGATAATTATTGAGGATAATTAATCCTTCCAGTAGATTGAATGAGTTACTCAGGTTCCAAATCTGTAATTCGTTTTTGGTCTGATCAAATTGAATTTCATGGATAATATTCTCTAATCGACCCTGTATGTGAGGATCGAAGCTGGACTCCCAAAATTTTTCCAAATAGGGTACAATCTCAGGACCTTGGCTTTTTAACTGGTGCTCCACTTCCTGAATAATCTGTTGGTCGGTGTCGTCCAACAGGGATATTAGCGATTTTAACTCTCTCTCATTCATCATAACGAAGTTAACTAATTGATTCGAGATATGAGCTAAAAAAATCCCTACCGTCATTGATGTACTGCGTAGGGATTATCCAGGTTAAATTGGCATACAATTATTTGAGCTGACCATCCAGCATATTGACAACTCTTTTACCATATTCGGCATTCTTTTCAGAATGGGTTACTTGTATAATTGTAACGCCATCATCGTTGAGCTGTTTGAATAAATCCATGATTTCTTCGCCTTGTTTGGAATTTAAGTTACCCGTAGGCTCATCGGCCAGCAATAACTTCGGTGATCCCGCCAATGCACGCGCTATACCGACAATCTGTTGCTGACCACCGGATAGCTGGGCCGGGAAGAGATCCTTCTTCCCGACAATGCCAAAGCGATCAAGCATATCGGCAACAATAGCTTTTCTTTCTTTGCTTGAAATGTCTTTATAGATCAAGGGTGTTTCGATATTTTCATACACGGTCAATTCATCCAGGAGATGATAAGCTTGAAATACATAGCCTATGTGGGATTGATATAGTTGCGTTCTTTTCTTTGCTTTCATTTCCAATACATTCTCGCCCATAAAGATATATTCACCCTCATCAGGTTCATCAAGCATACCGATAATATTTAATAAAGTTGATTTTCCAGACCCTGATGGCCCCATGATGGAGATAAAATCACCTTCAGCAATATCGAGACTTACATCTTTAAGGACGAATGAGCGTGTACCACCTACGTTATACCACTTGAATAAATTTTTTAATTGTATCATTTTTTAGTATTGAGATCTTAGATATTCTTGTTTTATATTTTTATTAGTCATCATAATTACTGTTCGACTGGGGAATAGGGCCCTTTACCGCTCAAATTATCTTTTATTCATCGCGCAGGCTATCTATTGGATTTGTTTTTGCGACTTTTATAGATTGGAAGCTGATGGAAACCAATATGAGGATAAATATGCAAAATATTGGGATCAAAAACGACCACCAGGACAGCTGAATATGATAGGCGAAATTGGAAAGCCATTTATTCATGAGTAGATAGGCTATTGGAAGGGCTATGCCGATCCCGACTAAAAAGAGCTTGAAAAATGGTTTGTTCAATTGAATAAAGAGCAATTGTACCGAGGCCCCCAGTACTTTGCGGATGCTCATTTCCTTTTTTCGTAATGCCGCCTGATACGCCGCCATACTAAATAGCCCTAAGGCCGCGATGATAACCGAAAGGCTGGTGAAACTATTAAAAGCAGTCTGCAATTCGTGCTGTTTTTTGTGCTGTAAAGCATATTGCTCATCCATAAAAGAATAATCAAGAGGCAGATCTTTTGCGGATGGATTTTTCAACCATTCTGCTTTGACTGTATTGATGGCCTGATCAACCATTCCCGGTTTTGTTTTGACCATGAGGGTTGTCTGAAAGCGCATAGTACCACATTCGTTTTTAAATGAATATAGGCTCGGCTGAACTACATTTTCAAAGCCATAAGCTTTACTGTCTTTGACTAAGCCAACAATTTCAAAGGTGACATCACAGCCTTTGATTTTAGCACCTATCGGGTTTTCGAGTCCTAAATTTTTGGCTGCAGATTCGTTGATAATAGCATAGTTGGCCAAGGAATCGTGAAGCAGTTGATCTATTGAAACAGTGGTGTTTCCTTGTATACTGGAGATATTTAGCGTCTTGAAGTATCCAGGATCAATACCGACATGTGCAAACGAAACGTTTTTTTGAGCATAGGAAAAATCCATTTTGGGAGGTTGTTCGCCTTCCCCTGGAATATTTGTCGCTGATGCAACAGAGGCAATACTTGGATCATTTTCTAACCGACGTTTTAGTTGTTGATAGGAACCATCAATTTTGGAATCATAATACATGCCTATTCCTTTGAAATTAACAACCTGTGCAGGCTCAAATCCTTTATCCGCCTGCTGCATATAATTTAGCTGTGCCCTAATAACCAGCATGCCCGATATAAATAGGATGGCCATACTGATCTGAAAAGTTAGTAGTGCGTTTCGAAATGTGCCCTTTTTGAGAATGGAAGTCAGTCCACCTTTTAGGAGATTAACAGATTTGAAGCCAGAGAGTATGATCGCTGGGTATATTGCCGATAGAATTGTTGTCAATAGTACGGCAATAGCAAGTTGGGCGATTGTCTCCGAACTCAAAATATAACCCTTAAGATCATCATTAAACCATTTTTGGAGAATATTTCCTGTGAGGGCCAAAGTAACGAAACTTAGAATTGCAGCACTGAAAGTCAGAATAAATACTTCCAGTACCAATTGCCTAACGATAGCCCAACGTGAGCTTCCCAATATTTTTTTGAGCGCGAGTTCCTTAATGCGTTGATCCGCTTGTGCCATAATCATATTGGCAAAATTGGCAGAGGCGAGTAAGAGGATCAAAACGGAGAGAATACCAATAATCCACGTGATGATATAAGCCGTGTTACTTCCTGTTTTTGGCCGAAGGTGAAGGTTGGACAGTGGGTCTAGGTAGATCCTCCCTTTGGCATAACTGGAGGAGCGGATTTTATCTTTCGGTGCAATTTCTTTCTGGTAAAGCGCGTTGATGCGATTGGTCAACTTCGTGATATCCGTACCGGGACGTACTTGAATATAAGTTTGATACAAAAAAGGATTATAATTGGCGAAAAGGTCCTGCGGTTCACGGATAAACAGGAGATCGTAATCAATCATGGATAGACCTTGCTCTTTGATTGTACCGTAGATTGTTTCCTGCACACCTAGAGCAAGGCTTATAGCTGGAATCGACTGGGGGCTGTCAAAATTTAAGTCTTCTTTTTTGAATAGTTGTTCGGCAATATGGCTTTTGACCATGGTCGCATCCTTTTGATCCTTGTTTTTGTAGAGCGGTCCGGTCGCATTTTCGATTTGAAAGATTCGTGCGGCTGAGGAGTCAATCAGTGCAGCATTTTTAATAAGGACTGTTTTTTCACCAAAAAGGGGATAACTTCCATAATTGTAAACTATTTTTCGACCTGCATAGACGATATCAGGTAAATTCTGTTTTAGCAATGGAGCCAGAGAAGGTGAAGTTTCGTCCGTAAATGCACCTTCTGCTTCAAGGCCAATTTGGTAGATATCCTTGTAATGTGGATTCCATTTATCGTAGCTGGTCTCTCGATTGATGTATTGATAGGAAAGGATAAAACCGGTAAAACCCAAGGTCAATCCAATTATATTTAGAAGAGTAAATCCTTTGTTTTTTAAGAGTTTACGCCAAGCTAGTTTGAAATCATTTTTTGTCATCTTACGCTGGATATGTATGCTTAAACCAAGTAGAATTATTTCACTCAATTAAAATTACAATCCCCTTGCCAGTGTCGTAATAGTTTTATTATAAATAACTTATCGTGTTTTTGTTTTGTTTTTGAATGTTCGATTTCGAACAGTTTACGTCCAGAATCGAACATTCATTCCCCTAAGCTATTGGTTCAATGACCACCACGCAACAGGCAGGCAATTACCAAGGCAACAAACACCAATTTTTAAGATCTTCTGACTTTATTCATCCCTTAAACTATCGACCGGATTGGCACGGACGACTTTCCAAGTTTGATAACTAATCGTCCCAAAAGCAACTAAGATTGCACTTATTCCTGCCAGAACAAAGTAGAACCAATTGATTTCTATGCGATAATTGAATCCGCCAGCCATTGATTCATTGCCCACCATGCAACAGGTGTAGCAATGACTAAGGCTACAAAGACCAATTTTATGAAATCTCCGGAGAGTAATTTGAGTAATCGGATGGAACTGGCACCGAGAACCTTACGGACACCAATTTCTTTTGTACGTTGCTGGGTCACATATGTTGCTAGTCCAAAAAGTCCCAGGGCGGCAACAAAAATGGCTACAAAGGCAAAGCAGCTGAAGATATTTTTAGTCCGTTGGACATCCTGATAGAGGTCAGCGAAGCCGGCATCAAGGAAATTATAGTCGATTTTTTGATTCGGCGAAAACTTATTCCAAACGGTATTAATGTCGGCTAATGTTTTGGACATGTCCGTCGATTTGGTCTTGATAGAAAGCATGGAAGGACTATTGGCAAGGGTCATGCAAACGGGGTAGTAGCCCTCATCTTTCATTGATTCAAAGATAAAATTATCGACGACACCGATAATGGTCCATGTCCTGCCGTTAGTAATTTGTGTACCAATGGGATTTCCTTTGATGCCTAAATCAGCAAGCATTCTTTTGTTAACAATAGCACCTGTACTATCCGATGCGATATGTGGATCGAAGTTTCGGCCGGCTATTAGCTTCAGACCAAAAGTGGAAAGGTAACTTTCGTCGATATTCCAGAATTGCCCACCTTCACCTAATTCAAGATCTTCCTTGCCTTTGGCCCAAAAAAGATTTCCATTTCTTTTTGCACCATCCAATTGAACCGGTAAATAGTCGCCAATAGAGACATCACGAACTGTTGGAATGGCTTTTAATTCATTTTTTAATTCTTTCGCCTGGGAGGCAATTCCCGTTACACCACGAAGTACAATGACCTGATCCTTATCAAAGCCAATGTCTTTATTAAGCATAAAACTGATTTGCTGATTTGCAATGAGTGCGCTGATGATCAATATAATAGATGTTGCAAACTGGAAAATAACCAGTCCATTGCGCAATAATGAAGATTTAGGATTCGTAACCGATTTGCTTTTTAATGCGTTGATCGGCTGAAATCCTGATAAATAGAACGCTGGGTATAAGCCAGCGAGGATACCGATGAACAACATGCTCAAAATCAGCGAAGGCACAAAGTACCACACTGTCCACGGTATAAACAGCGCTTTGTTGGCTAGATTGTTAAATAGTGGTAATAACAGGAAGGCTAATAATAACCCTATAAGAAGTGAAATAAGACTGTAACATATCGCTTCGGTCATAAATTGGATAATCAGTGTCTTTCGATTGGATCCAATGGTTTTGCGAATTCCGATTTCTTTTGCCCGCGTTGCTGCATTCGCTGTGGATAGGTTGATGAAGTTAATACAAGCGATCAATAAAATAAAAAATGCGATGCCAGCAAATATCCAGACCATCTTAATATCACCTTGATATTGCGTAGCCATGCCATATTCCGACACATTCTTAGAACGCAGGTGCATATCGAGGGCGTTTTGAAGTAAGACGGTTGACTGCATCATTTCGGGCGATATTTTCATTCCATTTTTTTTATTAATCAGAATATAATGGTCCTGAATATAGTTTTTTGAAATGCTACCCTGTGCGTTGGCAATATCTGCATTCTCCTTCAGTTTTACATAGGTAATGTAATTTGTTGCGCCCCAATTGTTTTGTTCACCCGGGTAAAATGGTTCGCCTGCAAGGGATATAAAATAATCATAACCATAGAGGCTGGAATTGTTCGGAACATCATCGATGACAGCCGTTATGTTATATAAAATACTTTTATTATTGTTGAGATAGATCGTCTGCCCTACAGCATTTCCTTTGAAATATTTCTCAGCCCTACTTTTGGTAATGACTATCGCATTGGGTTTGTCCAGCGCATGTGATAGCTGTCCTTGTACGACCGGAAGTGGAAATATTTCCAAAATGGACTGATCGACATAAACAAATCCTTTATCAAGGTAATTCTCTGCGCGGCCATTTACCGTAAATAGATTGCTTCCGGCACCAAATAATGTATTGGGTAAAATGCGGCCGGCTAATTCTACACTTAGGATTTCCTCTTGCAAGGTTTTAGCTGCTGGGGCAGGAAAGGCAAAGGTTTGCCTCACTTTATCACCATCGGGTGCCGAAACGATAAGACGGAAAACACGGTCCATGTCGGGATACATTTTGTCATAACTGGTTTCATGGCGAATGTACAGTACAATAAGAATGCAAATGGCAATACTAAAAGCGAACCCGCCGATTTTGATGATCGAGTAAAGTTTGTTGTTGGCCATATTTCGCCAAGCGATCTTTAAATTATTTCCTATCATAATAAAGTTCTTTTACAGTTTTTGTATTTATTCATCACGCAGGCTATCCACCGGATTGGCGCGAATGGCTTTCCAAGTCTGATAGCTGATTGTGCCTAAAGCAATTAAAATGGCACTCATACCTGCAAGAATGAAGTATAGCCAATTTATTTCGATTCGATAGTTAAAATCAGTAAGCCATTGGTTCATTGCCCACCTCGCAACAGGTGTGGCAATGACCAAGGCTACAAACACCAATTTTATAAAATCTCCAGACAATAATCGGAGTAATCTGATCGCACTGGCTCCAAGTACCTTACGTACGCCAATTTCTTTGGTTCGTTGTTGTGTCACATAAGTTGCAAGGCCGAAAAGCCCGAGTGCAGCGACAAAAATGGCAACAAGAGCGAAACAAGTAAATATATTCTTGGTCCGTTCCACATCTTGATAAAGGGCCTCGAAACCTTCGTCCAAAAAGCTGTAGTTAATTTGTTGATTTGGTGCAAATTTGTCCCATACTGCTGTGATATCAGCGATTGTCTCTTTGAGATTTTGCGATTTTACCTTAATAGAGAGTAGGGAAGGATTGCCTTGTAATGTCATACAAAGTCCTACATACCCCTTCTCCTTCAACGACTCAAAAATAAAATCATCTACTACGCCAATGATCGTCCAGGTATTGCCATTGGTGATTTTTGCACCAATGGGATTCTTTAATTGAAGTTCGTCGGCCAACTTTTGATTGATAATAGCCGAACTGCTATCGGTGGCTCTCGTGGGATCAAAATTTCGTCCTTTATTTAAATGAAGACCGAATGTGCTCAGATAATCCTGATCGATTTCCCAAAATTGGCCCTGTGTAGCCATATCGAGATCTCTTCTACCATCAATCCAGAACGGATTGCCATTTCGTTTGGCACCATCGATGGGTACAGGGAGAAAATCACTCAGGGAAACTGAAGCAACATCTGGGAGGCTTTTTAGCTCATTTTTTAAACTTGGAAGCTGTTTCGATAATGTTCCAATTCCGCGAAGCACAACAACTTGGTCCTTGTCAAATCCCAGATCTTTGTCTAATATGTAGTTTATCTGTTTATTGGTCACCAATGCGCCAACGATAAGGATTATTGAGGTTGCGAATTGAAAGACAACCAAACTATTCCTAAAAAGCGAAGATTTGGCACCAATGACGTTGTTTTTCAGTGCAGTGATTGGTTTAAATTTGGATAGGTACAATGCTGGGTAGATTCCGGCAAGGACGCCGATCACCAATATAGCCGCCAAAAGAGAAGGAAAGAAGTATGCCGCTATCCAGGGAATGGTCAAGCATTTGTTGGCTAGTTGGTTGAATACGGGTAGTAGTAGCCAGCTTAGAAAGAGCCCGATAATCAGTGACAGTACACTATAACAGATTGCTTCAACAAGAAATTGTCCAATAAGCAGCTTCCTGGAGGAGCCAATAGTCTTACGGATACCAATTTCTTTTGCTCTTGTTGCTGCATTTGCTGTCGATAAGTTGATGAAGTTAATACAGGCAATGAACAAAATAAATAAGGCTATAGTTGCGAAGGTCCAAACCATGCGAATATCCCCTCTGTTCAATGTACTCACTTTATCGTCGCTTACATCCGCAGATTTTAGATGCATATCGAGGGCATTCTGTAGGGTTATTTTTGCCTGCTTGAAAAGCGGATTAAGTTTACGTCCAGATTTTAGATATTCAGGGAGATAATGTATTTCTAAGTAATTCTTTGAAATTTCTTTTTCTGCCAGTGCAACATTTACGTTGGGTTTTAATTTGACATAGACGGTATAATTGTTATTGAGCCAAGCAGTCTGTTCACCTTGATAAAAAGGCTCTCCAGCGAGCGACATAAAAAAACTATAACCGGCAAGGGTCGAATTGTTGGGCATATCTTCAATTACCCCAGTGATGGTATAGGCTTTCGACTTATTGTTGTTGAGATAGATCGTTTGTCCAATTGGATTATTTTTAAAATATTTTTCGGCTTTGCTTCTGGTGATTACCAATGTGTTGGGCTTGTCAAGTGCGTGGGACAGCTGGCCCGAAACCATGGGCATAGGAAACATGTCGAGAATGGACTGATCGACATAGACAAATCCATCATCATAATGGCTATCAGGGCTGTTATTTAATGACAATTGGTTACTGCCCGCACCGAATAAAGGGTTTGGTAGAATGCGTCCCGTTTGCTCAACGGACGGGATTTCTGCTTTCAGGGTCGGCGCCACAGGGGCAGAAAGTGAAACCCAGCGCTCGATTTTATGCTCAATAGGTAACTGAACGACCAAACGGTAAACTCTATCCATCGCCGGATAAAACTTATTATAGCTCGTCTCATGTTTTATATATAAAACAATAAGAATACAGATGGCAATACTAAAGGCAAAGCCGCCAATCTTGATGAATGAATATAGCTTGTTTTTTGCCATATTCCGCCAAGCTATTTTGAGATTATTTCCTATCATAGCAGAATTTTTTAACGCCTGAATGATTGGTATTTATAATCAAAACAGGCGTTTAAGCTGAAATCAATTGCGTTGCCATTTTGCTAATGTGTTGATAATTAGTTTCTTGTTTTAAAATTGAAAAGTTCGTCTGTACGATATCGAACAGTTTGGCGTTCAGTATCGCACAGACGAGCTAAGCACTGGCGAAAAATGGAGAATTGCTTACTCTTCAATCTCTTTCAACTGGAGATGATCACATAATTCGAACATCATTTTAGCTGGATCTGTATCAATAGCCAATGCAATCAGGTACATTTCATCCAAACGTAATTTGGCCGTTTCGGTCATCGTTAACTCATTGATTCTTGCCTTACTTAAACCCGTTTTTCGCGCAATTCGCGATTTATTAACGGATTTCTTCTCTAAAAATTCACCTAGTTTTGTCATAGTTATGATTTAGTATGCTCTTTTTTTTGTATAGATAAATATACAAAATGTTATTTTTATTTATACAAATGTTTTAAATTTTTAAATTATTTCTATTTCTTTGTATGGAATAACTATATGAGCTATAATGAGAAATAATTTTAAAGTGTTCAAACGGGTGTATAAGCATCGTTGTCAACCGTTGGAAATGCAGTTCTTATATCGGATGATATTACAGCGTATTTCAAATGGTCTCTCACCCGAAGAAGTATCTTTTTTAATGGGAAAAGCACTGGATTTTATAAGCAAAGTTGAGTCTTTCAAAATTAAAACGATTCTTGCTATTGATTACTATATTTTTTGTCGTGTGTTAGAAGTGGGGAGTATACATGCCATGTTGCCTTTAGGGATGAATTTATCCAAGCAAAAGTATGCTTATGAGTTGCACGTTAATACATTGGCTGAGGAGGTTATTTACCATTTATATAGATTATCCATTGAAGAAGGGGTACAGGAGATCGAATTTAAGATAATGGACATCCGCCATAATTTTGATCCAAATGAACCTTCTACGTTGAATGAGCTTCGGAAGGTCAAGAGAATCATCGAAGCGCAGGTTGGCACGGGATATTTTAATAAAAATAGGAGTCCTTATGAGATACATAAATTGGTTTGTATGATACTCGATACATATGTAAAACCTAAAAACTTGATGAAGATACTTGAAGATTTGCTCAATCGGTCTGATGAGCTTAAACTTATTCGGAAAGAATCAAAATATGGATTTGTTTATCTATCGAAAAGCTATGAAGGTTAAAGGAATAAGGAGTTACCCATCCAGTAGCTGTTCGCAACGAACACCAACTGGATGGGTACAACGCTCATTTTTCTATTCATCTCTTAATTTTTCAACGGGATTAAACCGAGTTGATCGAAATACAATAATGCCAACCAATAAACTCAGCAATCCAATCAATGTACCCAATGGTAACAAGTAAGTAAATGCATTGATTTCTACGCGGATGATGTAATTTTGTAGCCAGTATTGCATCAATAGATAACTCAGTGGAACTGTCGTAAACGCAGCAAATAGGAAGATTCCGTAGTACTCTTTTGAAAAGAGCAACATCAAATGTGCTAGTGAAGCCCCTAGTACTTTACGAATGCCGACTTCTTTATTGCGCAGATGGATGGAAAGCGATATTAATCCGGTAAGTCCCAATACAACAATCAGCAGCGAAACAAACGTAGCAATCTGGGAAGCGCGATGCAGCTGCAGCTCATTTTCATATAGATTTTTGATGCGTTCATCCATAAATTTATATTCGAATGGTGCATCAGGTAGCAACGTTTTCCATTTTTTTTCGAGCTGTTGTACTGCATTGGAAAGAGGTCCCTGCTTCAATCGAATGCTAAGGTATCGATATTGAAGACTCTCATGTACATCCATCCAGATAATAGGCGCAGATGCCTGATGCAGTGAGTTGGCTACAAAATCTTCAGCAACGCCCACAATAGTGATTTTGTAATTAGGATCATTTATTGCTATTTGCTGACCAATTGCTTGCTCGGCATTTTTAAAGCCAAAATCATCCATAGCCTTCTTGTTGATGACAACTGGTCTATTATCCGCATTCGTTGCATAATGTTTAGGAAGAAAAGTTCCTGCAATTAGCGGTATCTCGTAGGTTTCCAAAAAGTGACTATCACTTGTAATCCGTTGTACCTGGATTTCTCTGTCGTCTGTCGTCCCGAATGCAGGCTGCATATTGGACCCCAGCAATCCAGGAGTTTCATAAGATAAGCTTACTGATTTTACTTCTGGCTGTTGGCTGAGTTCCTGTTGTAAAGTCTCCATTTTGCGAACACCATCTTCGGACCAATCTCTAGGTACCTGAACGGTTAATAAGTAGTCTTTGTTGTAACCTAGATTGCTATGGAGAAATAGGTCCACTTGTTTGGAAATAATCAATGTGCAGACAAGCAGGAGCAAGGCTACCCCAAATTGAAAAAACAAAAGAATTTTTCGCACCAGTTGTTTGCCCCCCAGCGTCGAAAACTGGCTTTTGACTGCCGGAAGTATCGCGACATTGGAAAGTTTAATGGCTGGATAGAGCCCCGCTAGTAGACCAATGAACAACGTCATTATAATCAGTAAACCAAAAAAGTAAATAGGCAATTCCACCAACGAGGGTAGCTTACGCATCAAGACATGTTCGAAGATTGGACTCGTGATGATGTAAATTGGAAGACTGATCAATGCTGCTATGGCCACAATCAGGATATATTCGGTCATCAGTTGTCTAATAAGTTGCATGCGAGATGATCCCATCATCTTGCGAACACCGATTTCCTTTAATCGCGTAATGTGCTGAGCGATACTAAAATTGATGAAATTGATGATGGCCATGATCAAGATGAAAATGGCAGTCCAAACCAACGTCTGTATCATTTTGCGGACGGCCCCTTGGTTGTCATCCAAATAATAGGTTTTCAATGGTTTTAAATTAGGGCTGTATTGATTGGAAAACTCTTTATCGGTATTCTTTCTTACCAGCGTTTCGATGGCGGCATCTACGCGCTCCACACTTACACCTGGTTTCAATTCGATATAACCGGCAATATAAGGGTTATCCCAATTGTCTATCGATCGGCCAAAGAATTGCTCGTTGATGATCGGTAAAAATATGTCTGCATGCATATTCTTTGTGAGATCCATAATGGCGTTTTGGACATCAGATTTAATGATTGCTGTAATTTCAAAATCATGTTTTTCACCCTTGAAATTTTTTATTTGTAGCGATTTGCCAAGTACATCCTCATTTCCGAAATATTTTATGGCTGCTTTGTCACTGATGACTACTGAAAAGGGATTATTCAAAGCGGTATTGGCATTGCCTGCTAAAATCTGGAATCCGAACATCGTCAATAGACTGGGATCTCCAAGAGACATGCCTTCTTCATGGATTGTTGCTCCGTTCGCTACGATACCGGTCAACCCATCAATCCGATAATAATTGGAGACCAGGTTGGGATACTCCTCATGTAAAGCTTTGGGGAGTGCCCCTAATGTAGTTAAGTCAATACCAAATCCTTCTTTCTTATACTTGCTTTGCAACAAAAATTGCCGATCAATATTTTTGATATTGCTATTCACTTGATGTACATCCCATACATAAGCACCTACAAGTAATAGAAAAGTAATACCGCAGGTCAATCCAATTAGATTGATCAGATTTTGTACTTTTTTCTTTCCGATATTTCGCCAAGCAATCTTGAAGTTTGTAAAGTTCATTGTCTTAAAATATGAATTTATTTTGGTCGTGGAGCTGCTGATAGCTTGTGCTCTACTTAAAAAATTAAAAATACAAATGTTTGGCCAAGTAATTATTCTGTTGATCATTAACGGATTGCATTCCTGATTCTTTTACTCGCTGTTCGATATCGGACAGTGCTTTGTCCATAGCTGAACAGACGAGTCTATTTCATTCATCACGTAGACTGTCGACAGGTTTTGTTAGGGCTGCGCGTATCGCTTGTGAACTTACTGTAATTAAAGCAATAAAAACGGCTAGCGCGCCTGCTAGTACAAACATCCACCATTGCATCTCAATACGGTATGCAAAATTTTCTAACCATTTGTGCATCATCCACCAAGCTAGGGGAGAAGAAATGACAATGGCAATGAGAACGAGTTTGACGAATTCAGTGGAAAGCATGCGTGTGATGTCGGGAACTGTAGCTCCAACAACTTTCCGGATCCCTATTTCCTTTTTGCGTTGATTGGCGGTAAAAATAGCCAAGCCAAATAAACCGAGGCAAGCCACAAAAATAGTCAGCCCCGCAAAGATACTCAGTAACTTACCCGTTTTCACTTCTGCTTGATAGGTTTGTGCGTATCGCTCATCCAGAAAGGAATAGCTGAATGGAATGTCTGTCGGAAAGGAACGATAGAGAGACGCTAATTTTTGAATGAGCTTCTCCATATCGGTTGTTTGTGTTTTAAGAATCAAACTCCCGGCTTGATCGCTAAGAACCATCACAAGCGGAGAGATCTGCTCATGCAAAGAACGAAAGTGGAAATCCTTAACGACACCAATAACACGATAGCTTTTGTTGTCTTTATTGGTTAATATTTTACCAAGGCTATGATTGTTCCAACCCAGATCTTTTGCTGCGGTTTCATTGATGATAACAGAAAGGCTATCATTACCAAATGTTTTTGCGAAATTCCGTCCTTCTTTAAGTTGCATACCCATAACAGGAATATATTCTTCATCAACATCGTAACGAATTGTTTTGACCCATTGATCAGTATTGCCATCTGGATAAATGAAAAAATTGTTGTTGTTGCTTTCTCCAGCAGGAAGATAGGACGAATGAGAGACATGCTTGATCCTGCTGTCTTGCATCAATAAATTATAATATGTCTTTTCGTTTTTTCCCAAAGGCCAGCTCGGTATAATAAGGACATTATCCTTGTTATATCCAAGTTTAATATGACGCATATAATCCAGCTGCTGAACAACAACCACGGTTCCAAAGATAAGCCCGACAGAAATGATGAATTGAAATACAACAAGTCCGCTACGTAAATTAAAGCCTTTAGTCGAGCGGCTTATTTTCCCTTTTAATACCCGTAGCGGATTAAATGAGGATAGATATAACGCGGGATAGCTACTGGAAAATAGACCGACAATTAGACCAAAACCTAGTAAGATGGGGATGATTTTAGATATTTCAAGTTTTTGAATATCAATCTCTTTTCCGGAAATCTGATTAAATAGGGGGAGGGCAAGTAAAACAATTCCCAGAGCTATTCCTAAGGAAATATAAGTCAGGAGGACACCCTCTAGCATAAATTGTCGCATCAGGTTTTGCTTGTCAGCACCCAGTACTTTTCGTACGCCAACTTCCTTACATCGCTTAAAACCACTGGCTGTAGATAAATTCATAAAATTAATGGTGGCTATCAATAGCATAAAAAGTGCAATAGCGCTGAAGATGTAAACGTACCGTATATCCCCAGGGACACTGAGGTCATAGTTGAAATTCGAATGTAGATGGATATCTGTGAGCGGTTGTAGGTAAAGACCGATCTTATTTCCCGTTTTTTTGAATTCTTGGTAACTCATGCCAAAACTGGCCATAAATTATGTGGCAACATGTTTGTCGAATAGGGTGGCTAAGTTTTTTTCGAGCTTTTCACGTGATGCATTTTTTGAAAGAAGCGCATACGTATAGTATTCGGAGGTCATCCATGAATCTGAACGTGAATCTTCCAGTGCATCCAAAGAGGTAAATACATCAAAATGAAAATGGGAGTTTTGAGGAACATCTTTAATTACGCCAGTGATTTTGAGAATATTTGTATTGTCTTTGATGATGAGGTCTCGACCGACAACATCGTTTGTGCCGAAGTATTTTAAGGCGGTGGATTAGGATATCACTGCAGAATTAGGGGAAGAAATAGCTGTAGACAAATTCCCTTTAATAAAAGGGAATGTGAAAATTTTGAAGAAAGAAGCATCCACGAAAGCCATTTTTTCTTCGTGGAAAACTTTATTATTGACGACAAATAGAGGCGATCCACCTATTCTTAGTCGTGCAGTTTCTTCAACTTCGGGCAGCTCTGACTTCATCGTCGAAGCTACAGGTGGCATTACATGTGCCTCATTGATCGTTCCGCCCTTAACCGTTCCTCTGAAAACAACACGTACAATACGGTCTGCATGCTCGTTGTAACGATCAAAACTAAATTCATCGGTCACATATAAGCTGATCAGAAGGCAGGTTGCAATGCCCATGGCCAACCCAACGATGTTGATAAACGAGGTAGAGAAATTGCGGGTTAAATTTCTCCATGCTATTTTTAAATTATTCTTGATCATATTGAGGCCCCCTCTATTACTATAAATGAATATTTACTCGTTTCGTAAGCTATCTACTGGATTGTTTAGTGCGGCACATATTGTTTGGAAATTGACAGTAATGATGCTGATCAAAAAGATGGCAAGCGCGGCAAGGATAAAGAACCACCATTGCACGCCCACATTGTACGCATAATCTTCAAGCCATTTTTTTGAAAAATACCCCGCTATTGGACTGGCAATAAAAATAGCCAAGGTGGATAAGATGAGATAATCTTTTGAAAAGAGACGTGATATGTCAAGCACTGTAGCGCCTAGTACTTTGCGTATGCCAATTTCTTTAGTACGCTGTTCGAGATTTTGCATAATCAATCCTGTAATTCCTAAGGCGGAGATCAACAATGTCAATGCACTGAATAGGATAAATAATTGCACTTGCTTGTTCTCTTTTTCATATTGTTTTGCAATCAACTCATCTATCCAATGGAAGGAAACGTGTTTATCAGGATAGGTATTTTGTATAATTTGAGATACCGATCGAAAGATTTGTTGTTCTTGTCCTTTCCCTACTTTTATCAGAATATTGCCGCTTCCGTTAAAATCTTTTGCCAAAATTACTGTTGGTACTATTTTGCTACGAAAAGACTCACTATGGAAATCTTTAATGATTCCGACGGGGATAATTTGAAGGTCTTTATACAGGATACCGAGTTTGTTTATCCCAAGCTTTTTTGCCGTACTTTCGGTCACAAGGGCATTATTGATACCTTCATCTTCTCCCAGATCCATTTCAACATGCGTATAATCTTCAGGAGTCAATAATCGACCTTTAACCAGCTGGATTCCCAAAGTCTTGGGCAAATCGACATCGCCACCGATGAAACTGACTTGGATATTTTTCCCTGGATCGTCCTTGTCAACGATTGTCTTGGCAAGGTAGCCTGACCCGATTGTCGGCGTCCAGGCAGCGACGCTGACCGATTCAACCCCAGTAAGTTGACCAATTCGATCTTTTATATTTGTATTTTGTGTACCCTTATTGAAATAGTCGATGTTTAGCACATTTTTGACTTCCATTCCCAAGGGAGCTGCTTGCATATAACTGAGTTGGGACTTGATTGTTATAAGGCCAATGATGACGATAATGGCAATGCTAAACTGTGTAGTGATAAGCATTTTTTTGATAAAGACTTCCGCATGGGGAATTTTTGATAGCTTATTTTTTAAGGCATCTGAACTCTTAATACCAGAGATCAGCCATGCAGGATAAAAACCAATTAGCAGGCCGAGGGCGATTGATGTCGTCATAAAGGCCAATAGCAACGGGAGCTGTATGGATTTAATATAAGCGAGATCATAGCCTATAAAGTGTTCCAGTTGGGACAATCCAAGTCTAAAAAGTACCAAACTACATAACGCAGAAATAAAAAACAGTAGGATTGTTTCTAACAGCATTCGTCTGATCATCTGGGCTCGGCTGGCCCCCAATACTTTATGTATATGAAGTGCTCTTAATTTTTTAACTGTTCTTCCAGCGTAAATATTAATAAAATTGATACAGGAAATAATAAAGACCAAAACGGCAACACCCACAAATATGTTTGTTGTTTTTTGGTTGCCGCTGATATCTGCACTGCCTAATGGCTCCATATATATATCCTGAATAGGCTGCAGGCGAAATGAAGTCACATGTTTTGTGTTAGGACTGAGGTATCCTTTATACCAATGATTTAGTTTCTGCTCGAGATCTATTCTTGGTGTCCCGGGTTTTAGTTGTACAAATTGTTCGGTGTAGTAGCCTGAGCCATCTTTGCTTAATTCCATCGATATTTTGGGGACTAAAGCAATGGCGGAAGCTCTGAGCGTTGAATTATAAGGAAGAATATCCATAACACCCGTGATGATATAATCGGATGGCTTATCGGTATAGGGGTCGGCACTTTGGATGACTTTGCCGATGACATTTTCGTTCTTAAAGTACTTTTCTTTGAATTCTTTGCCGATGAGCAAGTTTGTTTTTCCTTGGACCAGCTGTTTGGGATTGCCTTCGAGAACCTTGATGCTCAACATATCCAAGATATTTATTTCCGACTCCAAAACCTGTATGCCTATGGGCTGTGCTGAGCTTGCATGCGGTTTTAAATAATATTTTCTGGATTCTATCCGAGCCTCATGTTGAATCTCCGGAAATACTTGTTTGAGTTCCGTACTTAAATTAACGAATGTCCTGGACATTTGGCGTTCAAGGCCAGCCGTTGAATCTATCGTGACAATCCGAAAGAGATGATCCGCATTTTTCCAGCTTTTGTCGTACGAATTTTCCTCAATGACAAGAGCGAATACAAGAAGACACAAGGAGAACCCAATACTTAGACCCAAGATATTGATCCAGGTATATTGTCGTTTGACAATGATGCTGCGAAGAGCAAGTTTGAATGAATTCATAGTCTTCTATCTGGTTTTAAGCTATCGAAAAAAATGTTGTTTGACTTTAAGCTACTCATCACGTAAGCTATCGACAGGATTACCCAGTGCAGCCTTAATTGCTTGATAGCTTATCGTGGCCATACTGATCAGAATAGCCAATAGTCCAGCAATGACAAAGTAATACCACTGTATCTCAATTCGATAGCTGTAATCTTGTAACCATTTATCCATGGCCCACCAAGCAATAGGTGTGGCGATAAAAATTGCGACCACAACAAGCTTAATAAAATCGATTGAAAGTAAAGAAGTTACTTGGGTGACACTTGCTCCAAGAACTTTGCGGACAGCAATTTCTTTCAAGCGCGTTTCGGCCATATAGGCGATTAATGCCAATAAACCAAGACAGGATATAAAGATCGTCAATCCTGCAAAGATCATGGCTAGCGTACCTATAGCTTTTGTCTCTTTAAATTTTTCTTCGTAGGTCTTGTCAATGAATTGATATTCAAAAGGATAGTCTGGGTTGAACTTTTTAAAGATGGACTCAATCGTTTTTAAGTTGTCTCCGATGTCATTGTTTGGATTTAAACGATAATGGATCGTTGTAAACCAGGCTTGCGGTCCTAATATCACCATGGGTTTATTGTCTCCAAATGGCGATCCCATAATGAAATCTTTGACCACCCCAACTACGGTCCATTTTGTTCCATCACCATCCACAATGCTATTGACCGGGTTTTTGAGGTGCAAACTTTTTACCGCGGATTCATTTAAAATCAAAGCAGTACTGTCTGTCGCAAACTTGTAAATATCGATATCCCGCCCCTGTATAAGAGTTAGGCCTAGATTTTTTACGGCATCTGCATCGGTACTAAAACGGTTATAGGAAATGCGTTTGTCCTGTTCCGTTGGTGTCCCAGACGTAAATCCCCAGCCATTGCTATAGAAATCGGTTACTGGCGACATATTTTTTGATACAGAAACAACTGCGTTGCTGGCTAGTAATTCGTCGCGTAAAATTTTATAATTCTTTTCTAAGTCACCTTTGATACTGCTATAAAGCAACCCATTTTCATTATAACCACGGTCGCGCTGTTTAGTGTACTGGATTTGTTTGGCGACAATGACCGTTGCGATAATCAATATAATCGCGAGACTGAATTGAATGACCACTAAGATGGAGCGAATACTAAGACCCCTCGTTTTAGAAACGAATTTCCCCTTCAACGTTTTGATAGGTTGAAAGGAAGAAAGGAAAAAGGCGGGATAGGTGCCGGCTAATATACCTGTAAATAAAGCAAAGCCAATTAAAAATAGCCAGGTTGGTAAGTTTAATAACGATAGGCTAAGCTGTTTTCCGACAAGCTCGTTAAAGAATGGCAGGACAATAAAAACAAGTATCGTCGCGAGTACCATGCCGATTAGGCTGATCAATATGCTTTCAACGAGGAACTGCGCCATTAGGCTTGTCTTATTTGCGCCAATTACTTTGCGGACACCGACTTCTTTCGCACGGCGTTCGGAACGTGCCGTACTCAAATTCATAAAATTGATGCTTGCCACCAATAAAATAAATACACCAATCCAAGCAAATAGCTTGACGATATCGATACGTCCGGACGTATAATTTCCTCCTTTTCCGCTATTGTAAAGAAACGAATCGGGATAGGGAAAAGCAAAGATCTCACCCGTATTTCTAGCCGATTGGTAACCGGCAGCCTTATTACTTGCATTGATATGATCTCTCAGATAGGTTCTGATTTTGCTGTTAAACGCGGTAAGTGAGACACCTTTTTTTAGGAGCACATAGGTGGTTAATGAATTATTGCTCCAGTTATCATCCACGTAACCAATTATTTTTGCATATTCAAATGGTAGGAGAATATCAAATTTGAAACTTGAATTACTCGGAAGGTCTTTAAGTACCGCCTGTACGGAAACCTGATTAACAGAGTCTATCCGAACTGATTTTCCAATAGGATCTTCGCTGCCAAATAAAGCCTTGGCATAGATTTCTGTGAGAACAAGGCCTTTAGGGTTATCAAATCTAATATTCTGTTCTCCTTTCACAAAAGGCAAAGAAAACATCTTGAAAAAACCAGGATCGATGAAAACAGTATTTGCGATCAGTTTTTTATCCTTGAATGTCGTTAGAAATTGGCCGCTCTCATTATATCTGGTAAAAGTTTCTATATCTGGAAAATCGGCGGACAAGGAGGGACCTAATATTTTAGGAGTGAAGGCCCAAGCTGATTTATCGCCCTGAAATTCGTCTCGATTACTCAATACATGCAGGCGATCACCCTTTTCATGAAAGCGGTCCATGGTTAACATGTTTTGCAACCAAAGTGCTATAAGTAATGCTCCGGCCATGCCGATCGCCAATCCGATGATGTTAATCAAAGAGAAGGATTTGTTTTTCATCAGGTTGCGCCATGCTATTTTGATATAATTTTTAAGCATATTTGTCGTATTGGTTATTGCTAAATAGAAAAAACTTGAATTTTAAAGGTCCAGCTTGTTATTTATCAGGTGTCTTTATTTTTAATAGCTACTAAAACAATTACTCATCTCTTAAACTATCAACCGGGTTTAGAATCGCAGCTTTTATGGTTTGAAAACTAATGGTGATAAATGATACCAATAATGCGCTTATCGCCGCCACAATAAATACCCACCAGTCTAGCGTGATGTGGTAAGCAAAATTCTCTACCCAGCGGTGCATGGCATACCAGGCTAAGGGTACACTGATCAATACAGCACACAGGACGAGGGCCATAAAGTCAACACTCAATATGTTGACAATCTTGATCGTTGAAGCACCTAATACTTTACGGATACCGATCTCTTTAAAGCGTTGTTGTACAGCATAAGCTGATAGGGCAAAAAGGCCCATACAAGCGATAGCAATTGTAATGATGGAAAATAACTGCATTACCCGTGTTGTTTGCTGATCTTTGAGATATAATTTGTTATAGTCGTCATTGAGAAAATGATATTCAAAGCTGTTTTTTGAATCAATATCTTTGATGACAGCTCTTATCTGCGCAAGAGCATCTTTTATCGGCGACGTCGGATTGAGTCGAATGAAAATATTACCGAAATAATCATATTCAGGAAAAAGCACAATTGGTTTGACTTCGTTATGTAATGACGCAAAGTTAAAACTCGCAACGACTTGTTTGATGCTGCCCTTACGCCCATTCAAGTTGATTTTCTTTCCAATAGCCTGTTCAGGAGTAAAACCCATGGCGGATGCAGCAAGTGTATTCACTATAAAACCATATTCTGGTGAAATAGTGTCTTTTGCGCGCAAAATGTCCGCGTCTGACAACGGTGCACCGGCAACAGATGGAATATGGAAAACGGATACGAAATCTTTTTCAATCGGAATTGCAGTGACATTCATATCAAAATCATTGGGTTGGCCTTCTACTTCACTGATGCTGTAGCCACCTTGGATATTGACGGGGTTGTCATACGAAGCGGTAACCCCCTGGACACTGTTGAGCTGCATTAACTTTTCTTTTAATAGCTGCCTTTCTTTATCTTGCCATCCTCGGCCATCGATGACAAGCATATCAGAGCGATCTAACCCGGTATTCTTAGACTGGATAAAATCCATCTGTCTACTCGCAAATAAGGTACAGATAATAAAAAATATAGAGATACTGAATTGAAAAGTAACGAGCACCTTGCTTAAAGATAGGCCACGTAGTTTTTCAGTTAATTTTCGCTTGAAAATAGAAATAGGCTTTGAACTGGCAATTGAATAGGCTGGCCAGCCACCTGACAAAAGCGTCAGCAAGGCTATGAAAACAAGTAAAATTGTATAAAACCGAGGGTCTGTCCATATGGTTAATTTCATTTCGGCCCCCATAAATGAACTGAACACGGGCAACAAGAGTACCGTAGTCAGAAGGCTAAATACAACAGCTAGAAAAACCATCAGGCTACATTCAAAAAAGAACTGGAAGAATATCGTTTTCTTTGCTGCACCCAAAACTTTCTTGACACCGATTTCTTTCTTGCGTTCAAGCGCATGTGCTAAGACCAAATTTGTAAAATTGATGCAGGTTAAAATAATAAGTGCAGCACCTAATGCCAATAAAATATAGATATAAGTGATGTTTCCCGTACCTGCTGCTTTGGAGTGAAGATGGATATCGGTCAGCTTTTCCAGGACGAATCGAAATTGATAGCCTTGTTTTGTTGCTTCGGCGAATTTTGATTTTGTCATTTGGTCCAATTTCTGTTGGATCGAACCGACCTGATCTTTGTTTTTTAGGAGCGCTATGGTTATATCATTTGCAGATGACCAAGCCATTTCTTTGTAGCGTTCTAATCCTTTGTTGGAAAGGAGCGCAGAGAAGTTCAACTGTGTATTTGTGGGCAAGTCTGCGATGATACCTGTGATTTTCCAGTTGACTTTGTCAATGGATAGTGTCTGACCGATGGCCGACTGATTGGGGAAATATTTCGCTGCGAGATTTTTTGTTAAGACAATCTGATTTGGTTCTGCTAAGGCTGATCGTGAATCACCTTCGAGAAAGGTATAACCTAAAGTTTTAAAAACATTCTGGTCAGCATACAGTAGGCCTTTTTCAGTTATTAGTGCCTCTTTGGATTCTATTTTGCCGCCTTTGGAATAGCCGTATAATCTGGTTGCCTGTTCTACATCCGGAAATTCAGCCTGCAACGTAGGAGCTAAGCCTGTCGGTGTTACGGCAGAATTTACTTCTTCCGTGCTATTGGGTGCTTTATAGGTGAGGCTAATATAAGTCAGGCGGTCCGCATTGGGAAGGAAACGCTCATAACTGGATTCATGATAGATGTACGCTGCCAACAAAAGGAAACATGTTATTCCGATGCTGAGGCCAAACATATTTAAAAGAGAAAATCCTTTGTTTTTTCTGATATTCCGCCAAGCAATTTTAAAATAGTTCTTTAACATGGTTATGAGCATTTATACTGTTAATTAGGCTATATTCTTGTCACTTAGCTCGCTTTAGTAGAAGGCTCCGTTATTCGAAAAATAGCAAAGCCAAGTAGTTCAATTCGTTTGCCATAAATATAATGTATTGATTTTTAGGCTTTTGTTGTGTTTTTATAGCGGTTTTAAATGTTCGGAAACGGACAGTATAGTGTCCGTCCCCGAACAAATTGGTATTATTCGCTTCTTAAGGTTTTTACAGGATTTGCTAATGTTGCTTTAATCGCTTGGTAACTAACGGTTAATAAGGTGATGATTAGGGCGGTTAAGCCTGTGATAGCAAAGACCGTCCATGTAATTGATATGCGGTAGACATAATCTTCGAGCCATGATTCCATTAGCAGATAGGCTAAAGGGGCTGCGAGTAAAAAGCCAATGCCTGTGAGCCAAATGTATTCTGTGGAAAGTAGTCGCCACAAGCCAAGTTCTGATGCGCCCAATACTTTACGAATGCCAATTTCTTTTTCTCGTTGCTCCGTAAGAAAGGAAACCAGCGCGTAGAGACCAAGACATGAAATGAGTATGGCCAACCCTGTAAATAAACTGGTTAAGCTCTTGATCATTTCCATCTGTTGAAACTCTTTGGCATATTCCTGATCCGTAAAGGTATAATCAAAAATAAGATCAGGATCTATGCGGTTGAATGCTGTGGCAATAGCTTTTAGGTTTTGTTTGACATCTTGATTTTCATCCAGTTGAAGCGTGATTTTATTCTTTGGTAAAAATTTTAGAAAATAAGCCGTCGGTGTAATGGATTTGAACGGCGATTCGGACAGCGTGTTCTGGATAATACCCACGATATGGTAATTAATACCGGCACGTGAAAGTTGTTTGCTGTTTAGGTCGGTAACTCCCATAAATTTGGCCGCAGCTTCGTTCAGAATAACAGCTGTTGAATCTGTTTTGAAATCTTTTGAAAAATTGCGTCCTTTTATAAAGTTCCATTGTACAGTATTAGCAAAGTTTTCATCCACGGTGAAGATCCCCATGATCGCACCGTCCCTGGTATCATTGCCCTGCCAATTAAAGCCACCACCCGTTAAGGATAGGTGGTTGACAAAGTTGGAAGAAAGGGAAGCATCTTTAACTAAACGCTGACCGATCAACTCTTTTCTAAGGACATCAAAGTTTTTGACGATAGTTGAATTGGATGAAGTAATGTTTATCAAATTTGAACCTTTATAACCTATTGGGCGGTCCTTGGTATAATGCAGTTGTTGAATCACCAGATAAGTGGATATCATCAGGAAAATAGAAATCGCAAATTGCACGATGACCATTGCCTTTCTACTTCTTGATCCGCCTTTTCGGTTGTTGATCTTACCTTTAAGTGCAAGAATAGGATTAAAGGCCGATAGAAATAATGCCGGATACATACCCGCTAAAAGCCCTATAACGCCTATTCCTAATAAAGAATAGCCATAAAAACGAATATCCGCAAAAGGTATATGCAATGAAGTGTGTGTAATCGTTTTGACCCAAGGCAAAAGCAATGTAGCGAATAGAACAGCGATCAAAAATGCGCAGGCTACCGCTAGGATTGACTCAACAAGAAAGCCTGCAATAAGCTGCCGGCGGTTGACACCAACCGATTTTAAAACCCCGATTTCTTTTCCTCTTTTCAGGCTTCTCGCCGTACTCAAGTTAATAAAATTAATACTGGCCAATAAAATAATGAATACGCTTATCCAAACAAACATCCATACATATTGAATCTGCCCGCCGACGTTCTTTCCATTTTTAAATGAATCGTATAAATGCCATTTGGACATCGCATGTAACAGGATTTCAGGTTTTATATCCGTCAGTTTTTTGTTGATGATATTTGTTAGTTTATTTTCCAAAGCGGGAACAAAGGCAGCATTTTCGATCTTAGCGAAAGTGCTGAAATAACAGCTGGACCAGCTTTCTTCAATACCTTGGTCTTTAGCAAGATAATCGACAAACGGCAATACATAATCTAAGCCATAAAAAGTGTTGTTTTCAGGAATATCTTTATAAACGCCCTGAACAGTATATTGTTCTTTACCATTCAATTGGAGCGTTTTCCCGATAACACTTGTCTGATTGAACAGTCGTTTTGCTAAGGATTCGGAAATTATGATGGTCGATGGATTGCCCGGTGTGGTACTATTTCCTTCTAAAGATTCGAGGGAAAATAATTCGGCGAATTTTCCCATGGCATAGAATCCCGGTGCATTAAGCTTTTTATCACCTACTTTAAGATTGTTGCTTTCCATATTGGTGACCAAAGTGGCATCTGCCATCTCATTTTTGAAATCAGACGCGATTGTTTTGACCAAGGGAATAGGGGTGGAGCGATCAGTAGATTTCTCATCATTGAAGGTTCCAGTCATCATGACCTGATAAATATGTTGATAATTGCTGTAATGCTTATCAAAAGAAAATTGTTTCAGTACCCATAATGTACTTATCAGGGCAACAGTAAACCCCAGTGCTAACCCCAAAATATTTATTGTTGTGTTTAAGGGACTGCGCTTCAAATTTCTCAGCGCTGCTTTTAGGAATAATCGAATCATTTTATGCTGTTGTTTTTGGTTCTCAAATATAAACTATTCATCGTGCAAACTTTTCACAGGATTGGCGTATGCCGCTTTAATGGATTGGAAACTCACCGTAAATAATGCAATAGCAATGGTTATCCCCGCCGCATATAGAAATATGGTGAATGGGAGCGTCGTTCTAAAGGCAAAACCATCGAGCCAATTTATACTGAAATATACAGCAATTGGTATTGCGATGACATTGGCCAAAATGACTAAGAGTAGAAATTCCTTGTTTAATAATTGCATAATGCTAAATACCGTTGCGCCAAGGACCTTTCTGATACCAATTTCTTTGGTCCTAACCTGTGCAGTATAGGTACATAGTCCTAAGAGTCCTAAGCAGGAGATGACGATGGCGATCAGGGCAAAAAAATTGAATAAAGAGCCTTGTTTCTGCTCATTCGTATATTGCTTTTGATAGCTTTCGTCCAGGAAGCTGTAGTTCATAGGCATATCATCATAATAACTTTTCCAGATGTGTTGCAAGGAGTTTAATGCGGATTTTGTACCAGAAGTTGTTGTTTTGATGTATAGCTGCCAGCAATCTTTTGGGCTATATTGAAAGACCATCGGCTCGATCTTTTGTCTAGCGCTCGCATAATTAAAATCTTTTACAACCCCAATAATAGTTCCCGGAACTGTTCGAATGCGTAAACGTGTGCCAATAGGATCTTTTAAACCCATTTCCCGTACTGCCGTTTCATTAAGAATGAAATGTGTTGAATCTGCTATGGAGCCTGTGAAATTACGACCTTGTGTTAGTTTTATCTTAAAAAAGTTGAGTGCAGATTGATCAGAATAGGTCATATTGAACCAGAGATTGGATTTGCTGGGCTTTCCTTCCCAATCGTTGTCTCCAGTTGAAGCTCCACCATAAACCATATCCCGGCCAAGACGGATAACATCATCAATATCCTTGTTTTTTAGAAGTTCGGTTTTGACAGCATCAAAATGTTTGGACATTTTTGGTGCCATAGCAACGGAAATAATATGATCCTTTTCGTAGCCTAAATTTTGATGTTTTATAAAATCCAATTGGCGACCGATAACAATTGTTAAAGTGATAAGGATGATGGAAACAGTGAACTGCAGGACAACCAGTATTTTTCGTGCACTGGAATTTTTTATGGTAAACCGGCCTTTAAGTACTTTAATCGGATCAAATCTCGATAAAAGCAGGGCAGGATATACACTTGTAAGTACAAGTGTTCCTAAAAGCATGAGCAGTAGGCTTATCCATAACGTAGGATTAAAGAGCTGTAGGGAAATCTGCTTCCTCGAGAAATTATTAAACAAAGGGAGGCCAATAAATACTAGCGCAAGTGCCAATGTTGATGCAATGACAAATAGTATGGTTGTTTCCAATATAAATTGGAAAAAAAGTTCCTTTTTACCAGCGCCGATAACTTTACGTATCCCCACTTCTTTTGCGCGCGACAACGACCGTGCAGTAGAAAGATTGATATAGTTAATACTTGCGATAACAAGAATCATAATCGCTACGCCTATAAAAACTCGAACATTGTCAATTCCTGCATCACTACCATCCATTTGGTAGAGATGCACCTTTGCGAGTGCTTGTGTAACGTAGGGGACAGGGGCATCCTCAGGTTTATTCCTTTCGTGTATCGCCTGTAGCTTTTTTGAAACTGTGGCAAGATTTGCATCAGGCCTCAGTTGGAGATAAGTTTCGAATGAAAAATTGGACCAATCTTCATCCATGGAAGATAAAAAGGTCTTATTATCATAGGTCGTTTTGTTTTTAATGTAAGCCTGTTCGTTAAATCTCGAAATGGGGAGCAGAACCTGAAATTGAAAAGTAGAGTTTTCTGGATAATCAGCAATGACACCTGATACAACACAAAGGTCCTCGATACCCAATGTCACAGTTTTTCCAATTGGATTTTCATCACCGAAGTACCGACGTGCCGTACGTTGCGTAAGTACAATGGAATTGTTGTCGGGGAAGGGTTGTTTTGAATTGCCCTGTAGTAGTGGAAAATCGAAAACCGTAAAATAACTGGGGTCTACAAATGCAAAGTTCTTTTCATTAAATCTCTTCTCTTTATATTTAAGTGCAGCATCTCCAATTTTGAAAATACGGACTGCATCCTGGACTTCAGGAATTTCCTTTTTTGCGAAACTTCCTACGGGAGCAATGATGGATCCAAAGATTCGTTTTGATATCCCAGTTCCTCCTTCTATTCCAATTTTGTAGATGGAATGCTGATTTTTATGGAACCGGTCAAAGGACAACTCGTCTTGTATCCACAGCAATAAGAATATCCCCACAACCATTCCTGCTGTTAATCCTAAAATATTAATGGCGCTGTAGAATTTATTAGAAAAAATACTTCGCCACGCGGTTTTGATGAAGTTCTTTATCATTGTTATGGGGTTTTAAGTTCTTAATATATGTTATGCACAGGAGTACGCTTATTGCTTTTACCCGCTGATTTATTCATCCCTTAGACTATTGATCGGATTTGCTTTTGCTGCAAAGACACTTTTGGTTGATAATACAAGACTTGCAAATGCAATCAAGCCCAGTGCAGACAGTCCAAAAATCCAGGGACTTATCGTGGTTCGATAAACAAATTCATTGAGCCAGCTCTGCATAAAATAATAAGCAATTGGAAAGGCTACTAGACAGGCTATTGCAACCAATGATAGCAAATTCCGAAGCAGTAGAAAGGTTATCTGGAAAACAGATGCCCCCAATACTTTACGGATTCCAATTTCCTTTGTGCGTTGATTTGCCGTAAATATGGCTAATCCAAATAAACCTAGGCCAGCAATCAGGATTGAAAGCCCTACTGCCCATGATAGAAGCTTAGAAAGCTGTTTTTCTTGGGTGTAGAAATTTTGGACGACATCATCCAAAAATTTCAGATCCAGTTCGTCGTCTGGAAAGACCGATTTATAATTAGCCGTTATTTTATCAATGGTATTTTTCCAGTTTTCGGGATGCGATTGGTCCAATGCAATATGGAGTACGTATCCTTCCTTACTGCCTGTATACAAGACTGGTTTAACCGCCTGTCGGGCAGAGGCTAGATCAAAATCCTCCATTACACCAACGATGATATTCTGCCCATTTTCGAAAGTTTTACCAATGGCATCCTGGGGATCTTTGATATGCAGTAGCTCAAGTCCTTTTCTATTGATCAGCATTTCACTGGTTGAATCCAGTAAACGTATATTCCTTCCTGCCAGAAGTGGAATTTGATAGACTTCCAAATAATTTTCATCACCTGAGCGGCTATCGAATGTTAGCGATTCCTTTGTTGGCGACTGATCATAAGTGATTCCTGTGGTCATCCAGCCGTTCATCGCGGGTGCAATGTTCCCAAAACTAATCGCTTTGATATCCGGCAATTTTTTGAGCTCATTTTTAAGCACGAGACCTTTCGTAGAATTTTGGAAAGCTCCAGGAATATTGATGTTGACGATCGCGTCTTTCTGAAAACCCATGTCTCGATGGGAGACGTAATTGATCTGCCGCACGACAACGAGTACACAAATCAGAAAAGCCTGAGCTAAGACAAATTGGAAAATAGTCAGTGCTTTGCGGACCCATACGCTTCGGGAAAGATTGGTGTTTTTTCCAAGCTGGTTTTTGAGTGCCAATACAGGAGCGTATCCTGTCAATACCCAAGCTGGATAAAACCCCGCAAGAATGGTGACCACGATAAGCTGTCCGAATAAGAATAAAAGAATAACGGTTTTGTCTAAACGGTCTAAACTTAAGTTTTTGGGAATAAATCCTTCAAAAACATGTAAGAACAAAGGAAGCAATAAAACCGCGAGTATTGTCGCCGATAAGGTAATCAGAAATGTCTCTAGTAAGAATTGTTTAATTAATGTTGCCTTAGAGCTACCCAATGTCTTGCGAATACCCACTTCTTTAGCTCTTTCGATGGATTGTGCTGTGGATAAATTGATAAAATTTACCGCCCCTAGGGCTAACAGGAAGAATGCCAGTAAAATGAGGTTGCGAAGTGCTTCTGGATGAGTCGCTTCATAATTAAATCGCGTGTCGAAATGAACATCAGATAAGGCTTGTAATTCAAGTTTATCGTTGATTTTTTCACCTTCTTTGTATTTGTATTTTTTAAGGAGATTAGCAATATTCCGTTCCAGAAGACGCGGATTGCTGTGTGCTTTTGTCTTGATGAGTACCTGATGTGAATCAGAGATGCTGTTCCAAGCTTCCCAACTATACATCTTCTTTAGGTTGTTGTCTTGGACGATGGTCGCATCAGCGATGAAACTATCAAAATTAAAATCCGAATTATGTTGTGGATTTTCGATTACACCAGCGACCTGAAGTGGGATACTATCTGCATAGATGATGGTTTTGCCAATTACATTTGCAGGCAGTTCTTTTCCATAAAACTTTTCTAGTGTTTTCTGTGTAAGGATAATATTTCCGGATGAATTCAAAGCCTTAGGACTTCCAGCCAACCATTTCGAAGGGAAAATATCGAAGTATTGACTGTTGGTAAAAGCCATCTTTTGCTCTTTTGGAAAAGTTTGGAATTTATCCGTCGCGGTTGAAACTTTTAGTTTGGGAATATGGCTTCGATAAATGGGGGCTACTGCTTCTAAGTTCGGTAATTCCGATTCCATGGTACGAACCAATGGTACGTAAACACCGGCATTTTTAAATTCACCATTATTGACAACACGATAGACCTGTTCTTGATTTGGAACGTGTTTATCAAAACTGTAGTCGTATTGGATCATTAAGAAAATAACCAGCGTCGCCGTAATGCCAATCGCGAGACTGGTGATATTGATAAACGTGATCAACTTATGTTTTTTTAAAAAACGATAGGCTGTTTTAAGTGAATTTCCAATCATTGTTATTTCGTTTTTTGTTAACCCCAATTTGATATTCTAGTGTTGCTATTCGTCCCGTAAGCTATTTACGGGATTTTGGATAGCTGCCTTGATCGATTGAAAACTAATGGTCAGTACCGCCGCAGATAGTGCTAGCCCAGCGCCTAATAGAAAAGGTGTTGCCGTAAGATCGATGCGGTAGTAAAAATCTTCCAGCCACTTGCTACAGGTCCACCAGGTCAAGGGTGCGGCAATAAGAATGCTGATTAAAATAAGCTGTACAAAGTTTTTAGCCAATAAATGAAAGATACTTGGAATACTTGCACCCAAAACTTTACGGATACCGATCTCTTTGCTGCGTTGGAAAGCCGCAAGGGTAATCAGCCCAAAGAGGCCCAAACAACCGATCAAAACAGCAACAATTGTACTCACGTTAATTAATTTGGCCAGATTTTGCTCTTTTTGATAGAGTGACGCAATCGTTTCATCGTAGAACTTTATTTCTATGGGGAGTTCCGGAAAAAACTGCGTATATACTTTGTTGATCGCTTCAATACTGGTTTTCCATTCTTTGCTGTTTCCCGATAGTTTTATATTGAAGGTATAGGCACCACGGCTAAAACTGCGCAAAGCCAAAGGTGTGATCTCTTTATAGAATTCCTGGGCATGAAAATCTTTAATAACGCCAACGATCGGGAAGGTACTGTCTTCTTGACCAATTGACTTCCCAATAGCATCTTGAGGCGAATTGAAACCGAACGCCTTGACAGCAGATTCATTAATAATATAAGCATTGACAGTATCGGATTGTGGTAGATTGGTGCCCGCAATTAACTTCATGTCATAGACAGCGATATAATTCGCATCCGCATTTTTAAAGAAAATATCGGATGAAATTTTCTCTTTTAACGTAGGGTCTTGTCGATGAAACCAAGATGATGAATAATTATTTGATAAGGGCTTGCTGCCGATTGACGCTGCCGAAACACCTTTTATTTTTTGGATCTCATGTAGGAGTGTTTGTTTCTTACTTTGATCCAGTTTTTCCTCATAAAATTTGTTGATGAGCTTGGAAGGTAGATCGAAGGTAACAACAGCATCTTTGTCGAATCCCATATCTTTGTTGAGGGTATAGGAGAGTTGTTGGCCGATAATGAGTGCTGAAACCGTAAAAAATTGAGCAATAAAGAATTGGAATACAATCAATGTTTTCCGAAGGTTGATTTGTGTTTTTCCGATTTGGAACTGCTTGCCGGCACGAAATAAGTTGACAGGCTGTACCTTTTTAATTAACCAAGAAGGATATGCCGAGGAAATTAAAGTCGTTACGGTCAGTAAAATTGCGATAAACAGCATGGATGTCGTCGAACTTGTAAAATCCTTTACTTTCTCCGGAATCATTTCCTGAAAATAGAAAAAGGCCAGTTTCGTCAGAAAGACCGAACAAACAAGTGCAATAGCAATGGTTAAAAGCGATTCAAAAATAATTTGGCTAACCAATTTTCCCTGACTACTTCCCAATGTTTTACGGACACCAATATCTTTACTCCGCGCTGGTATTTGTGCCGTACTAAGATTGATATAGTTGATACAGGCCAAAAGCATCAGAAAAGCAGCTACGGCAATTAACCCATAAATAACGGTTTTGCTTGTTCTTTCTGCGTACCATTCTTTTATGTGTACTGCAAAATGGGAATCTTTTAGTGGCATGACTACGACCTTACGGTTGTAGTCAAACTTCGGTTTTTTTTCCTGGCTGAATTCCTGCCATTTTTTTTGTCCGATCTTATTGATAGCTGCCTGGATTGGAAGGTCTTTTACACCATCTTTTAATCGGATATAAAGTCTGTCAGTACCATTGGTATTCGTCCAGACATTCAGTGGGTAGACTTCTTCTTTAAGCAAGACGAATTCTGTGCCATTGAACTCCGTGTTGAAGCCAAGGTCATCAACAATGCCAGTTACTGTTTTGGGTATACTGTCGTTATAAAAGATGGTTTTACCGATTAAGCCCTGGACAGCCTGGTTTGGGAAATAAATGGCTGCCCTTTTTTTTGTCAATACGATGTCGTTGGCAGTTGAAAATGCTTTCTCTGGTGAACCTGCTAACCATTTGTAGCCAACGAGCTTGAAGTAGTCGCTGGTAGTCTCCGTCACATTGCCTTCAGCCTCATCAAAGTCCTCGACAAGTTTTTGATTTTTTTGTCCCTTGTTGATTGTGACAGATTCCATTTGATAATTTCTGAATGCTGGAGCGACCAGTTCCACGCCCGGAATTTCTTTTCGGATGGCCTGATAAAACGGCTTGGCCAATCCCCCATTGTAATTATCCTTGCCATCATTTTTAAACTGAGAAATGATCCTATAGGTTCGTTCAAGCTGAGGAACTCCAGCTTCAAAACTATACTCATAATTGACAATCTTAAATATGACCCAACATGACGTAATACCGATGGCTAGTCCAATAATATTTAATAGGGAGAATAGTTTATTCTTCCAAAGTTGTCGAATTGCCGATTTTAATAGGAGGTTGTTCATAGCTGGAATATCGTGATGGGATTAAATTATATTGTTATTCGTCTCTTAAACCATCTACAGGATTTGCCTTGGCAGCCTTGAGTGTTTGAAAACTCACCGTTACTAATGCGATAGTGATTGTAGCAAAACCAGCAAAGACAAACATCCACCATTGTGGTTCAATATGGTATGCAAAGTTGTCAAGCCATTTTTTCATCGCCATCCAAGATAGCGGTGTCGCGATGAGGAGCGCTACAGCCAATAACTTGATGAAGTCGGAAGAGAGCAGGAGGATTAAATTATAGATGGATGCACCGAGAACTTTCCGTACACCGATTTCTTTGGTACGCTGTTGGGCTGTATACGTAACAAGTCCCAATAAACCTAAACAGGCAATAAAAAGTGCCAGTCCGGAGAAGGCTGTAAAAAGTCTTCTAAAATTAAAATCCGCTTCATATTGTCGATTGAAATTGTCGTCGAGAAAGCTATATAAAAATGGACGGTTTGGTACAAGTTCATTCCACAGCTTGCCGATTCTGGCAACGGTCTCAGGCTGGTTTACATGTTGGATATTCAAGGTTAAATACCGGCTGCTGCTTGGTTCAAGTCGCAAAGCTAAAGGCTCAATCTTACGGTGTAAAGAAAGGTAATTGAAATCTTTCACTACACCGATAACCGTTCCTTCTCTTCCCCATTGACGAAATTGTTTGCCAATAATATCTTGTGGATTTGAATAGCCCCATTGTTTTGCAGCAGATTCATTGATAACAAGTGAATGGGCCGTATCCGCTGGGAAATCTCTGGAATAGGCACGTCCTGCGGCCATTTGCAGACCAATATTAGGAATAAAGTCAACATCGACTTCATATAAGAAAGGAGCGAATTGACTCATCGTTCCGTTTGCTGACATGATTTCTGTTCCTGCATTTGGAAAAAATGTTCCCGGTACCGTACGTGATGCAGTGACAGACAAAACATCTTTATCTTTTGCTAGTGTAGATTTTATCGCTTCCAGGTTATTGTTTACCTTATCATCGAAATTATAATCTATCACAAGCCGTTGATCTTTTTGAAATCCAAGATTTCGGTGCTGTAATTGATCTAGTTGAGAAAAGACGACGACTGTACCTGCAATGAGCGCAATAGAAAGGCAAAATTGGAAAACAACTAATACGCGACGTAATAATGTACCACCTTTGCTGTTGCTATAACTTCCTTTAAGTACTGCAATCGGTTTGAAATTTGCTAGAATCAACGCGGGATAGCTGGCGGCAAGAAGTCCCGTAAAAATGGTAGTGAATAGGAATATTGCCCAGGTCGTCCCATTTTTCAGGGATGAATAATTGAGGTGTTTGCCCGAGAATGCTTCCAAAAAGGGGAGAAAGGCCATAACGAGCAGTATAGCCAAAATACTACTGACGAATACAAGAACCAATGATTCAGACATAAACTGAAAGATCAGATTGCTTTTGCTTGCTCCTATGGTTTTTCGTACGCCTACTTCCTTTGCTCTTTCCATTGACCTTGATGTAGCCAGATTCATAAAGTTCACACAGGCGATCAGTAAGATGAATCCGCCAATAATGCTGAATATGTATAAATTCTGATAGCTTCCATTGGTACCGGGTTGACGATCTGCAGACGAGTGCATGTAAGCTTGCAGAAGTGGCTCGATATGGAAATTGTATTTTGCATTTGGGTTTTCATTTGTTGGGAGATGCCGCTTGAGAAACTCCGGTATTTTCTGGTCGAACTTTACAGGATCAAAGTCTTTTGAAGCGAGAAAGTATGTGTAGAAGTCTACATAATCCCAGCCTTCTTTATTAAATACGTCTGGCCGTGCTTTTCGGAATGTACTCATCGAGAGCAATGCATCGAACGTAAAGTGTGAATTAGCAGGTACATCGGCCATTACTGCCGTTACAGTATATAGACCTGCGTCAGCACGGCCCGCAGCTAAACCTCCCTCCAGCGTCTTGCCAATGGGATTTTGATCTCCGAAATATTTCTTTGCGGTACTTTCTGTTAATACAACAGAATAGGCGTTTTTTAAAGCTGTATGAGGATCGCCGGCCAAAACCTTCCAACTGAAGACATCAAATGCAGTGGAGTCCATGAAAAATACATTTTCCTCCTGGAATCTTTTATCGCCCTGTTTGAGCAGGATAGATGTTTGACCCGAGAATTGAACAACTTTCTCGATTTCTGGAAAGTCTGCTTTGATAGCATCACCAATAGGTCCATTGCCCCAGATTTGATGCTGCTCTGTGCTGCTAACATCTTTATAGTCGTGTACGATGCGGTAAATCCGCTCTTTGTTTACGTGATATTTATCGTAGGAAAGTTCGTTCTGAACATAAATTGCGATCAATAGGCAACAGGCCAAACCTATTGCAAGGCCAATGATATTGATGGTCGAGTATCCTCTGTTTTTCTGGATATTGCGCCAGGCTATTTTTATATAATTCTTGATCATAGCTTTATTTCTTAAGTGCCAGTGTATACATGCCAATCATCCACTTTCTTATATTCGTTTTTATTCGTCCCTTAAACTATCTACGGGATTGGATAAAGCTGCCCGAACAGCCTGGTAGCTGACGGTAACAATGGCGATCAGCAAGGCCAAAATACCACCGAAGACAAATGTTTGCAGCTCTAGATCTGTTTTATAAGCAAAATTGCTTAACCATTGTTTCATCAGGTAAACCGCTATGGGACAGGCTATCAGAATGGAAATGGAAACGAGTAGCACGAAATTTTTTCCCAATAGCCGGACGACACCAAAGGTGCTAGCTCCAAGAACTTTACGGATGCCGATTTCTTTTATACGCATTTGCACTTCGTGAGTTGCCAATGCAAACAGACCTAAAGCAGATATAAAAATGGCAATACCTGCAAAAACATTGAACAACAAACCTGTACGCTGTTCGGATTTGTATAGACTATCAAATTGTTGATCAATGAAAGTATATTTGAAAGGAGCGTCTGATGGATAGCGGTTATAAACCTTCTCTAAGGCTTTGATAGCCTCAGCGGCTTTTGTGGTACTTGTTTTTACATAAAGCGTGCCCGATCCCCAGCGCGTCCAGAAGACCATTGGACCTATTTTATCTTTGATGGATTTGAAGTGAAAATCTTTCACCACACCGATAATTTGTCCAGGGAAATCGTGGAAACTCATATTGGATCCCACATATGGCGGCTTTAACCCCATTTGTTTTGCTAAGGTCTCGTTGATAATATATCCGGAAGAATCCGCTGGCAGGCCTGTGAAATTTTTCCCCTCAACGAACTGTATATTCATTAACGGAATAAAATCCTTGTCAATTTTGGCTTGCGCTACGATTAGCTTGTTGTCTTTGGATTTGCCAGGCCAATCTATATCGCCCGTGGCATTTCCGAAATCCGTCATGTTGTAAACACTTGAAAGAGAGACTCCTTGTATTGCGTCGTTATTTTTGAGTTCGGTCTGTATGGCGTCCATATGTTTGTAGGCCTCCTCAGGAAGACCAAGTGTAATGACATGATCTCGGTCGTATCCGAGGTTGATCTTTTGGATAAAATCCAGTTGATTGCGGATAACCAAGGTGCATACAATCAGTGTTACAGAAAGTGTAAATTGAAAAACCACCAATATTTTACGCATGGTCGTTGAGGAAACTCCTTTAACTGATTTTCCTTTTAACGAATGAATGGGATTGAATGAGGAAAGTTGTATCGCAGGATATATACTGGATAAGCCTAGTGTGCCGATAATCGCAACACCTATATATAACCATATTGTACTGTTTTGGAAGGAGTAGCTGATTGATTTTTGTGCAATTTGATTGTATCCAGTATGAAGTACAAGGATAAGAATGAAAGCTATTACGAGCGAGCAAAAGAATACAACAACCGTTTCGGTGATAAACTGTAAGAATAGATGGAGACGATTAGCACCGATTATCTTTCGGATGCCAACATCTTTGGCCCGGTCCAATGCCCGTGCAGTACTCAAATTGACATAATTTACTGCACCAATAACCAATAATAAGATTGCAATGATCCCAAAAATTTGCACCATGCGAAGTGTCGATTTATTGCCGTCCGGGGCGATTAAGTGCATGGTTTTTAAAGGATCTAAAACAAAGATGGTTGAATTTTCACCATCGCGGGCTTTGGTATAATTCTCCGAGATAAATTTTCCAATGAGGGTAGGAGAAGCCGTTGGTTTTACTTTGACGTAGGTAGCGAAGCTGTAATTGCCTAAGTCTTCATCGATTGTTTTCCATTTTCCATTACCGCCCCAATTTGTAAACCGTTGTGCATGATAACCTAATGGAATGATCACATTGAATTGCATCGAGGAATTTTGTGGAACATCTTTTAAGATACCGGCTACGGTGAACAGATCTGCACCATAACGGAAGGTCTTTCCAATGGCCTGCTGGCTGCTAAAGAGTTTTTCTGCTGTTGATGCTGTGACCAGTGCCTGTTTATAATTTTCCTGAAAACCTACAAGCGAGCCCTCTTGTAAGGGAAAATGAAACATATTAAAAAAACTGCCATCAACATAATAGATACTCATATCCGTTACAGGGCGTTTCAGCTTATCGTTGACCAAGGTAACATTATAATCCTGTGAAACGCGCGTTGCAAATTCTACGTCGGGTGCATTTTTGGCATAGTTGCCTATAGGGCCGGGAGTTATGCCCCAAATTGCGCCGTTATGTTCTGGATCCAAATGGGAATTTACGGTATATATTGCCTCATAGTTTGGGTGAAATTTATCAAAGCTCTGTTCATCCTGTACCCAAAAAATAATTAATATCGCTGCAGTAAGACTGACCGACAGACCTAATATATTGATAGCGGTATAGAATTTTCTTTTCCTTAATTCTCTAATTGCGGTTATTAAATAATTCTTTATCATAGGGACAGGTGTTAGTTGTATTGTTCATTAATGAGCTTCTTTATCATCTTATTCATCTCTTAAACTATGTACTGGATTTGCACGTGCCGCTTTTATGGATTGGTAGCTCATCGTAAAAAATGCAATAAGTAAGGTTGCGGCAGCCGGAATAATAAACATCCACCAGGATAGCTCTATTTTATACGCAAAATCATCCAACCATTTGTGCATCGCCCACCAAGCAATTGGGGTAGCAATCAAAATAGAAATGAGTATAAGTTTGATATAATCTTTTGATAATAATCCAATAATCCCCAATACCGTGCTTCCCAATACTTTTCGAATACCAATTTCTTTGGTACGTTGTACCGTGGTGATGGTAACCAGACCGATCAATCCCAGGCAGCTGATGAGAATTGTCGTCGATGTAAATAGATTGATAATCTTCGAGAATTTTAGATCACTGCTATAGAGTTCTTTGATTTGCTGATCATAGAAATCATATTTGAATGGGGCTTTTGGATAATATTTTTTCCATTCTTTCTCAATCTGTTTTAAAGTTTCCGTCCAGGTAGTTGAATTACTATTGAGTTTGACGCTTAGTCTGTTTAATTCCCATTTTTTAATAGAGCTCAGCATGACAACAGGTTGAATGGCTGCATGGAGATTTTTTGTGTGAAAATTGTCGGTTACACCCACAATCTGCCGCTGTTTGTCTGTGTACGTGACAAAGCTACCTACAGCATTTTCAGCAGATTTAAAGCCTAACTTTTGAACGGTGGCTAAGTTTAACACGATGCCAGTGCTCGTATCGGCCAACTGCAGCGGGCGGCCAGCAAGCATTTTAAAATTATAGAGCTTAAAGTTATCTTGGTCGACAAATTTCATTTGTACATCAGCTTGTACCTGTCCCGTATCACTTTTCGCAAACAAGGCATTTCCCCAATGATCGTTACTCATGGGCAGATGCCCCAAGGAAGCCTGCTCTACACCTGTGATGTGCTTAATCGCTTGCTTAAAAACAAAAGGATCAACATTACTGTCCTGGTAGCTTTTACTCGGGAAACGTAGGGTAATAATCGCATCCTTATCGAAGCCGGAGTTATTCTGTAGCGCATGTTTCAACTGTAGACCAATGATGCAAGTTGAAATAACAAATAGCTGAGCAATCAAAAATTGAAATATAATGAGCATTTTCCGAAAAGAAAGATTGCCAAATTTGAGACTTTGCGCATTTGAGATTTTAATGACTTCAACAATCTTGACTTTGTTTGTTAGTAAAATCGGGTAACCCGAGGAAATTAAGGTAATCGTGATTGTAAGTGTTGCTAAAAATAGCGATACTCCCCACGGATCGGGATACAACTTGAGCTGATCGGGGATATAGGAGGCTAAAACTGTTTGAATGAGAATAAGTAAAGGCCATGATAAAAGTACCGAAAAAGCCGTAATGCAAAATGTTTCCAACAAAAAGGACTTTGTAATTCTTTTCTGGCTTTCTCCTAATGTCTTTCTGATACCAATCTCTTTAGCGCGTTGTGGGATTTGGGCGGTAGCGAGATTGATGTAATTGACACAGGCGAGTAGAAGCAAAAATATACCTATGCCGATTAGGCCATACATTATTTTCTTATTAACATTATTTTGCGCGTAAGAAGTAAAATGTAAGTCTTTTAAAGGTACTGTGTTTACATGCATTTTAAACCCAAACTTGTCAAATTCGGCATGCGTCATCTCATAGGCCTTTTTATCGGCTGTCTTTATGAGGTTAGGAAGGGAAGCCGATGATTTTACCTTAATAAAGAGCTGCCAATTTGAATTTGAATTGTTCCAGTTTGTGCTATTCCATTCCTTTTCTGGAATCTGGATAAATTCTTTACCCAAAAAGCTGCTTGGATGGGCTAGATCTTTTACAATGCCGGTGACATTGTATAATGTACTATCATAGGACAAAGTCTGTCCTATGATTTGGTCTATTGACCTGTTTGGGAAATACAATTTAGCCCGCGATTCTGTCAGGATGACTTCATGGCTATTTTTTAGTATATTCCTTTGGTCGCCAGCTAACCAAACATAAGGTGTCATTTTGAAATAGTCTCCCGTGGTACCGATGATATCGGGTTGATCTTCAAACTCTATTTTCTGCGTGTCGCCAATATTACTGACACGTTCGAAGTATTGTTTAAAGATGGGTACAGTCAGTTCAACACTAACAAAGTTTTCCTTAATATATGCCGGTAATGGTGCGGGAACACCATCGAAATGATCTAATTTATCCTTTTCTTCATAGGAGGTATGGACCTTGTAAATCTGCTCACTTTTCGGATGATGCTGATCAAAACTAAATTCATAATTGACGATACGGAAAATAAGCCAACAGGCACTTATTCCGATGGCAAGCCCAAATACATTTAAAAATGTGAAAAGACGGTTACGCCATAGTTGTCTGAAAATTAATTTAATCGTGCTCATCATTTACAGGTTATTAGGATAAATATCTTGGTTATATATGTGTGTCTTTATACCGAAGTTGTTTCCATAATCACTTGCCCGTCTAGCATGCGGATTACACGGTCAGAAAACTTTGCATCGTGTTCACTATGTGTTACCATGACGATGGTTGTGCCGGCTTCGTTCAATTCAGTCAGGAGTTGCATGACTTCGTTACCATTATTGGAATCGAGGTTACCTGTAGGCTCATCGGCAAGAATCAATTTTGGATTATTCACGACAGCGCGAGCAACGGCCACACGTTGTTGCTGACCTCCGGAGAGCTGTTGTGGAAAGTGATTTCGGCGGTGCATGATCTGGACTTTTTCCAAAACTTCTTCTACACGCTTTTTGCGTTCTGCAGCTGGAACATTGGTATAAACCAGTGGAAGTTCCACGTTTTCAAATACTGTTAGTTCATCGATTAGATTGAAGCTCTGGAATACAAAACCAATGTTATGTTTGCGGAGATCTGAGCGACCACGTTCTTTGAATTTGGCAACTTCAATCTCGTTGAACAGATAGCTTCCTTCATCCAAATCATCCAGCAATCCGATAATATTGAGTAAAGTCGATTTTCCACAGCCCGAAGGACCCATTACAGCAACAAACTCGCCCTCTTTGACATGAATGTTTAGGTTGTTTAATGCGACGGTTTCAACTTCTTCAGTGCGGTAATACTTTTGAAGGTTTGTGATCTTGATCATATTTTTTGTGCTCATGGTTTTTATGTTTTGGATCCTTGGCGATATTGCCTTGGACAGTTATTATTTCTGTTATTAAATTCTGTTTATTTAATTGTTTATTGATCTCTTAAAGTCTTCGTCGGATTGGCTATCGCTGCTTTAAATGCCTGTGAACTGATCGTCAGTAGGGCAATTACAATTGCTGCTACAGCACTGATGACAAAGATGGTCCAGGAAATCTCTACATGATGTGCATAGTTGGTTAACCATTTGCTCATAATCATCCATGCAATAGGAAAGGCAATGATACAGGAGATCGCTATAAGCGTAACAAATTCACGGTTGAGCATTTGGATAAGTCCCGAAACAGAGGCCCCCAGGACTTTACGAATACTGATTTCTTTTGCGCGTTGCTCTGTTGCAAAGGCGGCTAAACCAAACAGGCCTAGGCAGGATATAATGATAGACATCAGTGCAAATACACTGGATAGTTGCTGTACAAAAAGCTCAGCTTTAAACTTATTATTGAAACTATCATCTAAAAATTTATAGTCAAAGGGGAAGCCCGGGTTATTTTTGACGATGACCTTCTCGATTTGTTGAATGGCATCTGGTAAATCTACTCCAGCCTTTGTCTTGATGGTCATGATGCCATTATCTCTATTCATCGGTAGAAATAGCATCGGCTCAGGATCGGCATACACATTGTTATAAACGAAGTTCTTGACGACACCGGCGATGGTGAACTTTTCCTCACCGTAACTGATGATACTACCGGCCACAAGGCCATCTTTTTTGATCAGTTTTGCAAATGCTTCGTTGATGATAACCGAGGTGCTATCACCTACAAAATTTTGATGGAAGTTTCTACCGTCAGAAAGCTTTAGATCCAAAGCTGGAATAAGACCTTCATCAGAACGTAACATGCCAATCAAAATACTAGCATTTGGATCTTTTCCATCCCAGCTAAAACCGGACGTATTGGAGTTGATATTGAGTATACTCATATCACTGACACCGACCTCTTGCACAACTCCTGTTGCCAATAATTGATTTTTAATCAGTGGGAGATGTTTGGCCATATCGCCTTGTAGCGCTGTTGTCAACACCTGACTCTTATCAAATCCGAGATCCCTGTTCTTGTTGTGCTGAATCTGTTGGTAGATAATAATGGTACAGATAATCAAAACGACGGATTCCGTATATTGTAAAATCACCAATCCTTTGCGTACAAGACTTCCGCTTCCAGCTTTTTGCTTCGCACCTTTAATTGTCGTTAGTGGTTTGAATGCGGATAGGAAAAATGCGGGATAGCTACCTGCAAATAGGCCACAGGCAAGGGTAATTACCAACAGAAAAAGGAGGTGTAAAGGTGCCGATAAATTAACCTTCAGCTCTTGGCCTATCATTTCATTGAAAGGACCGATTAAGATGTAAATCAGCAACAAGGCTACCAAGGAAGAGATGGTTGCCAATACGAGCGATTCCCCTAGGAATTGCGTCACTAAAGATTTGCGGCTTGCGCCAACAACTTTACGCATACCCACTTCTTTTGCTCTTTTTTCTGACCTTGCTGTTGCGAGATTCATAAAATTGATGCAGGCAATTAATAGAACAACCCAAGCAATAAAGGTAAATAGACGTATATTTTTAATACCGCCTTCTATTTCATTTCCGCTATTGTCAAATTGGTTGTACGTAATCCAACGTTCCATTGGATAGAGGTAATTTTGTGAGAACGTGACCTCACCATTGGTTTTGCGTTTGACAAAATCCATCATCTGTTTGTTGATCTGGTCAACATTGGCATTATCTTCGACCTGAACCAATGTTTGTACGCCATTGTTTCCCCAGTTTTCCAACCAATCCTGACCAGCTTCAAACTTTTTGAAAGGAATCAGCCATTGAAAATCATAGCTGCTATTTTTGGGTAGGTCCTTGATTACCCCTGCAACAATAAATGGCTCAGTATTGTTTGTTTTGACGGTTTTTCCCAATGCCGGGCGGTTACCAAATAATTTATGGGCAGCTGTTTCTGATAACACGATATTGTTGACCTGATCGAAGGCGGTATTTCGATCACCCTCCAAAAAATCCAAGGAAAGCACATCTGCAATGGAGCCATCGGCATATACCCCTGTCTGAAATATATTATTGTCTCCTACAGAAAATAACATGGGCGAATTCCAGCTCATGCGAACGGCATGCTTAATACCGGGTATTTCTTTTGCTACGCTTTGGGCAAATGGTCCAGGTGTCGATTCGAATACATAAGTAGCACCATCGTAAGTCTGTTTTGATTTGACAACATAGATATTCTTTTTGTTGGCGAAATTATCGTTGTAGCCCAACTGGCTTTCAACCCATAAAAAAATCAACGATGCCGCAGCGATACCGACCGCCAATCCAAAAATATTAAGAAAGCTGTACCCCTTGGTTTTCCAAAGGTTGCGAAGTGCGGTTTTAATAAAGTTTTTAATCATAATTAAGTCGTATGATAAAAGCGGTTATCGAGAGATATGATGTGCTCGATAACCGCTAGGATGTTACTTTTTAATATTTAGCTCTTGCACCTTATCGTAGGTCTCATAGCTCGATACGATAACCTTATCGCCCGGTTGTAGACCTTTGATAACCTCATAATATTCCGGATTTTGTCTTCCTAATTGGATATCGACACGATATGCTGTACTTCCATTTTTATCCAATTTGAAGATCCAGTTACCACCGGTCTGTTGATAAAAACCGCCTTTTGCCAGCAATAACGCTTTGGTTTCATCGCTTAATGCCAAACGTATTTGTAAAGTCTGTCCACGGCGGATCCCTTTGGGAACATCATTGATAAACTCCATGTCAACCTGGAATCGGCCATTGGTGACTTGTGTATAGACTTTCTTGATACGGAGTTTGTAGGTTTTTTCACCGATAGAAAACTCCCCTTGTAGATCTGGGAAAATACGGTTGATATAATGTTCATCGATGTCAGCACGCACTTTGAATCCTGTTAAGACGTCGATTTGTCCCAATCGTTCCCCGGCGTTTTTATTTTGCCCGATCTCTGCATCGAAGGCGGTCAATTGCCCGTCAACAGGTGCCCTAACAATCAAGTCGCCAATTTTCCTTTTCATCAGTTCCAATGCACTCTGCGTGCGTTGGTAAGTTTGTTTGTCCTGATTGGTTTTTTGTGCATTGGAGATTTCGTCCTGTTTCAGGATCTGTTTGGTCAAGTTGACCCGTTCTTTTTGATAGTTGTATTCGTTCTTTGATTTTTCGAACTCTTGTGTACCAATGGCTTTTTCGTTAAGTAATTTTCTGTTTAGATTATAGATCCGCTCCGCTTCCCGATAGGCCTGTTCTACATCAGCCATTTGGTTGCGGTTGTTAATTGATGCTTGTTGTGCATTGGTCTGCGCAATTTGTGACTGTGTCAATAGATTGAGCACTTGCGTTTCTTGTTGTACCAGGGTAAGCTCCTGATCGGTATTGGAAAGACGCATGATTGCATCCCCTTTTTTTAAGATAGCTCCGTCTTCTACAAATTTTTCTTCGACGCGTCCGCCAACAGAAGCATCGAGGTATATACTACTAATAGGAAGCACGGTGCCATTTATCGGGATAAATTCTTGAAAGTTTCCATTTTTTATTTCGACAATAGAGATGCGGTCAGCTTCAACATTCAGTTTGCTTTTGCCGGAGGTAAAATAGAAACTGGCGCTGATCAATCCAACTAAGCCAGCAACCCCCACAATAGTCATGATACGTTTGCTATTCCACTTCTTCTTTTCTAAAGGTCTGTCCATAATTTAATATCAATTTTGTATGTAACTATGAAAGCTGTGCCAAGAATGTAAACTATTGATTGATAGATCCTTATTTTGTTTAGTTTTAAGCTTGGTGTTCGATAGCGGACACTTCTTGTACGAAGGCGTACAACTGGAAGTTTTTTGCTGTTTTGGGCGTCAACTGAAGCACTTTTAGCAAATATAAGCTAACTGCCGTGAAGCACATTAGTTCCGGTGGGGCAAAGGTTACCCTGGTTGGGTAAATTAGGTAAGGGGTAGGTCGCTATATTGACCGATAGGTCCTAAAGGTTTGTAAAAATGGTCTGTTAAAATTTAGGATTTAACTATATTACTTTCGTTATTTACTCGGAGCTTGTTCGGTGCTTAGTCGGAGCTTGTTCGGTACTTCTTCGGTGCTTCTTCGGTCACAACCGAAGAAAAACCGAAGAAGTACCGACTTATATCCATTGAATGGAAGAATAACTATCGAACTTGATTTGAATTATTCTGCTATTTATACAGTTTGTCTTTGCTATTGTCCAACTACGCACACCGACTGTTCATTAATGAACATTTTTGAAAATATGTTTTTTGTATCTATTTGATAGTTAGTGTTTTTGTTGTTTGGCATGGCGATGGTCAGCAAGAAAATAAAAACTGGATATGAAGAGAGTCTATATATATAGTACATTATGCTTTTTATTGAGTTATGCCAAGGCAGGGGCGCAACAGACGGAGCAGCGATTAACGGAAAGAGTGGCTGGGACAGCAACAATTGCAGCGGTCGACGATAAACAAATTACCAAGCGGAGCTTAGCTGAGTGTATTCAGTTGGCAATAAAGGCCAATCCAACCTTATTGCAGAATGAACTGGACGTGAAGCGTGCGGAGGTGAATTTGGCGCAGGCCAAAGCGAATAGATTGCCCAATCTGAACGCAAATATGAATCATGTATTCAGTTTCGGTAGATTCTTTGATGAATCTACCAAACAGTATGTAAATAACAATAGCGAATTTGGAAGTTATGGTATTGATGCCAATATTCCGCTATTTAGAGGATTGGGTTTGCTTTATGATATCCGCATGAAGGCAGATGCAAAGTCGGCCAGCAAATTGGAGTTCGATTCTCAGATCAATACGTTACGTTTAGATGTCATTACATGTTTTATCCAAGTGCTCACAGCAAAAGATGTACTGAGACAGTCTGAAATGCAGACTGAGGTTACAAAGGAGCAGGTCAATAGGGCCGAGTCTATGCATAAGGAAGGTGCAATTAATCCTGGAGATTATTTTGACTTGAAAGGACAACTCTCCAATGACATAAATACAATTCAGAATAATCGACAGTTGTTATATGCTTATCGGGTTAAATTAGCTAATCTTCTAAATATTGATGAACAGCAGCTTGGTGAGTTGCAGACACCAGAATATAATGAAGATGGAAGAAAATTATCTTCTGAAGAGCTTTTTCAGCTCGCTACCGAAGCTTTACCAAATATTCCTGCTCTAAATTGGCGGATTAAAGCTGCGGAAAAGAATATAAAAGTCGCGAAGGCGGCTTATTGGCCATCACTGAGTTTAGGGGCTGGAATAAACTCAAATTTTTCGAATACAAAATCAGAGAAATTTTGGGATCAGGTAAATAACAACTTAGGTAAATCTATTTCTTTAGGGCTTTCTATACCTATTTTTAACAGATTTCAGGTCCGAAATCAAGTTAAACTGGCAAAATTGGATTTGGAATCCGTAAAATTCCGTAGGGAAATGGAATTAAATAATCTCCGTACTGAAACGTCCAATGCTGTTTTTAACTTACAGAACGCAAGCAATATGATTACACAATTGCGTAGTCAAAATGAAAATTACGCCGAATCTTTTCGTATTGCCAAAGTCGTTTTCGAATTAGGAAATAGTAATTCAGTAATATTTTTGACCGCGAAAAATAAATACGATAACAGCCAAATTCAATTGTTGGTAAAACAATACGAATGGCTGCTGCAAAAATATATCAATGATTATTACGCAGGCTCGTTAAATTTATAGCTATATTAGTGTCTTCGTATTTTAGCACATGGAAAAATCACATAGCGTGTGACAAGTTCTTTAATTCCATTAAAATAAAGAAAATCATAATTTGAAAAGATGAAAAAAGCATCAATTTTAGTGGTTGACGATGATCAGGACTTACTAACGGCAGCGAGAATCTTGCTTAAACCTAAAGTCAGCCATATTCAGGTCGAGCCTAATCCGGAGAATCTTATCGCACATTTGGAGAAGATACCTTACGATCTGGTGCTTTTAGATATGAATTTTAAAAGTACAATCAATACCGGTAATGAGGGCTTGTATTGGTTGTCTCGAATCAAAGAAAAGTTCCCACAGATACATGTGATTATGATAACAGCTTATGGAGCTGTTGATCTGGCCGTAAAATCATTGAAGCAGGGAGCTTCGGATTTTGTGGTGAAGCCCTGGGAAAATGAGCAGTTGCTGGCAACGATCGAAAGCGCTCTTGCTGAATCAAAAAATAAAGAAAAGAAAAGTAAAAGTTCCTTGCTCAGCAGTGCGAACAGTCCCGATTTGATTGGTAACTCCATTGTTATGGACGAACTGCAATACAAGTTGGAGAAAATAGCGCCTACAGATGCCAATATATTAATATTAGGGGAAAATGGGACCGGGAAAGACCTGATTGCTCAAGCCATTCAGCGAAGATCACTGCGTTCCGATCGGACTTACGTTAAGGTTGATGTCGGGGCGCTGACAGAAACATTATTTGAAAGCGAGCTTTTTGGTTATAAGAAGGGCGCATTTACGGATGCGCGTGAAGACCGTCAAGGGCGATTCGAAGCGGCGAATGGCGGGACATTGTTCCTCGATGAAATTGGCAATATCTCTTTACAGCAGCAAGCTAAATTGTTGACTGTATTGCAGAATAGACAGGTGACCCCCCTGGGATCCTATCAGCCAATCTCGGTAGATATACGCTTAATTTCAGCAACGAACGTACCGCTTAAACAACTCGCGGATGAAAGTCGTTTTCGAAAAGACTTAATTTATCGGATCAATACCGTTGAAATTCAAGTACCGCCCTTACGTGAACGAGGAGAGGACATCAAGCTATTGGCTGATCATTTTCTCGATATCTATTCAAAGAAATACAATAAACGGATTGAAGGCTTTGAATCGGATGCGGTTAAGAAAATGTTTGCCTATCATTTTCCGGGCAACGTCCGGGAACTCCAATACAGCATCGAGCGTGCCGTTATTATGGCTGATCAGCTCAGTATTGCTGGAAATGATCTCTTTTTCTCGCCAATAGAACAACAAATAGATAACCGCATTGTCGAATCTAGTCCTAGCAGTCAAAACCTGGAAGAATTGGAACGTAAAGCAATCAAATCGGCGATTGAGCGTTACAACGGAAATATCAGTAAGGCAGCAAAAGAATTGGGACTGACAAGAGCTGCGCTTTATAGACGTCTGGAGAAATATGATATTTAGTCGATGAGGCACGGAAAAATCTTAAATGCGATTAAGATTATAGTACTGCTAGCAGCTGCTCTCATGAGTGCTTATTTGCTGCTAAAGGGTGAATACGTGCAGGCGTCTTTGATCTTTTGTATTATGCTTTATCTGGGCTTTAACCTATATGCACAGTATAATTTTTTGGCCCGGCAGCTGATAGAATTTTCCGAAGCGGTCAAATACCGCGACTTTACCAGGCGGTTCTTGGTGAAAAATACAAAGTCAGTGGAAGGGCAGCTTTTTACGGCCTTTAATCAGATCAACGAGACTTATAAGGAAATCAGCATTAAGCAGGAGATTCAGCACCAATATCTGGATCGTGTGATCAATATGCTGAATTCGGCGATTATCTTTTACGAGATGGATAGTGGTAAGGTCATGTGGGTGAATGAAGCATTTAAGCAACTGTTTCACTTGCCGCATCTCGGGAACATTGCCGGGCTAAAGAAAAAAAACAATGATCTTTATGAAAAAACCATGTTACTTGAAAATGGACAGCAGCAGATGGAGTCCGTTCAGTCAAGTAAAGGAAAAATAAAGCTATTGATTCAGAGCTCAAGCTTTGAAACACAGGACGCCTTGTTTCGCATTGTGGTGTACCAAAATATCAACGAAGCAATTGATGAGACTGAGACAAAAGCATGGCACAAGTTATTACGTGTACTGACACATGAAATCATGAATTCCATCGCTCCGATCAGCTCACTGGCTGAAACCTTAAACGGTCGTTTGGACCATTTTAAAGGAACTGAAGATATTGATGATTTAAAAACAGGCATTTCCACCATCAAACGTCGTAGCGAAGGACTTTTACATTTTGCGAAGAGTTATCGTATGATCAATAAGGTCGATCAGCCTCAGCTGGCGCCGATTCAGATTTCTCAGTTATTTGAACATATCTATCAATTGCTTGAGCCTACACTGATCCAAAAAAATATTGATGTTGATATTATTCTGAAAAATACCCGATTAGTGCTGTCTGCAGATGTTAACTTGATCGAACAGGTTATTATCAACTTAATGTTGAATGCCATTGATGCGGTTAAACATAGGGAAGAGGCTTATATCAGTTTATCTGCTCTTGAAGTAGACGGAAAAGTGCAGATCCGGATTGAAGATAATGGGGCCGGAATTCCTGCCGATCTCCAGGAACAGATCTTCACGCCATTTTTTACAACAAAGAAAACGGGTACAGGGGTCGGCCTCACCCTTAGCAAACAGATCATGCTTTTGCACAAAGGGACTATTTTCCTCAATAGTACAGAAGGCGAGGGGAGTGTTTTTGTGCTTCAGTTTTAACACCATTTATCCGGCGGCAAAATTTCTTTCTTGTCTTGATAATCACGTTGGTCGAGCAAATAAAGCGTGATGTTCCATGTGAAAAATCATAAAATTTAGCGATGTTTGCAGCGAAATGAACTACATGCTTAAGTATTGGCGGCATTATTTTATATCCCATAGTCGCCATGGGACCCATTCTCCTTTTGTTTATAAATTGGTAGACGAAGTAATCTATCAAAAGACATCCAAAGCGAGCGTTTCACAATTACCACAAACTATTCAAAACGAGAGCAAGGTAGAACAGAAAAAGTATGCATTAATCGATCGATTATTAACGACATTTGCCTACGACAATTTTAGCTATTGGGCCGATCGGCCTCAGGAAAGTTACGCTAGTCTCCTGCAGCAGCAATGTGGAAGTTATGCCTATCGACATATTTATTATATTGATCGGGAAGATCTTGACCTTAATTTTTTGGAAAATATTGACGATCGAGATCTATTGATTATAAACGAACCTCATCAATCGGAGAAGAGGGAAGCCTATTGGGATAAGATTAAAAAAGATGATCGCGTGGTGGTTACGATCGATTTATATCGCGTTGGTTTGGTTTTCTTTAGGAAAGAACAGCGAAAAGAGAATTTTCTGATTCGGTTTTAGGCTGCTGTTGCTACCAATGCATGGTGAGCGATCGGACATCCAGTCACTGGTCTTTTGGACCTAAAATATTATTTAAAGCTTGCAATATTGGATAAGGAGGGGAAAAAGGAAAAGTTGGATGTCATTAGGCAAGAATAAACAAGAGCATCCATAAATTTATGGATGCTCTTGTTTATTAAAAAGCTTCACTTAGGGACAAATAGAAACCCGACTGTCTTTTTTCTCCGGGTCTTTGTTCACCAAAAGAATAATCAAAGCGTATACTGCTATTGTGTTCGAGACTGAAGAAGTAACGCAAACCACCGCCATAGTTTGCGATATATCGGCTGCTATTTTCCTTGGAAAAGGTCGATCCGAGCCCTGAAAATCCAACGATACCAAAGCGTGGATGAAAACGATAACGCAGTTCAGCCTGCGAGGCCAGATAATTCTTATCGCGATAACGTCCGAGGTAATAACCGCGCATCATCATGTCGCCACCGAGCTCACGGTAGTTGTAAAATGGGACGGTTTTTCCAAATGTGGAACGAAAGATTCCTTGAAGGGCCAGCGTGACTTGATTGTGCAGGGGAATAAAGCCACGGAGATCTACATCAAGATTTGCTCCTGTAAAATCCGTACTTGTCCATAACTTTGGTGCATAGGCCAGCCGCAATTTAGCATAATACCCCTTTGTTGTATAAGAAACGTTGTCCCTATTGTCAAACAATTGCGAAAGACCTAGGAGTAGCTGTTGTCCGCCATGCTTTCCAATAAGATCAGAATGATTGAAAATGCGATCGGCACTATCGCTACGAATGGTGAAGTTATCGTATTGAATGTTGATACCCGAATAAAGGCCGTTGCTGATTTTTTTCTCAGCTTCGAGTTTGACGCGAAATAATTTTTGATCAATGCGTTCTTCATCTGCTTTCCAAGTGTCCATACCGATACCATAATAGTTAAAGGGCCAATTGCGGTAGCGTATTTCACTAATCAGATGGTAGTCGTTGTTTTTAGTCCAAAGATCGGTCTGCAGTTTGAAGTTGGACTGACTATTGGATGTAAAGGTTCCCATGACCATGACGGTGGAGGTGCGGATTTTGGGATCAGATTTGTCCAGATAAAAATTATAAGCACTGGCCAGGCCGTATTCGACACCCGTTTCCTGCGCATAGCCAACGGCCGGTAATACCATAAAACTACCCGAACGTGTCGAATCTCTTTCAGCGGAAAGAAATTTTTTACTCAATTTTTGAATAATATTTTGAGCTTTCAATTCGGCCGATCCCATTAAAAGTACCGTAAATAGTACGGAGTATCGGGTAAGTTTTGAAAGTGATTGCGGTAAAATTTGCATGCCCAAAGATAGTATATTAGCCAAATAACCAAAACAGGTAAATATACTATCAAAAATTATTGTGCTGCATATCAGTATAATTGCCAAAAACTGTCGTTTTTTTTTGATAAATATTTTTGTAAAGTGAGTTTTGTGTCTATCTTTGCATCAGCAAACAAGGGAACAACGGTTCAAAACAACGAAAGTTTGCTTAGTTCTTTAAATGAAAAAAAAATAAAAAATAAACTTGCAGAAATCAAAAGTAAATTCGATATTTGCACTCGCTGAAAAGGTAGGGATACTTGGTCAGACGTTGATAGAATGTAAGTTTAAATAAAGATATTAGAAGCCTCTTTAGCTCAGCTGGTAGAGCAACTGACTTGTAATCAGTAGGTCATTGGTTCGATTCCGATAAGAGGCTCTAAATGTAACGAAAGTTACAGGTCTGGAGGGGTTCCAGAGCGGTCAAATGGGACGGACTGTAAATCCGTTGCTTCGGCTTCGAAGGTTCGAATCCTTCTCCCTCCACACTTTATTTTAATTAGGGTGTTAGATTTACTCTAGTTTCTAATTATTAAGCGGAAGTAGCTCAGTTGGTAGAGCGATAGCCTTCCAAGCTATAGGTCGCGAGTTCGAACCTCGTCTTCCGCTCAAATTTTTCAAGTATTAAATTTAGTCTCTATCTTCTTTGATAATAATGTATCTAAAGGTGGGGGCATTAATACGTAAATAAGGTTTTTTAGTAAGCCGAAGTAGCTCAGGGGTAGAGCACTTCCTTGGTAAGGAAGAGGTCGTGGGTTCAAATCCCATCTTTGGCTCGTACTTGTGTAAAGTTAAGCAAGAGTATATAACAAATAGAAATAATTTATAATTACTAATTCGCATAAACATGGCAAAAGAGAAATTTGACCGTAGTAAACCACACTTAAACATTGGTACTATCGGTCACGTTGACCACGGTAAAACTACAACTACAGCTGCTATCACTAAAGTATTGGCTGATAAAGGTTTGTCAGAAGCTCGTTCATTTGATTCAATTGACTCTGCTCCTGAAGAAAAAGAGCGTGGTATCACAATCAATACTGCACACGTAGAATATTCTACAGCTAACCGTCACTATGCACACGTTGACTGTCCAGGTCACGCTGACTACGTTAAGAACATGGTAACTGGTGCTGCTCAAATGGACGGTGCTATCATCGTAGTTGCTGCGACTGATGGTCCTATGCCTCAAACTCGTGAGCACATCTTGTTGGCTCGCCAAGTAGGTGTTCCTGCGTTAGTAGTATTCATGAACAAAACTGACTTAGTTGATGACCCTGAGTTGTTAGACTTAGTTGAAATGGAAGTTCGTGAGTTATTATCATTCTACGAATTCCCTGGTGATGATATCCCTGTAATCAAAGGTTCTGCTTTAGGTGCATTGAACGGTGAGCCTGAGTGGGTTGAGAAAATCATGGAATTAATGGATGCTGTAGATAACTACATTCCAATTCCTCCACGTTTGACTGACTTACCTTTCTTGATGCCAGTAGAAGACGTATTCTCGATCACAGGTCGTGGTACAGTTGCTACAGGTCGTATCGAAAGAGGTGTAATCAACTCTGGTGATCCAGTTGAGATCTTAGGTATGGGTGCTGAGAACTTGAAATCTACAGTAACAGGTGTTGAGATGTTCCGTAAAATCTTAGATTACGGTGAGGCTGGTGATAACGTAGGTTTATTGTTACGTGGTATTGAGAAAACTGATATCAAACGTGGTATGGTTATCTGTAAACCAGGTTCAGTAACTCCTCACGATCATTTCAAAGCTGAGGTTTACGTATTGTCAAAAGCTGAAGGTGGTCGTCACACTCCATTCTTCAACAAATACCGTCCTCAATTCTATTTCCGTACAACTGACGTAACTGGAGAGATCTCTTTACCAGAAGGTACTGAAATGGTTATGCCAGGTGATAACGTTACAATCAGCGTGAAATTAATTTCTGCTATTGCAATGGAAAAAGGTCTACGTTTCGCTATCCGTGAGGGTGGTCGTACAGTAGGTGCTGGTCAGGTAACTGAAATTTTATAATCTGAATCAGATTATTCTAAATAAAATAAGCTAATCGACTGAGGTTGATTAGCTTATTTTTTCGATAAGCGATTTATCGGATTAGAATAAAAAAAAGTAAAAAAAGATTTGCAGAAAGTGGTTTAAAACACTATATTTGCATCACAAAATAAGAAATACACGGGCATAGTTTAAAGGTAGAACGAAGGTCTCCAAAACCTTTGGTCTGGGTTCGAGTCCTGGTGCCCGTGCTTATAAAAACAGATAAACTAAAATGGCAAAAGTACTTGATTTTTTTAAAGACTCTTATGTAGAGATCACTGAGAAAGTGACTTGGCCTACATGGTCTCAGTTACAAAGTTCAGCTGTTATTGTGCTTGTTGCTTCTCTTCTTATTGCATTGGTTGTCTTTGTAATGGATAAAGCCTCAAGTGTAGGGTTAGAATTCTTGTACGGTATTGCTTCTTAATTTTTCAATCGTATTTATTTATGGCAGATCAAGGTTTAAAGTGGTACGTAGTTCGTGCTGTAAGTGGTAAAGAAAAGAAAGTAAAGCAATATATTGATGCCGAAGTTAGCCGTTTAGGTATTGAACACTTGATTCCTCAAGTGTTGATTCCAATGGAAAAATACTACTTGATGCGCGATGGTAAGAAAGTTGCTAAAGAGCGTAACTATTATCCTGGTTATGTATTATTAGAAGCAGCTCTTGACGGTGAGTTAGAGCACATCATCAAAAATATCAATAGTGTAATTGGTTTCTTGGGAGATAAAGCCGGTAACGCGGTCCCTTTACGCCAAGCAGAAGTAAATCGTATCCTAGGTAAAGTGGATGAAATGGCCGAGCAAGGTGAAACCATTAACGTTCCTTACTATGTGGGTGAAACAGTGAAAGTAAACGATGGTCCTTTCAACGGATTTACCGGAGAAATCGAAGAGGTCCACGAAGATAAAAAGAAATTAATCGTGATGGTGAAAGTCTTCGGTCGTAAGACTCCACTTGAACTGAACTACATGCAAGTAGAAAAAGAGTAAGATTAGTAATTAACGATAGAGAAAAGCTTTTCATGAAAATTGAAAGGCTTTTTTTGTATCTTACTACAAATGAAAAGGCCAACTATTTATCTATTCGTATTGGTGTATGTGCTGACATTATTAAGCTGTGCAAATGTCGAGAAGTACAATCGATTTATTGAAACTCCCCTGTCAGTGGAAGCTATGCAGCAAGATATCAACTATGTTGAGCATAACTTATGGAAAATGCATCCAGACCTGTTTCTGTATGTGCGGGAAAATCAGTTAAAGACTAAGTTTGATAGCCTTCGTGCTGCGATCCGTCAACCCTTATTGCCCAACCAGTTTCAGCTGGAATTAGCATCTGTACTGGCTCAAGTTCGGCAGGGGCATATGACGCTGAGTCCTCTTATTTCCAAATTTGATCCAAAAGGTAAGGATAAAGTCCGTTATCAAAAAAGTAAGGGTCCCTTTTCACAGCTGGGTTTCCATTGGCAGGAAAATACACTCTATCTCTCAAAAAATGGGACGTTAGATTCAAGCTTGGTCCTAGGCTCTAAAATTCTTGCCATTGAAGGCATACAACCGCAAAATCTATATACAAAATATCGTCCGACCTTTACGTCGGACGGCTATAATACGACATTTATAGATCAGGCTTTTGAGCGTTTATTGCCTCGGTTTTACCAATTGGAACTGGGGTATAAAGATTCTATCTCGGTTTTGTTCTCTCGGGCCGATAGTACATATGAGCGGATTGTTGTCAGAAGGTTTGACAGTGTCGATACAAAGGCTAAGTCAGGGATAACGACCACAGCTGTGAAAAAAGTGCGCCAGCCTGATCAGAAGAAAAGTGATCTAAAAAAGCAGCGTAAAATCTTTGGTTATAATGCCAATCTAAAAAGAATGAGTAAACAGCTCTCTTTCCCTGTCAAAGGCGATAGCAGCGTTGCTTTACTGAAGGTGGTTGATTTTTCGTATGGGCGTCCAAAAGAAGCCTATAGAAGGATTTTTGATCGGCTGGAGCTTAATTCGGTACAATACCTGATCTTGGATCTTCGTGGCAATTTGGGCGGACGCTTATTCGATGTGAAGGAGCTGTATAGTTATCTGGTAGAGGAGGATAAATTCCAATTTGTTCAGCCAGCAGTAATCAATTCAAAATTCAAGTTGCCGTTCTATCAGATAAAAGGATTGCCGGGCTGGTCTTATCCCGTTTTATCGCCATTTATCATACCTAGTGCGGTTGTATCCTGGACAAAGACCTTTTCCAAAGATGGGAGAAATTATACCCACCTTACAGGGAGTAAAAGTGAAAAATCAAAAGGCAATCGCTATCGCGGTGATTTATTTGTATTGATTGATGGCGGGACATTTTCTGCCGCGAGTTTAATTGCTACAAATTTAAAAGTTGGGAAGCGGGCTGTGTTTGTGGGCGAGGAAACTGGTGGTGCAGCTAGCGGTACGGTTGCGGGAGTTCTTCCTTTACTGAAACTGCCAAACTCCCATCTACGTTGGCGTTTCGGCTTAATGGATGTCAAACCTTATTATCAAGTAAACGAAGCGGGGCGGGGTGTCATGCCTGATGTTCCTGTCGTACGGAGTGTTGATGATGTTATCAAGGGGAAAGATCCGGCATTGGATAAGGTGCTGAAGTCTATTAAAGTTCAATAGAACTGATGTGAATTTGTTTAATCCGATAATTCTAGTGTTAATATCTAAAGAAGTGTCAAGATTTTTTGTAGGAAGATGTGCGATCTCGGCAACTATATAAAAAAAGTATAAATTCCTGAAAAATTAAAAGTTAGATACTTGCAGGATTCAAATCTTCTTATTAACTTTGCACCTCGGTTGGGGTGTTACGTCCCGATCGATGAATGTTACGTTATTTGCTTCCAACTTACTAACAGACATTTAACAAAATTAAATTCAAAACAAAATGGCAAAAGAAGTCAGTGCGTTAGTAAAATTACAAGTTAAGGGCGGAGCTGCGAATCCTTCACCTCCAGTAGGACCTGCATTAGGTGCTAAAGGTGTGAATATTATGGATTTCTGTAAGCAGTTTAACGCTCGTACGCAAGACAAACCAGGTCAAGTATTGCCTGTTGTCATTACAGTTTACGCTGATAAATCATTTGATTTTATCATCAAGACTCCACCGGTAGCGGTTCAGTTGAAAGACGCTGCTAAATTGAAAAGTGGATCTGGCGAGCCTAACCGTAAAAAAGTTGCGGCTATCACTTGGGAACAAGTTGAGACAATCGCTAAAGATAAAATGCCTGATTTAAATGCATTTACTGTAGAGGCTGCTATGAGAATGGTAGCTGGTACAGCACGTAGTATGGGTATTACTGTATCAGGTAATGCTCCTTGGAACAATTAATTAAGAAATCAATTTAAGAAAAGTGGCTAGATTAACAAAAAATCAAAAAGCGGCACTATCCAAAATTGAAGCTGGTAAAGCATACTCTTTAAAAGAAGCTTCGGCTTTAGTTAAAGAAATCTCATTGACCAAATTTGATGCTTCTGTGGATATCGACGTTCGTTTGGGCGTAGATCCTCGTAAAGCAAATCAAATGGTTCGTGGTATTGCAACATTACCTCACGGTACTGGTAAAACTGTTCGTGTTTTAGTTTTATGTACTCCTGATAAGGAAGAAGAAGCTAAAGCGGCAGGTGCAGACTACGTAGGTTTAGATGATTACATCAGCAAAATTGAAGGTGGTTGGACTGACGTTGATATCATTATTACTATGCCTAGTGTTATGGCTAAAGTTGGTAAATTGGGTCGTATTTTAGGTCCAAGAAACTTGATGCCTAACCCTAAAACTGGTACAGTTACAACAGAAGTTGGTAAAGCTGTAACAGATGTAAAAGGTGGTAAGATCGATTTCAAAGTTGACAAAACCGGTATCATCCATACTTCTATTGGTAAAGCGTCGTTCGATGCAGATAAGATATATGATAACGCACTAGAGGTATTACAAACTCTGGCTCGTTTGAAACCATCTGCAGCTAAAGGAACTTACTTTAAAAGTATTCACATTTCCTCAACTATGAGTCCTAGTATTCATATTGAGACTAAATCAGTAGCAGGTATTTAATCATGAGAAAAGAAGAAAAACAAGAAATTGTTCTAGCTTTGGCCGAACAGATTAAATCTTACGGTAACTTTTACATTGCCGATACTGCTGATTTAACAGTTGAAAAAATAAATGGCATCCGTCGCAAATGTTTCGAGCAAGGTATCGAAATTAAAGCGGTAAAAAACACGTTGATCAAAAAAGCATTGATCGAAGCTGGTGTTGACGAAGAAGATATTTTTGGCACACTAAAAGGTGCTTCTACAATGTTATTTTCTGAAGTTGCAAATGCACCTGCAAAATTGATCAAAGAGCTTCGCAAAGCTGGTGATAAACCAGTATTGAAAGCTGCTTACATTGAGCAAACTGCATTCGTTGGAGATAACCAATTAACTGCATTAGTTAATCTTAAATCTAAAAACGAACTTATCGCTGATGTTATCGCTGCATTGCAATCGCCTGCGAAAAATGTTATTTCAGCTCTTCAATCTGGAGGAAATACTGTTGCTGGCTTAGTAAAAGCTTTAGAAGAAAGAGGTTAACGAATCCTCTAGAACAGAAACATTCGTTACAATTTAATTAACAATTTTTATAAAGTACATTCAAAAATTCAAAATAAAATGGCAGATTTAAAACAACTTGCTGAACAGTTAGTTAACTTAACAGTAAAAGAAGTTAAAGAATTAGCTGATATCTTAAAAGACGAGTATGGCATCGAGCCTGCTGCTGCTGCTGTTGCTGTAGCTGCTGCTCCAGCTGAAGGTGGTGCTGCTGCTGCAGAAGAGAAAACTTCATTTGACGTTATCTTGAAAGAAGCTGGTGGTCAAAAATTAGCTGTAGTTAAATTGGTTAAAGATTTAGCTGGATTAGGCTTGAAAGAAGCTAAAGATTTAGTTGACGGAGCACCTAAAGAATTAAAAGCTGGTGTATCTAAAGACGAAGCAGAAGCTTTGAAAAAACAATTAGAAGAAGCTGGTGCTGTTGTTGAGATTAAATAATCTCAACTAATTAGCCCGAAAAGGTTTAGACTCTGACGATTTTTCGTCAGAGTCTATTCCTATTTATATCAATACGCCACTATGCTGTGTATATGCTGGGCACAGTGGAAAGGTGGTTTACAGCATAAGTGTAAGCGCAGTTTTTTTAAAACTAAAATTCATATTCCCTTGGCAAACAATAATATTCAACAAGAAAGAATAAACTTTGCGACAAGTAAGAAAGTATTGGAATATCCAGATTTCTTAGATGTGCAATTGGAATCTTTCAAGGAGTTTTTTCAATTAGAAACTACTTCTGACAACCGCCATCAGGAAGGGCTGTTCAAGGTATTCTCGGAAAACTTCCCTATTTCTGATTCAAGAAACATTTTTGTGCTAGAGTTTTTGGATTATTTCATTGATCCACCACGTTATGATATCCAAGAGTGTATCGAGCGCGGCTTGACTTATAGCGTTCCTTTAAAGGCTAAGTTAAAGTTATCTTGTAATGATGAAGAACACGAAGATTTCGAAACTATTGTTCAGGATGTGTATTTAGGGACTATCCCTTATATGACTCCTAAAGGTACTTTCGTGGTAAATGGTGCAGAGCGTGTCATCGTATCGCAATTACACCGTTCACCAGGCGTTTTCTTTGGTCAAAGTAGACACACAAATGGTACTAAACTTTATTCTGCAAGGGTAATTCCTTTCAAAGGATCTTGGATCGAATTTGCAACTGACGTAAACAACGTCATGTATGCTTATATCGACCGTAAAAAGAAATTCCCAGTTACGACCTTATTGCGTGCTATCGGTTACGATTCGGATAAAGATATCTTAGAATTGTTCGATTTAGCGGATGAAGTAAAAGTGAGTAAATCTGGTCTTAAAAAATATGTTGGTCGTCGTCTTGCGGCTAGGGTATTGAAAAAATGGGTAGAAGATTTCGTGGATGAGGATACAGGTGAAGTTGTATCTATCGACCGTAACGAAATTATCCTTGAGCGTGAAACTGTTCTAGAAGAAGATCACATTGATTTGATTATTGAAGCTGGCGTTAAGTCTATTATCTTAGCGAAAGACGATGAGTCAAACAATGCGGACTATTCTATTATATATAACACTTTACAAAAAGATACGTCCAACTCAGAAAAAGAAGCGGTAGAACATATCTATCGTCAATTGCGTAACGCTGAACCACCAGATGAGGAAACCGCTCGTGGTATCATCGATCGTTTATTCTTCTCTGACAAACGTTACGATTTAGGTGATGTAGGTCGTTACCGTATCAACCGTAAGTTGAAGTTGGGAACTCCGGATGATACGAAAGTATTAACCCGTGAGGATATCATTGCGATTGTGAAGTATTTGATCAATTTGATCAATTCTAAAGCTGAAGTAGATGATATTGACCACTTGTCAAACCGTCGTGTACGTACTGTAGGTGAACAATTATATGCTCAATTTGGTGTCGGTTTATCTCGTATGGCCCGTACCATCCGTGAGCGTATGAACATCCGCGATAATGAGGTATTTACGCCTACAGATTTGATTAACGCACGTACACTTTCGTCGGTAATCAATTCGTTCTTTGGTACAAACCAGTTGTCTCAGTTTATGGACCAAACTAACCCTCTTGCTGAAATTACGCACAAGCGTCGTTTGTCAGCTTTAGGCCCAGGTGGTCTTTCTCGTGAGCGTGCAGGTTTCGAGGTTCGTGACGTTCACTATACACACTACGGTCGTCTTTGTACAATCGAAACGCCAGAAGGTCCAAACATCGGTTTGATTTCTTCATTGGCTGTACACGCGAAAATTAACCACTTAGGATTTATCGAGACTCCTTACCGTAAGGTAAAAGATGGGGTTGTTGTGGTTGACGAGCCAGTCGTATATTTATCTGCTGAGGATGAAGATGGTAAAACAATCGCACAAGCGAATGCTTTGTATGATGACAAAGGTAATTTCGAAGATGCGAAAGTGAAAGCCAGATATGAGGGTGACTTCCCAATTATCGAGCCTAATATGCTTGATTATATGGACGTTGCTCCAAACCAAATTACATCTATTGCGGCTTCATTAATTCCTTTCTTGGAACACGATGATGCCAACCGTGCATTGATGGGATCGAACATGCAACGTCAGGCCGTGCCTGTATTGCGTCCACAAGCTCCTATTGTAGGTACTGGTCTTGAAGGTCGTGTTGCGAAAGATTCTCGTACATTGATTAATGCGGAAGGTTATGGTGTAGTAGAATATGTAGATGCTGATGAAATCAAAATCCGTTACGACAGAAACGACGATGATCGTCTTGTATCATTCGATGATGATGTCAAAACATATAAATTGATCAAATTCAAGAAAACCAACCAAAATACATGTATGAACTTGAAGCCTATCGTTAAGAAAGGTCAACGAGTTGAACCAGGACAGGTATTATGTGAAGGTTATGCGACTGAAAATGGTGAATTGGCATTAGGTCGTAACTTGAAAGTAGCGTTCATGCCTTGGCAAGGATATAACTTTGAGGATGCGATCGTAATTTCTGAGCGTGTAGCGAAAGAAGACTGGTTTACTTCTCTTCACATTGAAGAATTCGAACTTGAAGTTCGTGATACAAAACGTGGTGAAGAAGAGTTAACAGCTGATATTCCTAACGTATCTGAAGAAGCGACAAAAGATTTGGACGAAAACGGTATTATCCGTATCGGTGCTGAAGTTGGTGGTGGTGATATCTTAATTGGTAAAATCACACCTAAAGGCGAGTCTGATCCTTCTCCAGAAGAGAAATTATTACGTGCGATCTTTGGTGACAAAGCTGGTGACGTGAAAGATGCTTCATTGAAAACTCCACCGTCATTAAAGGGTGTTGTTATCGATACGAAGTTATTCTCGCGTGCGAAGAAAATGTCTAAAGAGGTTGAGCGTAAAACTTTAGAGAAATTAGAGGTTGCTCACGATAGAGCCGTTAAATCATTGAAAGATCGTTTGGTTGAAAAATTATTCACTGTAGTGAATGGTAAAACAAGCCAAGGGGTATACAATGTCTATAAAGAGTTGTTGGTTGCTAAAGGTGCTAAGTTTACGCAAAAAATCCTAGCTGAATTAGATTACAACAACATCAACCCAATGGGATGGACAACTGACGAAGATAAAAACGAGTTGATCAAAATGGCCCTTCATAATTATAATATCAAAATTAATGAAGAGTTAGGTTCGTTCAAACGTGATAAATTCGCAGTATCTGTCGGTGATGAACTTCCATCAGGAATTGTGCAAATGGCTAAGGTTTACGTTGCTAAAAAACGTAAGTTGAAAGTAGGGGATAAGATGGCCGGTCGTCACGGTAACAAAGGTATCGTTGCACGTATTGTACGTGATGAGGATATGCCATTCTTAGAGGATGGAACACCAGTTGATATCGTGTTGAACCCACTAGGGGTACCTTCACGGATGAACTTGGGACAGATCTACGAAACCGTATTGGGTTGGGCCGGTCAAAAATTGGGTGTGAAATTCGCTACACCTATCTTTGATGGTGCTGAAATGGATCAGGTACAGGATTGGGTGGCGAAGGCTGGCTTACCAAAATCTGGACGTACATATTTGTACAACGGATTGACAGGTGACCGTTTCGATCAACCGACGACAGTGGGTGTAATCTACATGTTGAAATTAGGTCACATGGTAGATGATAAAATGCACGCACGTTCAATTGGTCCGTACTCATTGATCACACAACAACCTCTGGGTGGTAAAGCACAATTCGGTGGTCAACGTTTCGGTGAGATGGAGGTTTGGGCATTGGAAGCATTCGGTGCATCTAACATCCTTCAAGAAATCTTGACTGTGAAATCGGATGACGTGGTTGGTCGTGCCAAAACTTACGAGGCAATCGTAAAAGGTAACAACCTTCCGACACCATCGGTACCAGAATCGTTCAACGTATTGGTACACGAGTTACGTGGATTGGGTCTAGATATCACATTGGATTAATTAAGCAAATAGGGCTTTGAAGGGCTCAGTCCTTCAAAGCTTCTTTATAAAGCTTTAACTTTTGAATAAGTATGTCTTACAAAAAAGATAATAAAATTAAAAGCAACTTCACTTCGATTACGATCAGCTTGGCTTCTCCAGAAACTATTTTGGAACGCTCAAGTGGTGAAGTTACAAAACCGGAAACGATTAACTATCGTACCTACAAACCAGAACGTGACGGTTTATTCTGTGAGCGTATTTTTGGTCCTGTAAAGGATTACGAATGTCACTGTGGTAAATACAAACGTATCCGTTATAAAGGTATCGTATGTGACCGTTGTGGTGTTGAAGTAACAGAGAAAAAGGTACGTCGTGAGCGTATGGGACACATCAATTTGGTTGTTCCTGTTGCACACATCTGGTACTTCCGTTCTCTTCCTAATAAAATTGGTTATTTATTGGGACTTCCTACCAAGAAATTGGATATGATCATTTACTACGAACGTTATGTGGTTATCCAAGCTGGTATTAAGGAAGAAGATGGTATCAACTTTATGGACTTCTTGACTGAAGAAGAATATTTAGATATTTTAGATACCTTACCAAAAGAAAATCAATATTTAGACGATAACGATCCTCAAAAATTCGTTGCCAAGATGGGTGCTGAGGCGTTGGAAGATTTGTTGAAACGTATTGATTTGGATCAATTGTCATACGATTTACGTCACCAAGCTGCTAACGAAACTTCTCAACAACGTAAAAATGAAGCATTAAAACGTCTTCATGTGGTTGAAGCTTTCCGTAGTTCACGTGAAAATATCGAGAATCGTCCAGAATGGATGATTGTGAAAATCGTTCCAATCATTCCACCTGAATTGCGTCCTTTAGTGCCTTTGGATGGTGGTCGTTTTGCAACTTCGGATTTGAATGACTTATACCGTCGTGTGATTATCCGTAACAACCGTCTAAAACGTTTGATCGAAATCAAAGCTCCTGAAGTAATCTTACGTAACGAAAAACGTATGCTTCAAGAAGCGGTAGACTCTTTGTTTGACAACTCACGTAAAGTGAACGCTGTGAAGACAGAAGGTAACCGTGCATTGAAGTCTTTATCTGATATTTTGAAAGGTAAACAAGGTCGTTTCCGTCAAAACTTGTTAGGTAAACGTGTGGATTATTCGGCTCGTTCGGTAATTGTTGTAGGTCCTCACTTGAAATTACACGAGTGTGGTCTTCCTAAAGATATGGCTGCTGAACTTTACAAACCGTTTATCATCCGTAAGATGATCGAGCGTGGTATTGTAAAAACAGTAAAATCAGCTAAGAAAATCGTTGATCGTAAAGATCCTGTTGTATGGGATATCCTTGAAAATGTATTGAAAGGTCACCCTGTATTACTAAACCGTGCACCTACGCTTCACCGTTTGGGTATTCAGGCTTTCCAACCTACATTGGTAGAGGGTAAAGCTATTCAATTACACCCATTAGTGTGTACAGCGTTCAACGCCGATTTTGACGGTGACCAGATGGCAGTCCATTTACCTCTTGGTAATGCTGCAGTTTTGGAAGCCCAAATCTTGATGTTAGGTGCGCACAATATCTTAAACCCTGCGAATGGTTCTCCAATCACAGTACCATCTCAAGACATGGTATTGGGTCTTTACTATATTACTAAAGGCCGTAGAACTGCTGGCGATCACATCGTAAGAGGTCAAGATATGACTTTCTATTCGGCTGAAGAGGTTATCATTGCTTTAAATGAGAAGCAAATTGACCTTCACGCTTGGATTAAAGTAAAAACAAAAGTTAGACAAAAAGATGGTAGCATCGTTGATACCTTGTTAGAAACAACTGTAGGTCGTGTGATCTTCAACCAAGTTGTTCCTGATGAAATGGGATTTGTCAATGAATTGCTTACGAAAAAATCGTTGCGTAATATCATCGGTGAAATTGTGAAGACTACGGGTATGGCCCGTGCAGCACAGTTCTTGGATGATATGAAAGAATTGGGATATCAAACGGCCTTCAAAGGTGGTCTTTCGTTCAACTTGGAAGATTTGAACATTCCTGCTGCGAAAGCTGAATTGATTCAACAAGCAACTAACGAGGTTGAAGAAGTAATGAATAACTATAACATGGGTTTCATTACAAACAACGAACGTTACAACCAAATCATCGATATCTGGACGCGTATCAACAACAGATTGACGGCACACGTTATGGATATTCTTTCGAATGATAACCAAGGATTCAACTCAGTTTACATGATGTTGGATTCTGGAGCCCGTGGTTCGAAAGAGCAGATCCGTCAGTTATGTGGTATGCGTGGTTTGATGGCGAAACCTCAAAAATCAGGTACTTCTGGTGGTGAGATTATCGAAAACCCGATCTTGTCAAACTTTAAAGAAGGTTTGTCCGTATTGGAGTACTTTATTTCTACCCACGGTGCGCGTAAAGGTCTTGCCGATACGGCATTGAAAACAGCGGATGCGGGTTACTTGACACGTCGTTTACATGACGTAGCGCAAGATATGATCGTTGTGGAACAAGATTGTGGTGGTTTACGTGGTATTTATACAACAGCATTGAAAGATAATGATGATGTTGTTGAACCATTGTTCGATCGTATTTTGGGTCGTACACCATTGCATGATGTTCTTCATCCGGATACTGACGAATTGATCGTTTCTGCAAATGAAGATATCACTGAGGAAATTGCCGAAACTATCGAAAAAGCAGGTATCGAAGGAATTGAGATTCGTACGGTATTAACTTGTGAGTCTAAGCGTGGTGTTTGTGCTTGTTGTTACGGACGTAACTTGGCGTCAGGTAAGCGTGTTCAGTTAGGTGAAGCTGTGGGTGTTATCGCCGCTCAATCAATTGGTGAGCCAGGTACACAGTTGACACTTCGTACCTTCCACGTGGGTGGTACGGCATCGAACATTGCTGCTGATTCAAGTATCATTTCTAAATACGATGGTAAAATCGAATTTGAAAACGTACGTACTGTTTCGCAAACAAACGATAATGGCACACATCAGGTAGTCTTAGGACGTTCTGGTGAGGTTAAGATCATTGATGCACATAATAAAATCGTATTCCAACAAAATATCCCTTATGGTTCACAGTTGTTCGTTGAGGATGGCGGTACAGTAGCTAAAGGCGATAAATTGGTCGAATGGGATCCATATAATGCAGTAATTATTTCTGAATTTGCTGGTAAAGTTGAATTTGACGCAATTATCGAAGGTGTTACCTTCCGTGAAGAGTCAGATGAGCAAACTGGTCACAAAGAGAAGGTAATTATTGAAACACGTGATAAAACGAAAAACCCATCCATCAAGATTCTTGATAAATCGGGAGAGGTTATTCGTACCTACAATATCCCGGTAGGCGCCCACGTTGCAGTTGCTAATGGTGTAACAGTGAAAGAAGGTGGTATCCTCGTTAAAATCCCTCGTTCTACAGGTAAAACGCGAGATATCACAGGTGGTCTACCACGTGTAACGGAGTTATTCGAAGCACGTAACCCTTCTAACCCTGCTGTAGTAACAGAAATCGACGGTGTGGTAACATTGGGTGGTGTGAAACGTGGTAACCGTGAGATGTCTATCGAGTCTCGTGATGGTCAAATCAAGAAATACTTGGTACCTCTTTCTAAACATATCCTTGTTCAGGATAATGACTTTGTGAAAGCTGGTATGCCATTATCAGATGGTTCGATCTCTCCTGCGGATATCTTGTCGATCAAAGGTCCATCAGCAGTGCAACATTACATTGTGAATGGTATCCAAGAGGTATACCGTCTGCAAGGTGTGAAGATCAACGATAAACACTTCGAGACGATCGTTCACCAAATGATGCAAAAAGTTAACATCGAAGATCCAGGAGATACTCGTTTCTTAGAAAAAGAAGCCGTTAACAAATGGGATTTCATGGAAGAAAATGATTCTTTGTTTGACAAGAAAGTTGTTGTTGATGCAGGGGACTCTAATAATTTACGTCCGGGACAAATTGTTTCTTTACGTAAGTTGAGAGAAGAGAACTCTAGTCTGAAACGTCGTGACTTAAAACTTGTTGAAGTTCGTGAAGCAATTCCGGCGACTTCAAGTCCATTGTTGCAAGGTATTACCAGAGCTTCATTGGGTACGAAATCGTTCATCTCTGCTGCCTCTTTCCAAGAGACTACAAAAGTGTTGAACGAGGCTGCTATCGCAGGTAAACGTGATAACTTATTAGGTTTGAAAGAAAACGTAATTGTTGGTCACTTGATCCCTTCTGGTACAGGTATCCGTCAATACAGCAATTTAATCGTGGGCTCTCGCGAGGAGTACGATCAATTGTTGGCTTCGAAAGAAGAAGATTAATCGTTACTCGATTATTTTATATAGGAAGGTCCAGACATTCGTCTGGACCTTTTTTGTTTCGATAACGACCTTATATGATATTGAAGAAGGTCGTAAAATATATTTAGCTTGCTTTTTTAGCGGTGAAATTGCTTGTTAAGGAAGGGGGCGAACTGAAATTTATAGCAAGCAGCTTGGCCGTTTAATTGGTTAATTTTACCTGATAGGACGGTTTAAAGCATAGCTGTCTTAAATGAATCGTTCAATGTTACAGTTAGTTAACTTTAATATTAAAAAATAATAAACAAAAGGCTTGGAAGTTTGTTAGTAAACTCCCTATCTTTGCACCACTCCGCAAGGGAGGGACGGTTACTTCGAGAGAAGGAGTCCTAAAAAAAAGAAGGGTTTAAGGGAGTTTGGCAGGATTTAAAATCCCGCTGGGTTTATTTTAAACGCGGAAATCGGAAAAGAGAAAAGAAAAAAAACT